>JBOHHF010000531.1:0-2180 GCA_050700495.1 Pseudonocardiaceae bacterium
CCTTCGGTGACGACCCCGTCCTTGTCGTGGTCAAAGCGATAGTAGGCCATCGCCAGCTTGCGCTTGACGAACTCCGATATCGCCATCGTGCCTCCCTGGTCGCGTCCCCTGCGCAATGGGCGCCGCCCGTGCCGCTGCAACCACGCGTGTCAATCGTCTCCGGCGGCGAGGCTACCCGCCGGAACCGATCTCCGCCATTGGAGGTCAGCAGGACCGCCGCAGGTTGATGTTCGGCCCGCACATCCATGTTTCCGACCACCCGAGAGCGACGCAAAATGGGGAGGCGAGCTGCGAGCGCCCGGATGGATCTATGTGGTCTGTCTGGTTGAGGTTTGACTCCAACACCACACCCGTTGCCTGGCGCGAAACGCGTCAACATAGGGTCTCTATCGGTGTTTCTTGACATATGTCTGCTCGGTTCTCAGGGTTCATCCTGACATTTCGGGGTGAGAAAGGGGCCGGGCGATGCGGGTCGGCTATGTCAGGGTCTCCAGCGTCGATCAGAACACCGTCCGGCAGCTCGACGGGATCACGGTCGAACGCACCTTCACCGACAAGGCGTCCGGCAAGGACACCGCCCGGCCGAAGCTCGACGAGATGATCGCGTTCGTCCGCGAGGGCGACACCGTGCTCGTGCACTCCATGGACCGGCTGGCCCGCAACTTGGACGATCTGCGCCGCCTCGTGCGACTGCTGACCAGCAAGGGGGTGCGGATGGAGTTCGTCAAGGAGAACCTCACCTTCACCGGCGAGGATTCGCCGATGGCCACCCTGCTGCTGAGCGTCATGGGGGCGTTCGCCGAGTTCGAACGCGCCCTGATCCTCGAACGCCAGCGCGAGGGCATCGCCGCGGCCAAACAACGCGGCGCCTACATCGGCCGCAAACCCGCGCTCACTCCCGGGCAGGCCCGCGAGCTGCGCGAGCGGGCCGCCGCCGGCGAGCGGAAATCCGTGCTGGCCCGCGAGTTCGACATCAGCCGTGAGACGGTGTATAGCTACCTGCGCACCGCGAGCACCGCAGGGGCCACAAGCTGAGCCGGGCTACGTCAGCACGCGGTGCTCAACCACCAGCCCATCGGCCAGCCGTGGCCCCTCACTCACACGATCATGGCCGAAGTGACCGGTAGTGCGGAGGACTCCGGGACACCCGACGATCCGGAGTCCTCCGCACACAGCCCTTACACTGACGTCATCCGTACAGGCACGACTTCGGACATTGACAGAAACCTTGGTTTCGAGGTCGGCGGGTAGCCGCCACTCGTCGTCCGGGACGGCGGCTCGACCGGTCGTTCGGCGGGTGTGCCGCCGATGGCCAGGCGACGGCTGGTGTCGAGTTGGATGTCCCCGTAGGGCGTCTTATGCCGACGTCGTTGGTCTTCGCCCCGACCTCGACCTGCCCGAGAACGAGTTGGTTGTGGTGGGTGGCCGCGGCCATGAGGTGCACCTGTCTTGCGCCGGAGTCCTCGGGGTCGACCGCGCCGCGCACGGTCTTGCCATCCACCGCGACCGCCAGCAGCGCCCGATCCGCACCCCGCCGGATCGGCTGCGGACACCCCTGAGGTCAGCCCGGCCCGCTCGGCCAGCCACGCGCCGATCACGGCGTCGACCGCGGCCACGTCGACACCGGTCAGCACCCGCCACAGCGTCGTCTTCGACGGGCACGTCGGTGTCGGTGTCCTCGCGGTGGACACGACGACCGCAGCGCCCCCTAGAGGCGGGCCAGCAGCTCGGCCGGCACATCGGCGATCCATCCGGCAATCGCGGTGAACGAGCGCATCCCGGCCAACACCCCCGCCGCACACAAGGTCAACACCACCGCGACCGGGTGATCACGACCCTGATCACTGCGCCCATCAGAGATCCCGGCGAACCGTCCCAGCAGCTCAACACCACCCACCGCGGCATCAGCCACACCATCCCCGACATCGGAATCAGACACGACACCATCGATCGCCGACGCGCACGACTCGGCGATGGCAGGATGCACCAGCAACGAAGCTCCGGAACCGGACGAAGGTCTGTGGAAGGACGCTCGTCCTACCGGAGCTTCGTGGCCCTACCGCCGCGACACGCCGACGATCATCGATCTACAACATGACACAAGACAATCTTGGAACAGCCGTGCCCGGCACACCCGACCAGACCAAGATCACTGACCCACACCGCAGGTGTCCGTGCTA
>JBOHHF010000532.1:0-5021 GCA_050700495.1 Pseudonocardiaceae bacterium
TGAAGTAGATCTTCTTGTACGGGCACCCGGTGACACACTGCCGCCATCCGCGGCAGCGGTCCTGGTCGACCAGCACGATGCCGTCCTCGCTGCGCTTGTAGATCGCGCCGGACGGGCAGGACGCCGCACACGACGGGTTGAGGCAGTGCTCGCAGATCCGCGGCAGGTAGAACATGAACGTCTGCTGGAACTCCAGCTTCACCTTGTCGGACACCTTGGCCAGCAGCGGGTCACGGCCGATCTGCTCGGGGCCGCCGCCCAGGTCGTCGTCCCAGTTGGCGCCCCAGGTGACCGTGGTGTCCTCGCCGGTGATCAGCGAGGTGGGCCGGGCCGTCGGGGTGGTGTCCGACGGCGGTGCGGACAGCAGGTTGTCGTAGTCGTAGGTCCACGGCTCGTAGTAGTCGGCCACCGTCGGCAGGTCGGGTTTGGCGAAGATGTTCAGCAGCAGTTGGAACCGCGAGCCCGAGCGCAACGTCAGCCGGCCGCGCTTGGTCAGCGTCCAGCCGCCCTTCCATCGCTGCTGGTCCTGGTACTGCCGCGGATACCCCTGGCCGGGTCTGGTCTCCACGTTGTTGAACCAGGCGTACTCGACACCGCCCCGGTTGGTCCACGCCTGCTTGCAGGTGACGCTGCAGGTGTGGCAGCCGATGCACTTGTCCAGGTTCATCACCATGGCCAGCTGTGCCATGATCTTCATCAGTAGACCACCTCCTGGCTGCGACGGCGGATGGTCGTGACCTCGTCGCGCTGGTTGCCGGTGGGGCCGTGGTAGTTCAGCGCGAACGACTGCTGGGCGTAGCCACCGATCAGGTGCGATGGTTTGATCATCAGCCGGGTCAGCGCGTTGTGGATGCCACCGCGCTTGCCGGTCTTCTCGATGCGCGGCACGCCCACGGTGCGCTCCTGGGCGTGATACATGAACACGGTGCCCTCGGGCATCCGATGGCTGACGATCACCCGTGCCACCACGATGCCGTTGCGGTTGATCGCCTCGATCCACTCGTTGTCCACCACGCCGATCTTGGCGGCGTCCACATCGGACATCCAGATCGCTTGCCCGCCGCGGGACAGCGTGAGCATGTGCAGGTTGTCCTGGTAGGCGGAGTGGATGGACCACTTCGAGTGCGGCGTGAGATACCGCACGGTGATCGCCCGGTGCCCGTTGAGGCTGGTCGCCCCAACGTTGGGCTCGCCGAACAGGGCCGTCATGTCCAGCGGCGGGCGGAAGATCGGCAGCTGCTCACCGAGCTCGGACATCCAGTCGTGGTCGAGGTAGAAGTGCTGCCGGCCGGTCAGCGTGTGCCAGGGCTTGAGCCGCTCGGTGTTGATGGTGAACGGGGCGTAGCGCCGGCCGCCGGCCTCGCTGCCCGACCACTCCGGCGAGGTGATCACCGGCACCGGGCGGGCCTGGGTGTCGGCGAAGGTGATCCGCTTGCCCTCGTTCTCCGCGGCGAGGTCGGCGAGCTTGGTGCCAGTGCGCCGCTCCAGGGCCTGGAATCCCTCAACGGCCAGCCGGCCGTTCGTCGTGCCGGACAGCGCGAGGATGGCCTCGGCGGCGTGGGTGTCCTTGGCCAGCGACGGCCGCCCGGCGGCGTGCCCGGAGATGACCGCGCCGTTGGCCGCCCTGAGGTAGTCCACCTCGGCGTCGGGGTGGACGGTGACGCCCTTGGTGGTCAGGCCGACCCGCTCCACCAGCGGGCCCAGCGCGGCCATCTTCTCGCCGACCGCTGGGTAGTCACGCTCCACCACGATCAGCCGCGGCATGGTCTTGCCGGGTATCGGCTCGCACTCGCCGGCCATCCAGTCCAGCACCCGGCCGCCGGGCTGGGCGGTGGCGTCGCCGGTGTCGTGCAGCAGCGGGACCGCCACGATGTCCTGGCGCACCCCGAGGTGCTTCTCGGCCAGCCAGGAGAAACCGCGGGCGATCCGGTGAAACGCCTCGAAGTCGGTCTTGGTCTCCCACGGCGGGGAGATCGCGGGGGAGAAGGCATGCACGTAGGGGTGCATGTCGGTGCTGGACAGGTCGTGCTTCTCATACCAGGTGGCCGCGGGCAGCACCACGTCGGAGAACAGCGTGGTGCTGGTCATCCGGAAGTCCAGCGACAGCAGCAGGTCCAGCTTGCCGACCGGCGCCTCGTCGCGCCAGGTGACCTCGACCGGGCGCACCCCGTCGCGGTCGGTGGCCTGCAGGTTGGAGTCACTGCCCAGCAGGTGGCGCAGGAAGTACTCGTTGCCCTTGCCCGAGGAACCGAGCAGGTTGGCCCGCCACACGGTCAGGCAGCGCGGGAAATTCTCCGGCGCGTCCGGATCCTCACAGGCGAACCTGAGGTGCCCGGTGGACAGCCCGTCGACGACGTGCTGCGCGGCGTCCTTGCCCAGGCGCTGCGCCTCGTCGGCCAGGTCCAGCGGGTTGCGGTTGAACGTCGGGTAGCTGGGCATCCAGCCCAGCCGGGTGGCCAGCGCGATGTTGTCGGCCGCGGTCCGGCCCGCGAAGCGCCCTTTCGCCAGCGGCGAGGCCATCGCCTCGGCGGTGAACGGGTCGTAGCGCCACTGGTCGGTGGCCAGGTACCAGTAGATGGTCCCCTGCATCTGCCGCGGCGGCCGCTGCCAGTCCAGGCCGAAGGCCAGCGTTGACCAGCCGGTGATCGGCCGGCACTTCTCCTGGCCGACGTAGTGTGCCCAGCCGCCGCCGTTGACCCCTTGGCAACCGGTGAGCATCACCAGCGCCAGGAACGACCGGTAGGTCTGGTCGGAATGGAACCAGTGGTTGGTGCCAGCGCCCATCAGGATCATCGACCGGCCGCCGGAGCGCTCGGCGTTATCGGCGAACTCCCGGCCGATCCGCTCCGCCGCCGACGCCGGCACTCCGGTGATCGGCTCCTGCCAGGCCGGGGTGCAGGGCTCGGAGGCGTCGTCGTAGCCGGTCGGCCAGCTGCCGGGCAGGCCCGGGCGATGCACCCCGTACTGCGCCAGCAGTAGGTCGAACACGGTCGTGACCAGCTTGCCGGCGACCGTCCGGGTCGGCACCCCGCGGTGCAGCACGCCCGGCTCGGCGGTGTCGAACCGGGGCAGGCTGACCTCTGTGGTGTCGCTGCCGTACATGGTCAGCAGCGGATCCACGCCGTCCAACTCAAGGTTCCAGTGACCTTCCCCGGCGCGGGTGAACCGGTGGCCCAGCGAACCGTTCGGGATTACCGGTTGCCCGGTCGCTCCGTCCAGCAGCACGGTCTTGGACTCAGCTCCCTCACCTGCGTCACCCAGGTCTGCTGCGGTGAGGAACTTGCCGGCGACGAAAGCGTCACCCCGTTTCTCCAGGGTGACCAGGAATGGCAGATCGGTGTAGCGCTTGACGTAATCGGTGAAGCGGGGAGTCTGCCGGTCGACAAAGAACTCCTTGAGGATTACGTGACCCATCGCCATGGCCAGCGCGGCGTCGGTGCCTGGCCGGGCCGGCAACCACTCGTCGGCGAACTTCGTGTGGTCCCCGTAGTCCGGTGACACGACGATCACCTTCTGGCCCCGGTAGCGGGCCTCGGTCATGTAATGCGCGTCCGGCGTGCGGGTGACCGGGACGTTGGAGCCCCACATGATCAGATAGCCGGCGTCGAACCAGTCGGCGGACTCGGGCACATCGGTCTGGTCACCGAACACCTGCGGTGAGGCCACCGGGAGGTCGGCATACCAATCGTAGAACGACAGCATCGCCCCGCCGATCAGCGAGATGAACCGGGCGCCGACGGCGTGGCTGACCATCGACATCGCCGGGATCGGCGAGAATCCGGCAACCCGGTCGGGGCCGTGCTTCTTGATCGTGTGCACATGCGCGGCCGCGACGATCTCGGTGGCCTCCCACCACTCGGCCCGCACGAACCCGCCCATTCCGCGCGCCGACTTGTACCGGCGGGCCTTCTCGGGATCGTCGACCACATCGGCCCAGGCCAGCACCGGGTCCTTGAGCCGCTGCTTGGCCTCCCGGTACAGCTCCAGCAGCGTGCCGCGCACATACGGGTAGCGCACCCTTGCCGGCGAGTAGGTGTACCAGGAGAATGACGCACCGCGCGGGCAGCCGCGGGGCTCGTACTCAGGCTTGTCCGGGCCGATCGACGGGTAGTCGGTCTGCTGCGACTCCCAGGTGATGATCCCGTCCTTGACGTAGATCTTCCATGAGCAGGAACCGGTGCAGTTCACCCCGTGGGTGGAGCGCACTACCTTGTCGTAGGCCCAGCGGTCCCGGTAGAAAACGTCCGCCGACCGGCCGCCGATCTGGTGTAGCGTACGCCCATCGGCCGAGGCCTCCCCGCGCTGGAAATGCCTGCCGATGCGCAGCAGGGAATCAGCGAAGCCGGTGTCGATGCCGACACTTGAGCTGTTATCGGGAGTATCGATCACGGACGCCACCCCTCCGGGTGATAATGACGTTCACGGGCGGCTAGTCGCACCTATTTTATACAGCGCTTTGGTACCCTTCAAGAAGGTCAGTCGGTCTCACATCATCACCGATGTGATGGTGCGACGTACGTAACATGTCGTTCATATTCCAGGCCTGTGGGGCAGTGCGCGGCGAGCCCTTTGACCTGCGGTAACACGTTCACTCTCCGAAACGATCATGATCTAGGCATGATGTGGGCCATGTGCGGTTAACAGCTGTGTCTCGCACAGTTTCCGGGTGGTTTACAACCGCAACCCGCTAGTTACGTCACGCCGTGTGATCGAGGGTGCATCAGTGCATGAGATCCCACTTCGAACGGAGAAGGCTGATCAAAAACAAGAAGAGTGCGACCGGCGTCAGGGTGTAAATCAGGGTGCCAGTAAGAATGCTGGATCCAACACTAAAATGAGTACGCCGTCATAAAGAAAGACTCCCCACTGTCGCCAACGCCAGATTCCCGCAAGTGCGACAAGCGCAACGATATGACAAGCGTCGCGACCAGTAGGGACCTTGTTTGCCCTCGGCGAGCGCGGGGGCATCACAGTGCCTCCCATTACCCGGTTCACCATGGTCTTCGGTCGCAACGAGGCAG
>JBOHHF010000533.1:0-14818 GCA_050700495.1 Pseudonocardiaceae bacterium
AACCAGATCCAGAAGATCATTTACGATCCGAACGCGACGTCCTACAACACCGAGATCGACGACGTCCGGCAGTTCAACCCGGACGCGATCGCGGTGATCGGCTTCGACGAGTCGAAGAAGATCATCAGCCGGATGAGCGAGGTGCAGATCGGACCCGGTCAGAAGCCGGTCTACGGCACGGACGGCAATATGGGCAACGCGCTGGGCGTGGGCCTGCCTCCGGGGCTGCTCAATGGTATGAAGGGCACCGCCCCGATGACCGAAGTCTCGCCCAACTTCCAGCAGCGGCTCAAGGCCGAGGATCCAGGCCTGGTGGACAACAATTACGCCGGTGAGGCCTACGATGCCGTCGTGATCACTGCGCTGGCCGCCGAACAGGCGAAGTCCACCAAGGGGATGGACATCGCTTCGGAGATCATCGGGATCACCAAGGACGGCGAGAAGTGCACCACCTTCCGTCAGTGCCGGGACATCATCGACAGCGGCGGTAATCCCGACTACGACGGTGTCACAGGCACGCTGGACTTCACTGCCGGCGGCGAGCGGGCCGTCGGTTCCTACGGGATCTTGAAGTTCAACGCGCAGAATAAAATCGACGAAGCCGCCACCCAGTACCGCATCGTGGGAGCCCGCTGACGTGGGGCGCCGAATGGGGGCTCGGCGCCCCACCCCCATTGATGCTGTGGACTATCCGGCCTCGCGTGATCCGGCCAGGGTGCCCAGGTAGAGCTCAACCACTTTGTGGTCGTTCATCAGCGCCGACCCGGTGTCGGTGTAGGCGTTGCGGCCTTGGTCCAGCACGTAGCCTCGGTCGCAGACCTGCAGGCAGCGCCGGGCGTTCTGCTCGACCATCACGATCGAGATACCAGCCGCATTGATTTTCTTGCAGCGCACGAACACCTCGTCGGCGAACATCGGCGACAGGCCGGCGGAGGGCTCGTCGAGCAGCAGGACCGACGGTTCCATCATCAGCGCCCGGCCCATCGCGACCATCTGGCGCTCGCCGCCCGACAATGCCCCGGTCTTGGTCTTGCGCCGGTCCCGGAGCAACGGGAACAGCGCGCACACCGCGTCGAACCTGGCGGTGAAAGCACGCGGTCGCAGGTACCCGCCCATCTGCATGTTCTCCTCGATGGTCAGGGAGGGGAACACGTTGTTGTTCTGCGGTACGTAACCCACGCCTCTCGTGACGAGCACGTGCGCTTTGGCCGATGTGATGTCAGCGCCCCGTAGCGTGACGCTGCCGCCCCGCATCGGGATGAGGCCGAACATCGCCTTGAGGAGCGTCGATTTGCCGGCGCCGTTGGGCCCGATGATGCCGACGATTTCGCCGTCACGGAGGAAGAAATTGCAGTCCCGCAGGATGTTCACTCCGGGCAGGTAGCCGGCCACCAGGTCGTCGGCTCGTAGCAGCGCGCCTTGGGCGAGCTCGCGGTGCCGCGGCCGGGTCGCGGCGAACTCGGCGGGGGACAGTTCACCAGCAGTCACGGTCGGTTCTCCCGGTGTGCGACGGCCGTGTCGCCCACTGCTGTGTCGCCCACTGTGATGGCCCCTCCTGGGGAGGCCGACAGGTCCTCGCCGCGTTCGATGGCCGCCTCGAGCTCGCTTTCGATCGCAGCGACGAGCACCGCTGTCTGTCCTACCGGGTTGCCCTCGGCATCGAACTCCAGCGCCTGGTCGTGGTGCGCGCCCAGATAGGCGTCGACAACCGTCTTGTTGGACGACAACGCCTCGGGTCTGCCCTCGGCGATCACCCTGCCCTGGGCCATCACCACCACCCAGTCGCTGATATCCCGGATGACGTCCATGTCGTGCTCGACGAATACCACGGTCATGCCGTCATCGCGCAGCGATTTGACGTGGTGGAGGAGGCTCTCGGTGAGCGCGGGGTTCACCCCGGCCATCGGTTCATCGAGCATCACGACGGTCGGGTCCATCATCAGTGCCCTGGCCATCTCCAACAGTTTGCGTTGCCCCCCGGACAGACAGCCGGCGAGATCGTCGGCCTTGGTGTCCAGCCGGAACCGGGTCAGCAGCTCCATGGCCTTGTGAGTGTTGGCCCGCTCCTGCCCTCCCCAGCTGCCCAGCAGGGCGCCGAAGAACCGCTCTCCGGTCTGTTTCGGTGCACCCAGACGCATATTGTCCAGCACGGTGAGCTTGGCGAGCGCCTTGGTGAGCTGGAAGGTGCGAACCACCCCGCGACGGGCCACCTGATGCGCGGCGAGCCGGGACAGCGAGGCTCCGTCGAAAGTCCATCGACCGGTGTTGGGCCGGTCGAAACCGGTGAGCAGGTTGAACAGCGTCGTCTTGCCTGCCCCATTCGGGCCGATCAGCCCGGTGATACAGCCCCGCTGGAACTCCAGGTGGGTCACGTCGACGGCTCGCAGGCCGCCGAACGAGCGAGTGATCGAATCGATCACCAGCACCGGGTCGGGCTTCGGGACACCCGGCTCGGCGGGTACTCCGGCGAGCGGATCCTCAGCGCGCATCCAGCAGCACCTCGCTCCTCTTTCCGAAGATACCTTGCGGTCGGAACGCCATCAGTAGCGCAAGAGCTACTCCTACCAGGACGAACCGGATGGCGCCGACATCCTGGTCGTCGATGAAGGTGATCAACGGGTGATTGCCTGCGGTGGCCTGACGCAGGAAGTTGTCGGTGACCGACAGTACGAACCAGAAGATCATCGCGCCGATGACCGGACCGAACACCCGGCCGGACCCGCCGATGATGAGTGCCGCATAAGCGAAGAAGGTCTGCGGTGGTGAGTAGAAGTCCGGCGTGAGCGACTGTGTGGCCAGCGCGAAGACGATCCCCCCGAGCGCTCCGAACACCCCACCCAGCACCAACGCTTGCATCTTGTAGGCGAAGACATTCTTTCCCAGCGCCCTGGCCGCATCCTCATCCTCCCGGATCGCCTTGAGCACCCGACCCCAGGGGCTGCGCACCAGCAGGAACACCAGTAGCAGCGACAAGCTGACTACGGTCCAGCCCACGCACATCGACCACAGGTCCTGGCCAAGGAAACGTACCCCGAAGAAGTCGTAGAAGTGGCCGTTGTCGAACGGACTGAGCTGGCGGAAGCTGCCACCATAGCCGGTGAGGCCCTGGGTCCCGCCGGAGAAATCGGTCATCGAGGTCGACCGGGTGATCAACCGCAGGATCTCCGCAGCCGCGATCGTGACGATCGCCAGGTAATCCGCGCGCAGCCGCAGTGTCGGGATCCCGAGCAGCAGTGCGAGCACCGCGCCGGCGACCATCCCCACCAGCACACCCAGCCACAGCGGCAGGCCGAAGTTCACCACCGCGATCCCCATGCCGTATCCGCCGACCAGCGCGAAGCCGATCTGGCCGAAGTTGAGCAGGCCGGTATAGCCGAAGTGGATGTTCAGCCCGATCGCGAGTAACGCGAAGAAGATCGCCGAGGGGCCGACCAGTGCTGCGATGCCGTTGGTGAGCAGGTTCGCGACGTCGATCATCTGATCACCCGATCCGCGTGCGGCTGCCGAGCAGGCCCTGCGGTCTGATCACCAAAATGACGATGAGCACTGCAAGCCCGCCCAGGTACTTGAGGTCGACCGGGATGATCTGAGCGGAGATCTGCACCAGCACGCCGACCAGCAGGCAACCCACCAGGGCGCCGTAGGCCGTGCCCAGCCCACCGAGGACCACCCCGGCGAACATCAGCAACAGCAGTGCGAAACCCATCTGGTATTGCACCGTCCCGGCCAATTCGGAAAGGCCGAACAACACGCCACCCAGGGTCGCCAGCGCGCCGGCCAGTACCCACACGAACAGCACCACTCGCTCGACGTTGATACCCGAGGCTGCGGCCAGATCACGGTTGTCCGATACCGCCCGCATCGCCTTGCCGATCCGAGTCCGCTGCAACAGCAGCGCGACCCCGACCAGAACGGCCAGACTGATCACGATCGTGGCGACGTCCTTGTCGGTGATGCTGATGAATCCGTAGTCGCGCTCCACCTGGCTGGTGTAATCGGCGAACGCCTCCGAACGGCCACCGAAGTAGATCAGCAACAGGTAGCGCAGCGCGAGGGCCAAACCGATGGAGATCACCAGCTGGGCGATCAGGCCGGCGCGGCGCTGCCGCATCGGCCGCCAGATACCCAGGTCGTTCGCCGCGCCGACAGCTGCGCCGACCACGATCGCCAGCAAGGTAGCCCAGATCAGGTGCAGCCCGAAGGTGACGTTCAACGTCCAGGCCACCACAGCGCCGATCGTGACCAGCTCACCGTGCGCGAAGTTAGTCAGCCCGGTCGTCCCGAAGATCAGCGAAAGGCCCACCCCGGTGATGCCGATGACCAGGCCGAACCGGATGCCGTCGACCAGTACCCGGAGGACTTGTGAGGTCGCTGAGGTCTGCAGGCCTTCGCGTTGTTCTCCGAAGCGGAAGACAACCAGCGGCAACGTCGCTGGGCTCACCTCGCGAACCACTTCCCCCTGCAGCACCGTGACGCCCCGGGGCAGGGATTCCCGCTCGATCCGGAAGGTGTACTGACCGGGCGCGGGCACGGTCAGCTCCCAGCGGCCGCGTGAGTCCGAGGTAGTCGTGGCGACCTGCTGCCCGCCGGAGTCGAGCGCCTGCACCCGGACGCCGGCGAGCAGCGTGCCGTCGACGTTGCGCAGCGTGCCGCTGACCGGCAAGCCTTGCTCCTCTGCTCGAGTTGGCTGCGACGGCGTGGGCGGGGTGGGCGATGGTTGTTGGCCGGCCAGTGCCGAGGCGGCCAGGCCAAGCAGTGCGGCGCTGGCGATGAGCGCGACCAGTAACGCGCGCAGCGCTCGTGGGACACGACAGGTCGGTCCGGGTTCTTCGGACCGCATCCTGCTCGGTCGCCGGGCGGGGCCTGCTGGTCCCACGGGTGTGCGCCTCCTCGGGGCGGTCAACGGCGCGGTCGCGGAGATCCGGTGAACCCCCGACCGAGTGCCCATAGTGGGCTACTGGCAGGGCAGACTAACCGGCAGGTCCTCCGTGCTGTGGCCCCTGGCGCGGGGTAGGTCACGCGGGAGGTCGATCCCGAAGCAGGCAGGTCAGCCGGGCTGTGCAGATCGGACGGTCCCGCTCGTCGCTGATCCGGATCTCGAAAGTCGCCACCGTGCGGCCGCGGTGCAGGGGTGTGCACACGCCGGTGACCTCTCCTTCGGTTGCCGACCGGTGGTGCGAGCAGGACAGTTCCAGCCCCAACGGGACCCGGTCGGGCATGCCCCACAGCCAGCCCGCCATCGAACCGAGAGTCTCGGCCAGTACCGCGCTCGCTCCGCCGTGCAGCAACCCGAACGGCTGGCGATTGTGCGCCACCGGCATGGTCCCCACCATCCGCTCCGGGTCCCATTCGGTGATCTTGATACCCATCCGCTCGATGAGCTGCTCGTCCGCCCAGCGGGTCATCAGGTCGGCGGTGGCCGGATCGACCTGGGGCGGCACACCGGACGTCGTCACACCGAACCTCCTTGTACGCGGGTGTCCTCACTCTAGGCAGCACCCAGCAGCGACAAGCATCCATGTGGCTGCTCACGGGGTGCCGTTGACAGCGATAAGCATCCATGTAGCTCGTGGTCGTCGGAACGGCTGTCGGTGGCGCGGCCTAGACTCGCGGGCCGTGACGGTTTCCCCCTTGCGGCTGCTTCTGCTTGATGGTCACTCGCTGGCCTACCGGGCGTTCTACGCGCTGCCCACAGAAAACTTCCGCACCACGACGGGGCAGACCACCAACGCGGTGTACGGCTTCACCTCGATGCTGATCAACTTGCTCCGCGACGAGCAGCCCAGCCACGTCGCCGCGGCGTTCGATATCTCCCGTAAAACCTTTCGGGCGGAGACCTTTGCGCCCTACAAGGCCAACCGCAGCGCCACACCTGACGAATTCCGCGGTCAGGTCTCGCTGATTCAGGACGTGCTCGGCACCCTCGGCATCCCGGCGCTCACCAAGGACAACTACGAGGCCGACGACCTGATCGCGACCCTGGTCACCCGAGCAGAGCCGGACGGTTACCAGGTGTTGGTCTGCACCGGGGATCGCGATGCCCTGCAGCTGGTCAGTGACCAGGTGACGGTGCTTTACCCACGCAAAGGTGTCTCGGAGCTGACCCGCTTCACTCCCGAGGAGGTCGCGCAGCGCTACGGCCTGACCCCCCAGCAGTACCCCGACTACGCGGCGTTGCGCGGTGACCCTTCGGACAATCTGCCCGGTATCCCGGGGGTGGGCGACAAGACTGCGGCGAAGTGGGTGCGGGAGTTCGGGTCGCTGGACGCGCTGGTCGATCGGGTGGATGAGGTCAAGGGTAAGGCCGGTGACGCCCTGCGCGAGAACCTCGCCTCGGTGCTGCTCAACCGTCAGCTCACCGAGCTGGTACGAAACGTTGATCTACCGGAGCAGCCTGCCGACCTGACGTTGAAACCGTGGGACCGCGACGCGGTGCACCGGCTGTTCGACGAGCTGGAGTTCCGGGTGCTGCGGGACCGATTGTTTGCCACGCTGAGCGCACCCGAGCCTGAGGCCGAGTCGGGCTTCGAGGTGCGCGGCCGGATGATCGAGGCCGGTGACGTCACTGCCTGGCTGGATGCGCACGCCCGGGACGGAGGTCGGACCGGGCTCGCCTTCCGCGGCAGCTGGGCGCGCGGCGCCGGTGATCTGGAATGCCTAGCCCTGGCCGCCCCCGATGGCGAGGGCGGCTACTTCGACCCCCGTGCACTCACTCCCGACGACGAGCAGGCGCTGGCGCGGTGGCTCGCCGACCCGGCGGCACCCAAGGCCGCGCACGACGCCAAGCCGCTGCTGCACGCGTTGCGGGCGCGCGGCGTCACCCTGGCCGGGCTGACCAGCGACACCGCGCTGGCCGCCTACCTGGTCCGGCCCGGCCAGCGGTCCTTCGACCTCGCCGACCTGGTACTGCGCTACCTGCGCAGGGAGTTGCGCGCGGAAGCCGGGGACGGCGCCCAACCGAGCCTGTTCGAGGACGAGGACATCGCCGTCCGGGTAGCCGACGAGATCCTGCGGGCCCGCGCCGTGGCCGAGCTGGCCATCGCACTGGACGCCGAGCTGGACGCGATAGCGGGTCGGTCATTGCTCACCGACCTGGAGCTGCCCCTGCTCGCGGTGCTGGCCGAGTTGGAGGCAGCCGGCATCGCCGTCGACGGCGACGTGCTGGCCGAGCTGGAGGCCGGCTTCGCCGCAGCGGTGAAACAGGCCGAACAGGACTGTTACCGGGAGATTGGCAGAGAGATCAACCTGGGATCGCCCAAACAGCTGCAGGTAATTCTTTTCGACGAGCTGGGCATGCCCAAGACCAAGCGCACGAAGACCGGCTACACCACCGACGCCGACGCGCTGCAGACGCTCTACCAGTCGACCGCCCACCCATTGCTTGCGCACCTGTTGGCGCACCGCGACGTAACGCGGCTCAAGACCACGGTGGACGGACTGCTCAAGGCGGTGGCCGACGACGGGCGGATCCACACCACCTACAACCAGACCATCGCCGCGACCGGACGACTGTCGTCGACTGAACCGAACCTGCAGAACATACCCATCCGCACCGAATCCGGGCGTCGGATTCGGCAGGCCTTCGTGGTGGGTCCCGGTTATTCGGAATTGATGACAGCAGACTACAGTCAGATCGAGATGCGCATCATGGCGCATCTGTCCGAGGACACCGCGCTGATCGAGTCATTCACCTCGGGTTATGACTTCCACGCTGCTACCGCCGCGCGGGTGTTCGGGGTGGACGCTGCCGTGGTCACCGGCGAGCAGCGCGCCAAGATCAAGGCGATGAACTACGGCCTCGCCTACGGGTTGTCCGCATTCGGGCTGTCCGCGCAGCTGCGGATTCCCACCGAGGAGTCCCGCGAGCTGATGGAGGAGTACTTCGCCCGGTTCGGCGGCGTTCGCGACTACCTGCACACGATTGTGGAGAAGGCCCGGATGGACGGCTACACCGCCACCGTCCTGGGGCGCCGGCGCTACCTGCCCGATCTGGTCAGCGACAACCGGCAGCGCCGTGAGATGGCCGAGCGGATGGCGCTGAACGCGCCGATCCAGGGCAGCGCTGCGGATATCATCAAAGTCGCAATGCTGGGAGTCGCCCGGGCGCTGCGCGTCGAGGAATTGCATTCCCGGATGCTGCTACAGGTGCACGATGAGCTGGTACTGGAAGTCGCCGAGGGTGAGCGGACCGCAGTGGAAACGTTGGTGCGTCGCGAAATGGGTTCGGCATATGCGCTGGACGTTCCACTGGTGGTCTCGGTGGGCGTCGGACGGTCCTGGGACGATGCGGCGCACTGAGACCTGCTCGCAGGGTCGAAGCATCAATACTGAGACCTGCTCGCAGGGTCGAAGCATTACACTGACAATGGCGCCAATCAGCAGCGACGGCAGCGAAAGATCGCGGTGCCCGGGAACAGGGCTCCACGCAAGGGGCTCCATTGGCCCCATTCCCGGTGTAGCTCAGCGGGCCACTCCGGTTCGACCAGGTCCTCCAACATCAGTCCGGCGGTGACGATTTCCCTGACCCGGTCGCCCAGGGTACGGTGGTGCTCTACGTAGGTGGGCTTGCCCGCGCTGTCCACCTCGGTATACGGAGTGCGGTCGAAATATGACTGCGCCACCGTCAATCCGGCCTCCCCCGGATCGTCGGGGAAGATCCAGCGCAGCGGGTGAGTCACTGCGAAGACCCACAGCCCGCCGGAGCGTAGTACCCGGGCGACCTCCCGCATCACTGCGGACGAGTCCGCGACGAAGGGCACTGCGCCGAACGCCGAACAGGCCAGGTCGAAACTGCAGTCGGCGAAGGGCAATCGACTGGCGTCGGCCTGCACCAGTGGAACGGGAAGTCCGGTCTCGTGTGCCGCCTGTACCGCGTGCCGCAGCATTCCAGCCGACAGGTCCAGACCGACGACCCGCGCACCCTGAGTGGTCAGCCAGCGTGCGCACGCTGCCGCGCCGCAACCGACCTCGAGCACGCGGCGGCCCGGCAGCTCGCCGAGCAGGCTGGCGTCCGACTCCCGAAGCCCCTCCGGGCACCACACGAAATCCGCCCGGCCCAGGAAGTCGCCGTGTGCGGCGAGGTAGTCCTCAGCGTCGGCATCCCACCATCGGCGATTAGCGGCCAGCGTGTCCGTGGCGTTGACCAGCCGCTTCACCACACCGACGGTGCCCACCAACGCTTCGGCACGTCCGTGAACGGTCCCGCGCTCGTCATCTCGCGGTTGCGGCGCCCCCGTCATCGGGGCAGTCTCTCAGACGCGGTAGGTGAATGCTGGGGGTCGGGTTTGCTGCCCGGACTCTGGCCTGGGTACGATCGACTTGCGCTGTGGTTATGCGCTGCCCGGTTGTCGAGCTGGCCCCTAATTCGAGCTGGCTCAGTACGTCGCATCCGGAACACAGGGGTCCTGCGGGGGGTTGTACCACCAGCAGAGCTGTGAGCGCATCGCACAACAGCCACACGACACTGCCCTCGCCGACCCTATCCCTTCGGAGCACCCCACCGCATGTCCACCCACACCACCGCCGCCCCGTCCTTGCAGCAGGTCGCGATCAACGACATCGGGACGGAGGAGGACTTCCTCGCCGCCATCGACAAGACAATCAAGTATTTCAACGATGGCGACATCGTCGAGGGCACCATCGTCAAGGTCGACCGTGACGAAGTGCTGCTCGACATCGGTTACAAGACCGAGGGCGTTATCCCGTCGCGGGAGCTGTCCATCAAACATGACGTCGATCCCGCCGACGTCGTGGCGGTGGGCGACGAGGTCGAGGCCCTTGTTCTCCAGAAGGAGGACAAGGAGGGCCGGCTGATCCTGTCCAAGAAGCGCGCCCAGTACGAGCGCGCCTGGGGCAACATCGAGGCTCTCAAGGAGAACGAGGAGCCGGTCAAGGGCACCGTCATCGAGGTCGTCAAGGGCGGCCTGATCCTCGACATCGGGCTGCGTGGCTTCCTGCCCGCCTCACTGGTCGAGATGCGGCGAGTCCGCGACCTGCAGCCCTACGTGGGCCGCGAGCTCGAGGCCAAGATCATCGAGCTGGATAAGAACCGCAATAACGTGGTGCTCTCGCGGCGTGCGTGGCTGGAGCAGACCCAATCCGAGGTGCGCAGCGAGTTCCTCAACCAGCTGGCCAAGGGCCAGGTCCGCAAGGGCCAGGTCTCTTCGATCGTCAATTTCGGGGCGTTCGTGGACCTCGGTGGCGTGGACGGTCTGGTGCACGTCTCCGAACTGTCCTGGAAGCACATCGATCACCCCAGCGAGGTCGTCGAGGTCGGCCAGGAGGTCACTGTCGAGGTGCTCGACGTCGACCTGGACCGTGAGCGGGTGTCGCTGTCGCTCAAGGCGACGCAGGAAGACCCGTGGCGACAGTTCGCCCGTACCCACCAGATCGGGCAGATCGTGCCTGGCAAGGCCACCAAGCTGGTGCCTTTCGGCGCGTTCGTCCGGGTCGAGGAGGGTATCGAGGGTCTGGTGCACATCTCCGAGCTCGCCGAGCGGCACGTCGAGATTCCCGAGCAGGTCGTGCAGGTCGGGGACGACGTGATGGTGAAGGTCATCGACATCGACCTGGACCGGCGGCGGATCTCACTGTCCCTCAAGCAGGCCAACGAGGGCCTGTCTCCGGAGATGGAGTTCGACCCGACGCAGTACGGCATGACCGCCGAGTACGACAGCGAGGGCAACTACATCTATCCCGAGGGCTTCGACCCGGAGACCAACGACTGGCTCGATGGCTACGAGAAGCAGCGCCAGGAATGGGAACGCTCCTACGCCGAGGCTCAGGTTCGTTTCGAGCAGCACCGCAAGCAGGTCGTCAAGGCGACCGAGGCTGAGTCCGAGGAACCCGCGGACCAGAACTATTCCTCGGCGACCACCGAGGCGCCAACTCCAACCGGTAGCAGCTCTGGCGCTGGCTCGCTGGCCAGCGACGAGCAGTTGGCGGCGTTGCGAGAGAAGCTCTCCGGTGGTGTCTAGCCAGGTGCTGTCATCCCGATGCTGTCATCCCGATGTTGAAGGTGGCACTGACTGGAGGGATCGGGTCCGGTAAGTCGACGGTGGTTGCCCGGCTGGCGCAACGAGGTGCGTGGATCGTCGACTCGGACCGGATTGCCCGCGATGTCGTCGCGCCCGGCACCGAGGGGCTGCGGGCCGTGGTGGCTGAGTTCGGCGTGGAGGTCTGCACCGAGGATGGCGGGCTGGATCGGTCAGCTCTAGCCGCGCGGGTCTTCGATGACGCGGACGCACGAGGCCGGCTCAACGCCATCGTGCATCCGCTGGTCGCGGCACGCTCCGCTGAGCTGGTCGAGACCGCTCCGCTCGACGCTGTCGTGGTGCAGGACGTCCCGCTGCTTGTCGAGGCCCGACTGGCAGCGGGGTTCCCGTTGGTGGTCGTGGTGCACGCAGACACCGAGGTGCGGGTTAGCCGGCTGGTCGAGCAGCGCGGCATGGCGGAGTCTGACGCCGCGGCACGGATCGCCGCTCAGACCACCGACCAGCAGCGCCGCGCTGCTGCGGACGTCTGGCTCGACAACAGCGGCAGCCGGGACGGCACGTTAGCCGCGGTGGACCGGTTATGGACGCAGCGGCTGGTGCCTTTCGAGGACAACCTGCGCCATCGCCGCCGGGCGCCGCGGACCGCGGCCCCTGTCCTGGTTGCGCCCGACGGCACCTGGCCACAGCAGGCCCAGCGGATGATCGCCCGGATCGCCGCAGTGGCGGGCCGGCGCGCACAACGGATCGACCACATCGGCTCAACCGCGGTCCCCGGCTTGGACGCCAAGGATGTGTTGGACGCGCAGGTGGTCGTCGCCGACGTTGAGGTGGCGAAACGTCTCGCGGACGACCTCAGTGCGATGGGGCTGGTCAGGCTGGCCGGTCGTTGGTGGGACAACGCCGGGGACGGCACCACCCGGGACAAGGCATACGCGACCAACGCCGACCCTGCCCGGGCCGTCAACTGCCACATCCGCCCCGCCGACTCCCCAGTCTGGCGGGAAACCCTGCTGCTGCGGGACTGGCTGCGGGTCCATCCAGCGGGTGTTCGTGAGTACGCCGAACTCAAGCACCGGCTCGCGGCACAGCAGTGGGACAGCATTGATGCCTACGCCACCGCGAAGACGCCGTTCGTGTCCAGCGCGCTGGATCGGGCGCAGCTGTGGGCCGCCAGAACCGGCTGGTTAATGGCCTGAATCCCGTTCAGTGCCGGCTCCAGGTCGGCCACGCGCCGACCGTCGATAGCCAACGGTCCAACCGGTAGTCGTGCTGGGCCAGGCCGTCCACCGTCCGATAGGTGATAGCCAACGCGGCCTGCGCAGTGGACCGATCCAGCAGCCCAGCGATGACCGCGTCCAGCAACTCATCGGTATCCAGCACGTCGACGCTGCGCCCGGTGCGGACGATGAGGTCTAGGTAGTGGTCCTCGGTGCGCCAGCACCTGGCGTCGATGTCGATGCGCACCACGTCGACGTAGAAATGCTCGTCCCATTCGTGTCCGGGGGGACAGAACCAGTCGGTGATCCGCAACCCTATCTCGGGCAGCAGCCAGGACTCCAACGCGCAGATCGACGGATGGTCGATGACGTCACGGGCGAGGTAGAGGCCGAAAGGCTCGACCCGGTACTCGCGGACCGTGCGGACGATTCCCTTGGGGTCGGTGTTGGTCATCGCGTCCAGGTCGAACAGCTCAACCTTGGGAGGGTGGATGTGCGGGGCGGTCTCAGCACTCATCCGGAGCAGGGCCGTCATAGAGGTCGACCCTACGCATGTCCGGGGGCGATGGACCCGCCATTCGCCCGGTCGGCAGAGTCTCGGCAGAGTCTGTTCCGGCGGACCGTCCCGGGCGAAGGCAGACTGTCAGGGACCCGGCCTACCCTCAATGCCATGACCGATGCCGCTGCCATCCAACGCGATCTGCTTCCGCACTCCGAGTTCCGCCCGCTCGGCAAGACCCCCCGGACGCAGGGCCGGTTCCAGATGGTCAGCGACTACTCGCCGGCCGGCGACCAGCCGGCTGCTATCGATGAGCTGGAGCGCCGGATCACCGGTGGTGAGCGTGACGTCGTGCTGCTGGGCGCCACCGGAACGGGCAAGTCTGCCACCGCTGCGTGGCTGATCGAGCGGGTGCAGCGCCCCACGCTGGTGATGGCGCCGAACAAGACTCTCGCCGCGCAGCTCGCCCACGAGCTGCGGGACTACTTTCCGAACAGTGCCGTGGAGTACTTCGTCTCTTACTACGACTACTACCAGCCCGAGGCGTATGTCCCGCAGACAGACACCTACATCGAGAAGGACTCCTCCATCAACGACGACGTGGAGCGGTTGCGGCACTCCGCCACGATGTCGCTACTCACTCGCCGCGACGTCGTCGTCGTCGCCTCGGTGTCCTGTATTTTCGGGCTCGGTACCCCCCAAGAGTACCTGAACCAGTCGATCCACGTGCCGGTCGGTGGTGAGGTCGGGCGCGATGCGCTGCTGCGGGCCTTGGTCGGCATCAACTACACCCGCAACGACCTAGCCTTTGCTCGCGGGACATTCCGGGTCCGCGGTGACACCGTCGAGGTGATCCCGGCCTACGAGGAACTCGCAGTCCGCATCGACTTCTTCGGTGACGAGGTTGAGTCGCTCTATTACCTGCACCCGCTCACCGGGGAGGTGGTGCGGGAGGTGTCCGAGCTGCGGATCTTCCCGGCCACGCACTACGTCGCCGGGCCGGAGCGGATGGAGCGCGCCATCGCGGGCATCGAGTCCGAGCTGGAACAACGGCTGACCGCGATGGAGAAGCAGGGAAAGCTACTGGAAGCGCAGCGGTTGCGGATGCGGACCCACTACGACGTTGAGATGATGCGTCAGGTCGGGTTCTGCAACGGCATCGAGAACTACTCGCGGCACATCGACGGGCGTGCGGCCGGCTCGGCCCCTGCCACCCTGTTGGACTACTTCCCTGAGGACTTCCTGCTCATCATCGACGAATCGCATGTCACGGTGCCGCAGATCGGCGGGATGTATGAGGGCGACGCCTCCCGCAAGCGCACCCTGGTGGAGCACGGGTTCCGGCTGCCCTCGGCACTGGATAACCGGCCGCTGACCTGGGAGGAATTCCAGGACCGGATCGGGCAGACGGTGTACCTGTCGGCGACCCCGGGGCCCTATGAGATGGGCCAGGCGGGCGGCGAGTTCGTCGAGCAGGTCATCCGCCCGACCGGCTTGGTGGACCCGGAGGTCGTGGTGAAACCCACTCAGGGTCAGATCGACGATCTGGTGCATGAAGTGCGCATCCGCGCTGAGCGCAACGAGCGGGTGCTGGTCACCACCCTGACCAAGAAGATGGCCGAGGATCTCACCGACTACCTGCTCGAGCTCGGCATCCGGGTGCGCTACCTGCACTCCGAGGTGGATACGCTGCGCCGGGTGGAGCTGCTGCGGCAGTTGCGGCTGGGCGAGTTCGATGTGCTGGTCGGGATCAACCTGCTCCGCGAGGGCTTGGACCTGCCCGAGGTGTCACTGGTGGCGATCCTGGACGCGGACAAGGAGGGGTTCCTGCGAAGCGGGACCTCGCTGATCCAGACCATCGGACGGGCCGCCCGTAACGTGTCCGGCCAGGTGCACATGTACGCCGACCGGGTCACCGACTCGATGCGCCGGGCCATCGACGATACCGACCGGCGACGGGCCAAGCAGGTCGCCTACAACACCGAACGTGGCCTGGATCCGCAGCCGCTGCGCAAGAAGATCAAC
Organism: Pseudonocardiaceae bacterium; assembly: GCA_050700495.1. Taxonomy (GTDB): domain Bacteria; phylum Actinomycetota; class Actinomycetes; order Mycobacteriales; family Pseudonocardiaceae. Next base: position 14,736 of record JBOHHF010000533.1, read on the forward strand.
GACATCCTCGAACGGGTCTACGCCGAGGCCGGTGACACGGTGGACACCGGGGCGGTCCAGGTCGGAGGATCCGGGCGCAACGC
>JBOHHF010000534.1:0-4402 GCA_050700495.1 Pseudonocardiaceae bacterium
CCCGCCCGGCGCAGATCGGTCAGCACGCCGAGCTCGGCCGGCGGCTCGATCTGCACCTGGATGGGCAACCCGGGCACCGCCTCCAGCACCGCCCGCACACAGCGGACCAGGTTGCGGGCACCTCGATCGGGACCCGCTGTGGTGCCGGTGGTCATCACCATCTGCTTGATCCCGTCCAGCCGCACCGCCGCCTGTGCCACTTCGGCCAGCTGGGCGGGGGTCTTGGCGGCGATGGTGGCGCCGGATCGCAGCGACTCCTCGATGGTGCAGAACCGGCAGCGCTGCTCCTCGGCATACCGGATGCAGGTCTGCACCACCGTGGTGGCCAGCACGTCGGCGCCGTGCAGCCGGGCGATCTGCTCATAGGGCACGCCGTCGGCGGTGACCAGGTCGTAGAACCGGGGCCGCGTGACGAGTTGCAGCGACAGCCCGGTGTCCAGCTCGCCGAGGAAGATCCGGCCGTCGTGGAGCCGGTAGGGACTGTCGGGGTTGCGGGGCAGTGCGGCGTTGGCACCGTCGACGACCACGTGACCGTCGTCGCTGGGTCCGGCCCCCTGCGGGCGGCGGACCGGCGCGTCCATCCGCACGCCCTGCAGGGCGATGTCCACCCTGGTCGACAGTCTCTCGGTTGAGGTGCCAACGCGCACAGCCGCCTCCTAGAACATATAGGTGGAGTTGATGATCGCGCCCTTGCGGGCGTAGTGGATCAATGCGTCTTGCACGTCGAGTGGGTGAGTGGGAATGACGCCCTCGAGTAGGTCCTCCTCGCGAGCACCGTGCAGCGACAGGCCGAAGCGGCAGCAGTACACCTTGCCGCCTTCCTTGAGAAACGTCTTCAGCGAGTCATTGATGTTGTGCTCACCGGGGAAAGCGGAGTTCCCCGTCGTGGGGAAGCCGCGGGTGGCCAGACAGTTCAGCGACCCCGGACCGTAGAAGTAGATCGCCGACTCGAAACCTTTCCGCTGCGCGCGGGTGGCCTGCAGGATCGCCACGAAGCTGACCGAGGACTCGTGCGCGATGCCGTGCACGAGCGTGAAATACGTTTCACCGTTCTCGGCCTGGTAATCCGGGAAGACCTTCGTCCCCCCGTAGATGCTCGATCCTTCGGGCAGTGACGGGTGCGGGATCTCCTCAAGACTCTGCTTTTCGATGTCGGTCAGATCGGTCATGTGACGCCTCCTCATCAGTTGGACTTATCCGTAGAGTTCCTCGAACGTGTCGCGGAACACCCGCCTCGCGAGCTCGCCGTCGCTGGTAGCGGCGCGCAGCTTCGCCAGCTCGCCGGCGAAATCACCCCATGGCTGATCGCTGGCGAACAGGATCCGGTCGTGGCCCAGCCCGCGCTGGTCGATCTCGCGGACCAGCCAGTTCGGGGCGAATCCGATGGACCAGGACAGGTCGGTGTAGACACGTTTACCGGCGGCCACCCAATCGAAGAATCGCGAGCCGATCAACTTGATGTGCCCGCTCATGCCGCCACCGAAATGCACCAGGTGGATCTTCACCGTGTCGCCATAAGAATTGACGAGATGGCCCACCTCGTCAATGTCCGAGCTTCCACCGGGGGAGGTGTGCACGTGCACGACGAGATCGTGGCGCCGCGCGACGTCGAAGATCTCGTCAAGCTGCGGTATGCACGTCTCGTCGGTTGCCTGGCCACCGAGCAGGAAACTCATCTTCAGCGCCCGTACCCCCGGTTCACCGGCGAGCGCCAGTGCCTTGGCGGTCCGGTCGGCATCGGTGGGTTTGGGGGAGACCCACAGCGCAGCCCTGATCCGGTCGTCGGTGTTGGCCGCCTCGATGACCAATTCATTGAACGAGAACGCGATGTCCGGGTCGGGAACGCCGTAGTTCGGAATGACCAGCGCGCGGCCTGTGCCCTCGGTATCCAGATCCGAGATCAGTTGAGAAATGGTGGCCCGGGCGGTCGTATCAGGGTTCACCGCAGGCCCACCGTAGAACGGGAATGCCGGCAGCACTCCCAGGTGACGGTGCGCGTCGCAGACCTCGGGCATGGGCGTCACGCCACCGTGCGGGGGGCGACCCAGTCGTCGTCCCGGGGATAGGTGCTGGTCGAGGTGCCGGCGATCCACCGGAAGTGGTGGTCGGGCTGGGTGGCACCGGTAAGGATGCGCTCGGTCAGATACGCGGCGTCGTCGGCCACCCCGGACAGCCGGCCCGAGCCCCAGGTGTGCTGCCAAGGCAGCCCCAGGAAGTACAGGCCAGGGCTGGCGGTGACGCCCCGGTCGTGGGTCGGGTAGCCGCGGCCGTCGAACACCGGAACCTCGATCCACCGGTCGTCCCGACCGAACCCGGTGCTCCAGACCACGGAGCTGACACCGGTGTCGCGCAGATCCAGCTGGGTGTGCTCGGGCTCGGGCGCGGGCGTCCACACCGGCGGGTAGCGCGGCTCGGGTGCAGCTGTGATGCGGTGGGCATCGATGTAGCCGTCGATCGAGTCCTTGATGCTCTCGGCCACCGCGTCGGCGTTGTCCAGGTTGCGCCCGAGATCTGTCGCGAACCGCAGCGTTGTGTTCATCACTTCTGTGAGCCGCCCGTAAAGCCGCATTCCCTGCCGGGCGAAGGCGCGCAGGTCGATGTCTCGTCCACCATCGCGACCGGTGACGTAATGGTTGACCCGGAAACGCACCGCGTCCGCGTCGGCGAATTCGCTGACCGCCTTGCGGTAGTAACCGATGTCCGCCAGCCACGCCACCACGTCGCGGCCACGGTAGAACCTGGCCACCCGCGGCGCGCTGCCTACCGCGAGGTGCACCTGCCGGCCGGCCAGATGCAGGTCCTCGGCGATCTGGCAGCCGGATTGCCCGGTGCCGACCACCAGCACCTCGCCCGGCGGAAGCTGCTCGGGGCTGCGGTACTGCGAGGAGTGGATTTGCGTCAGCTCATCCGGCAGCCGGTCGGCCAGCCGGGGTATCACTGGTACCTGGTAAGGCCCGGTAGCCAGCACGACCTGATCGGCGATCAGCTCACCACTGCTGGTGCCGACCAGGTAGCGGCCCTTCCGGTCGCGCCGCAGCCGGGTAGCCGTGACACCCTCGACCACTGGCGGGCGGAACGACTTCGCGTACGCCTCGATGTAGCCGACGATCTCGTCGCGCGCCATGAAGCCGTCCGGATCATCCCCGGCGTACGGGAAACCCGGCAACTGGCACTGCCAGTTCGGCGTCACCAGGCAGAACGAGTCCCACCGCCGGCCGCGCCACTCGTTGCTGACGCGGTCGCGCTCCAGCACGACGTGATCAACGCCGCTGTGGGCGAGACAGAAGCTCATCGACAGACCGGCCTGCCCGCCGCCGACGATCACCACCGAGCGACGCATTCCCTCAAGGTCGCCAGGAGTGCCGTCCCCCGTCGAGGTCTTCGCGCTCAGGGTCATGACTCGAATCCCTCCCCGATGAATGCCTGTCAGCTCCTGGTCTTATGCTTTTCCTGAGGTGTCAGATATTCTTGCGCTTCCAGTACAGAGGGCGATTATTTCTGATCTGTTGCATCCGGAATATCGGCGTGTTGCAATAAGCGACGAATGTGACGGAATTGTGTCGAGAGCCGCGCGCTCGCCCGCTGGCAACTCTGGTCCACTGAATCCAACAGCTCAGACGATGCCGTCCTGCGGCTTTGGGGGGAGGCCAAGGCGTCGGCAGAGTCGGGACAGTATCCGACGTAGTGGACGCGCTGCACCGCCGCTCGACGGCCGGCCCTGGTGCCGGGCTTGCCCGGCACGCAACATATGCACTGTCGCCGTGGGTGACACGAAGATGACGGACCGTAGCTGTACGATACTGCCTGTGAGCAATGCTAGTGGACGCTGACCGCTGAGGTGTGGTCAGCGAACCAGATCGGCATCGATGGCGTCGAAACCCTCGCCGAGGGTCCCTGCGGGATCGTGACCATTCCCTGATCTGTGAGCTGAGTTTACTTTACCTCGCAGACCGCGCTCGCCGACGGGCTGGCTACGGCATCTGTCCATCACCAGTCACCTCGTATTGCCACTGTTCTCCCCGTTTGGGACTCATGCCACGCTCTCCGGCGCTTCCGGGCGCGGGACAGAACCACCGTCATTGTCGATCGACACCGCCGCCTGCAGCGTGGCCACCAACTCCTCCACGAGCTCATCGACGGCCTTGGTCGGCAGGAACGTTACCCACGACAGGGCCTGAGGCAGCATGCGGCGCAGGCGCAGGCGGCGGGTATCGCGCAGACGCCCGGCCGTGACCGAAGGTTCTCGCAGCAACTCAGTGAACGGGACTTGGTCGTACGCACCCACACTCATGACATCAACACCTGGTATCTCGGTCGTACCTGATATCACTGTCCGTGATGTCTGGAGAAGGACTGTTGCAGTGTGCGGAGGTGCCGGAGACGGCAACTTCTGGCCCAAAGT
>JBOHHF010000535.1:0-1402 GCA_050700495.1 Pseudonocardiaceae bacterium
CCGAGCGTGAGTGCGACCGCCCAGCGGGCGGCGTTTGTTCGCTTGCCCGCCACGGTGAGCAGTCGCCGGGCTTCGTCGACGGTGAGCGGTTCGATCTCCTCGTCATCGAGTCGCGGTGGTCTGGCGACCATCGCGACGTTCAGAGCGACGTGCTTGCGCTTCACGGCCTCGCTCAGGGAGGCGCGCAAAGTCCGGTGGGCGTGGTGCACCGTCCCTGCGGCGAGACCCGACCGGATCATCCGCCCGTAGAGCTTCTCGATGTGCTCAGGTTCGAGCTTGTCGATCCGGTGTGCGCCAAGTCCGGGCACCAGGTGGCGGTTCACATCGGTCCGGTAACCGACCAGCGTCTTGTACCGGACTGAGAGCGCTGCGATGTCGTCGAGCCAGTGGGTAAGCCACTGCTCAACGGTCCAAGCACGCCCGGCCTTGCGCACCGACCGCTATCGCGCTGCTTCTCCAACTCGCGAACCGCGCGGGTGACCTCTGCTCTGGTCTTGCGTTCGACGTGCCGACGGTCGGGCTTGCCATCGTCGCGGACCCCCATCGTCACCCGACCGTGCCAGCGCCCGTTCTTGTCCTGGTAGATGGTCGATGCGCCGTTCGGGGCGCGCCCGCCTGGTTGCTTGCTGGTCATGGTGTGTCGTCCCCTCAGGCTGCTGAGTCGTTGAGCTTGGGCAGGGCAGTGCGCAGCCGTTCGAGGTAGCGGGGTAGGGCGTCGGCGGGGATCCGCCGTAGCCGCCCGATGTGGACGGACTCGACCTCACCGTCTTTGACGAGCGCGTACATCAGCGTGCGACCGATGCCGAGCCGGTCGGCGGCTTCCTCGACGGTGAGCAGCAAGCGGATGGTCTGGCCATCGCTGGGGCTCATGCTGGGCGTCCTTCCGGTAGTTGGCGCGGGTTCCGGGTGGGCGGTACGCGAGGTGGCCATGCGTCGGTGGGTAGTCATTCCGCCGCTCCGACGACGCGGAGCGGAGAGCTAGCCGTACCAGCCGTACCAGACTCATTTCGGCTGGTCAGGCTGGTACGGCTGGGCTCGGTGGTACGCCTTGAGCCGTACCGCTCAGTGGAGCCGTACCGCGCTGACCTGGGATGATGAGGCTGGTATGGCTGGGACGGCTTCCCCTCCTGACGGTGATCGACTGTGACGTCGGCTGGGTCGGGTGAGGGGCAGTAGCGGGTCCAGGCGTCGGTGAAGTCGGCGCGTTGATAACCCTTGGCTTGACCGAGGCCGGGGAAGCGGATCGTTCCGCTGCGGATGCCGTACTCGCGCAGCAGCACGCCGAGTTTCATCGCCGTAAGGCCGGCTGGCCCGTAGTCGACCCAGGGGGCTTCGGGTCGCTCTTGAGTCGGTCCAGTAGCACGGTGGTGGGGATGGCGTCGTGGTCACCGAACGCGGTCCG
>JBOHHF010000536.1:0-2732 GCA_050700495.1 Pseudonocardiaceae bacterium
TCCAACAGCTGCGAGAGCCGCTCGCGCGCCTGGTACACGAGGTCCACGCCGTACAGCTGGCGCACCGCAGGCACTCCCACCGCAGCCGCAGCCAGCGGGCCGGCCAGCGCAGTCGGCTCGAACACGACGACGTCCGGTTTCCAGCCCCGAGCATGCTGTACGAGATCGTCCACCATGGACTCGGCGTGCGCCAGCAACATCTGTAGCGCCCTGGGCCCCTTGCCGGTGGGGACCGCAGCACTTGTCCGGGAAGGGCCGTCGCCAGCGGTACCGTTGCCGTTGACTTCGGAAGGCAGCAGGTAGCCGCGCACCATGTTCACGGCGTCGACATCCTTGCCTACCGACACGCCAGGTAGCCCCGTCTGCCGGATGCCCTCGCGCAGGCCCGGCTGGCTGGCGACCAGCACCTCATGACCGGCAGCCCGGCAGGCCCAGGCCAGCGGAACCATCGCGTACAGATGCGACGGCCAGGCCCAGGTGACGAACAGCACTCGCATGGTTCACCCCGCCTCTCGTCCAGCAGGTGCCGTGCTTACCCTCGCGGCCGGTGCTCGCGCGAAGCTCGAGAACCGCTCAGAGAGCGTGGCGTGGGTCGCGCCGGGCACGATCGGTCGCCGAGCGGGTGGTGTCATCATTCGGTGCGCTGGTGAGCCCGATTCGGAGGTCATGGTGGGCAGACCGCGGACGGCATTGGTTACCGGTGCGAATCGGGGCCTCGGTAGAGCGGTCGCTGCGGCGCTGCACGCTGCGGGTCTGCGGGTGGTGCTGGCCGCCCGTGACGGCGAGCAAGCGTCCCGGGCGGCCGGTGAGCTGGGCGAGGGTGCCACCGCAGTCCGGCTGGACGTGACCGACGCCGCCAGCGTGCGCAGTGCCAGGGCCGCGGCCGGCTTTGTCGACGTGTTGGTGAACAACGCCGGTGTACTGCTCGATGCCGGTAGCGATCCGCTCTCGGTGCCTATGAAGGTCGTCGAGCGAGCTTTTGCGGTCAACGTGCTGGGCTCGTGGCGGGTGTCGCAGGAATTCATGCCCGCGATGCTCGAGAATGGGTGGGGCCGGGTGGTGATGGTGTCCAGCGGTACCGCGTCCTTTGCTACCGGGGTGTTCGGTGGCACTCCTGGCTACTCGGCATCCAAGGTGGCGCTCAACGCGATCACGGTGATGCTGGCGGAGCAGACCCGTGGCAGCGGCGTCCTCGTGAACGCGGTCAATCCAGGGCGGGTGCGGACCCGAATGATGCCGGCTGCGCAGCGTTCCGCTGAGGAGGCCGCGGTGGACGTCGTGCGCGCCGCCATGCTCTCTGACGACGGACCGACCGGCGCCTTTCTGCGTGGCGACGGCGCGATACCCTGGTAGATCCGGCACTCCGGACGCCTTGCGAGCATCCCGGCCAGTGCAGCTGCGCTGGAGGTCGCTTCCAGCACTCTCCTAGTACTCACTGCGAGAGTGGCCCCGCTGTCACCGAAACCATCCCAGGAGGCGCATTGTGCACCGCACCCTCATCGTGGCCAGGATGGATGCCCGCGACTCCGGAGCGATCGCTGAGGTGTTCGCTGAGTCCGACGCGACTGACCTCCCGTCCCTGATCGGTGTGTCACGGCGCATGCTGTTCACTTTCCACGACCTGTACTTCCACCTCGTCGAGGCGCCGCAGGACATCTCACCGAACCTCTATAAGGCACGCAGTCACCCGCTCTACAGTGATATCAACACCAAACTCGGCCGTTTCATCTCCCCCTATGACCCGAACTGGAAAGAACCCAAAGACGCGATGGCCGCCCCGTTCTACACGTGGACCGCCGAGGACGGGAGGACGCTGTGACGACTATTCGGCCCAGTGATATTCGGCCCAGTAAGGTCAGCGCCGACGAGGTGGCAGCGAACCGGCGGCGCGGCGGGGACATCCGAGTCACGTTGAGCCCCAAGACCGTCGGGTCGACCTCGGGTTTCGGCGGGGTACTGCGGCTACTGCCTGGTGAGTTTGTCGCTGAGCACTATCACCCGTACTCCGAGGAGTTTCTTCACGTCGTCGAGGGCGAGCTGGAGATGCGGCTGGACGGCCATCCGCTGCCGCTTGGTCCCGGGGATTCCCTGCTGGTGCCGATCGGTGTGCGGCACCGCCTGATAAACGTGGGCAGCAAGCCCGCACACGTCGTGTTCCACCTCTCCCCCTTGGCGCCGCGGCCCGAGCTGGGGCATGTGGACACCGAGCCGCTGCCGAGTCCGGCGGCGCCCAATCCTGCGGTGGGCGGGTCCTGATGCATCACCGTGCCGTCATCACCGGTATCGGGGTGATAGCTCCGGGCGGGCTCGGCCGGGAGGCTTTCTGGGAGGTGATCACCGCTGGGCGCACCGCCACGAGGACGATCACGCTCTTCGACCCCACCCGGTTCCGCTCCCGGGTCGGCGCGGAGTGTGACTTCGACCCGCTCGTGGCAGGGATTTCGCCGCGGCAGGCTCGCCGAATGGACCGAGCGGCGCAGTTCGCCCTCGTGTGCGCCAGAGAGGCGATAAAGGACAGTGAGCTGAATCTCGGGTCGGTCCGGCCGGAGCGCGTCGCGGTCAGCATCGGCAGCGCGGTCGGCTGCACCATGGGACTCGAGCAAGAGTACGTGGTGCTCAGCGACAGCGGACGGCAGTGGCTGGTTGACCACAGCTACGGCGTTCCACACCTCTACGGCTACATGGTTCCCAGCACGATGGCGGTGGAAGTCGCGTGGGAGGTCGGCGCGGAG
>JBOHHF010000537.1:0-25210 GCA_050700495.1 Pseudonocardiaceae bacterium
AACCAGCAGGGGCCCGATCTAACCCTAGAGCTCACATCGGCTCTGGCGGCAGGAGAGCTCACCCACCGGCGGCTGAGGCGTACCACCCTGCCGCATCAGCAACCGGCCGGTACAAACCCATTAGGCGGCACGGCCGTCATGATCGAGTCAATTGTGGGTGTGTGAGTCGCCTCCGGGAGATGGTGCAGCGGGTCAGGCTGCGAGGTGTGCGTAACGGGCGAGGTCGTGGAAGGCGGCCTGGTATGCGCGGGCTGTGGCGCGCAGCCGGGAGGGGGCGGGCGGTCTGGGTCGGTGATCTCGGCTAGCCCGGTGCGTAGTGGGTGGTCGTGGGCGTGGGTGAGGAACAGGGCGTGCTGGAGCCCGGTGTCGGTGATCTGGTAGCGGCGGCTGTGGGGGATGCGGTGGATCAGGTCGTGGGCGCGTAGCCGCCGCAGGTCGTAGGTCATCTTCCCGGCGGTGATGTCCTCGGTCGTGGTGCCGAGGAGGGGCGCGATGAGGGTGCGCAGGTCACGGTTGGTGAACCCGTGGGGTAGCAGCCGGTGGATGAGCAGGGCTTGGAGCAGGGCATGGACCCGGGGGTCGCCGAAACGCAGTCCGGGGATGCGGGTGCCGGTATCGGTGACGATCGGCGCGGTGAGCTCGGTGAATGCTCGGGCGCCGCGAATCGGGTCGTGGCTGATGCGTTGGACGCCCAGTAGCGCCGGTTGGCGGTGAAGCCGATTTGCCGCAGCGCGGTCAGGTTGGTGTTGGTCAGCCGTTTGGACAGTCCGAAGTCGCGGGTGTCGTTGATCGTGGTCTCGGTCCGCAGTGCCCTGCCTTCCTTGTGATATTGCTACGGTCATGGCGGGTTCCGGTCGGACGGGCGGCCAGTAGGCCAACCAACCGCTCTGAGCGGTTCATACACCGAACCGGCGTGCCGGTCACGGTCTAGATCCCGCCGACCGGAGCCCCCCAGCCCAAACCGACCACGGAGCATGCCTGATCGGGATGGGGCGAAGCCCGGCTAGACTTAAGCCCCCGTCAAGCCCAGAGGACCCCCGTGTCCGACATCCCCACCGGCCAGCTCATCCGCCTGTACCGCATCGACCGGAAGAAGAGCACGACCAACGTCGCCACGCTTGCCGGTATCACGGTGCGCTACCTGGAGATGATTGAAGCAGGCACGAAGACGCCGACCCTGCACGTCCTTCACAAGATCGCCAAAGTCCTCGGGGTACGAACCGCCGCTCTGCTCGGTGAAACGCCCAGCGAAGATCATGAAGGCCCTCTGAACCCGCTTCTGGCTGAGTTGGAACGGGCGCTTATCACCTACCGCACGGTTTCCCTCAATGAAAACGGTGATCTGCCCAGTCTGGAAGAACAGGGCATACAGCTTAAGGCCATGCAGAAGGTGTGGTTTACCTCCCCCAGCAAGTACAGTGACGCCCTGCAAGTACTGCCAGAGCTTATTATCAACAGCGAGCGGGCCGTACATGATTCCGGGCGTTCACGGCAAGCCTGCCGCCAAACTTCCGAAGTGTATCAACTGACACGGGCGGTGTTGAAATATCTGAGACGGATCGCACTGTGCGGACTGGCGGCGGATAGAGCCATGCGCTATGCCGAAGAAGTCGACGACCCGCTTCTTATTGCCGCCGCCACCTGGAATCTCGGCCAATCACTCCTTGTGGATGACCGGCCTGCCGGGGCGCTCGATCTGGCAATAGCAGGCACCGAGAAGCTAGAGTCCTTGCTGCCGGATGGAACTTCCGAGCACTTCTCGCTCTACGGCGGATTGCAACTCGTAGCAACCTTGGGAGCGCTGCGCACCGGCGACCCGTGGAGGGCCCGGGATATTTTACGTGGCCCAGCATATCAAGCTTCGCTGCGCGTTGACGAAACGCAATACTACCGCAATACGCTTGGGTCTGGGCCAACCAATGTCGATATGCTCCTCTTCGGGCCGACGAATGTCGGTATTCACCGCGTTAGGGTGGAGTATGAGACTGGCGAAATCGGCGAAGCCCTACGGCTTGCCGATGACGTGGATATTAGCCGCACGCCGTCCTTGGAGCGCAAGAACAGCCTGCTTACCAAAGTCGCTCAGTGCTACGAATGCAAAGGCAACGACACGGCTGTATTCGTCCACCTGAAGATGGCTGAAGCGCTGTGCCCAGAAGACTTTCAGCATCGCCAAGAGCTGCGCTCTATGGCGCACACGCTGCTGAGGCGCGCAAAACCTTCCTACAGCTCAGAGGTACGGGCATTTGCGGAACGCATCGGCCTCCTGAACTGACGGTTCCGAGGCAAAACGAACCGACAGTTCGGTAGAGAGCGACGTTCGTTCTTCTTGGTTTGCTGAGCATTAAGTTTCCGCCTGCCCCTCAAAGGCGACAGGGGTGATGGCCGTACCAGTGATGTTCCCCCGCAGGTCAACTCCGCCACTGGTATGGCCATCCCAATGACGGAGGAACCACCCATGCCCGGCAGGTACAGCCTCAAGCGGAAAAAACTGAGCGAGCTGAGACCACTGCGCCGTGTCGGCGTGCGGTTGAAGTCATAGGCGCTCACACCTTCACCGCCCACTTCCTGACTATGGATGCGCTGGCTACTGGCCGTCATCCGAAGGGCCGTTACATCGCTCTCTGCGGCCAGGACGTATTACCTGCCAACCTTACTGAGCCCGGAAACAGGCGGTGCTCGTTATGTGTGTCGGTTTCGGCTCAGAGGTCGAGGCCGTGATGAGCCATTGTCAGGGTAGGCGGGTTAGAACGCAGTGAACGACGAGGACCGTCGGCTCTTACTTGCCTTGTGGCACATGACCGACGCGTGCGGGGCATTCTGCGCAGGAGTCATCGAGCAAGACTTCTCTCGTGATGACCAACTTGCTTTAAGCGACTGGCTTGGTGATATGGCGGAACGGATTCGGGAACGGGCGCTGAAGACGCCGGTGGTTATTGAGGGGGAAGCGGTCAGTCCCGTTCGCCAGATAGGCGGGGCGGTGTGACCAGAGGTGGAGCCGCACCGAAACCAGCGCCGGTTGGCTGGGTCTTTCTCGAACGTCAACGTCAAGAAGGGTTCACGATACGGTAGCGGCGGGGTGATGTAGTAGCTTATGTACTGAACGGTAAGAGGCTGGGCGACCACGGGATGATTGATGTACTCGGCACTATTCCGGTTTTGCTGGTGGGTGGACTGATTTGGCTGAGGTGCGGTTGATTGGGAAGAGGTGGGGCCGGGAGGGGTGAGGGGTGCATGCCTGATCAGACCGCTTGGAACCGTGGGAATGAAATACCCCGCTGGCAGCGAGGCACTTCACTTAAGTGCGTGCGTCGCTCAAACGGGGTGTAGGACTGAGGTTCAAGAAGTGGATGATTGACTCTCGCGGTCGTAGGGACGCGCGAACGCCGTCGCGATACTCATTGCCTCCTCTCTATTGCCGGAACGCAGGGCGTTGTAGATGTCGAGCCGCGCATCGTGGCACGCCTGGTGTAGGTGATACACTTCCAAAAGCTGCTCGTAGAGTTCGGCCGCATGGGATTCTAGTCTTGAGGAGAATTTATCGTGCCACTCCACAGAGCTAACAGTCGAATCTGATTGCTCTGCCGTAACCAGGCGCTGCCATCCGTGACGTTTTGCTTCACCGATGGCAGTTGCAACTGCCTCACATGCATGCTGGTACTGCTCTTGGGTTACACCGAAAGGCCCTAGTGTGTCGGATAGGTCGTCAGGCTGACGCCTAGCTTCCTCAAGTACCCTCTCGTTCATCCGTGCTCGCAAATCCGCCAACCGGAGCCCCCAACCGCAACCAGCCAAATGCACGCCTTCGGGCATGGGGCGAAGCCCGGCTAGTTCTCGTGGCGTGGCCACGCCGCCGGAGCTTGTCAACTCCGACCCGGTAGCCATCGCTAGCCGAAATTCAGTTCAGGGTGCAGGCAGGGGCCGATAGCGGCCAGGGTGGCCGCGATGCGCGGGCCGGTCGTGAAGCCGATGAAATCCATGGTGCAGAACCGGTCATTCCTGACCGCGTTCATCGAGGTGCCGAGGGTCGAGATCAGGAAAGCCTTCTTACTGGCTGGAATGGCGTTGTCCTTCTCGCGGACGCCAAGGTTCACGATGATGATGACGTCAGGGTTGCGGGCGACCACTTGCTCGGTGGTCACTGTCGGTGTGGGTAAGCTGGGCACGTCGTCGAAGAGGCCCTTGCCACCGGCCTGTTTGAGACCGTTGTCGAGCTGCCCACCGCCACCGTAAGTGGTGAGCGGTCCGGTCCCGTCCTGGTAGTAGAACGTTTTGACGGGGGTGGCGCCGGCGAGGACGGCGGCGGTCGCCGCTAGCGAGCTGCGGATCTTGGCGACGAACGCCGTGGCCTCCGCACCCTTGCCGAAGATCCGGCCGAACTCCTCGTACCGCGAGAACAACAGGTCGTTGGTCGCCTCCTCGCCCTTGCACAGGAATGTGAAGGTCTTGATTCCCTGTGACGCCATGTCGGCCCGAGTGAAGCCGGTCCCACCCTCCGTCGTCGGCCCGAAGGTGTAAAGGTCGGAGTTGCCGGTGACGAAATCCGGTGCTGCGTTGAGGAGGATCTCCTGCGAAGGGTAATTCGCTGCGAGAACCGGACGCTGGGCGTAGGTGTCGGTCAGGCTCGGGAAGCCGGCGCCACCTCCGAAGACCTCGCCGCTTCGCGAGGCGGTGCCCACAATCGACCGCTGCAGGTTCAGGTGCAGCAAGAGCTCGGTTGAGATCTGATCCATTGATGCGGCCCTGGTGGGTGGCTTCTCGAACGTCTGCATCTGGCCGCAGTTGGTGATCTCCAGTGGGAAGCCCGTGGGAGCGGTCGCGTTCGGCCCCGCAGCGTTCGCGCCCGACGCCGGCTCGGTGACCGTGCTCCCGCAGCCGGCCAGCAGCGTGGCACATACCGCCAGGACCGTGGCAGTCGCATCGCGACGCATCCTCACCCGTGAACTCCCTCTGGTTCGTGCCCGACCGCCGAGGCCTTAGATGTTAAAATTTCATGCAATTTATATGCAATAGTCTGTTCGTCCGTTTCTGGCTGACTCACACCGATCAGATCCGCTCGAGGCACCACATCGCGTCGCGCTACCCCGGCGGGTCGCGGCGGGGCATCGGCCACGTCGACCATCACGGCCGGGCGCGGAGCAGTCCGGCCGCGTCCCACAGCGCCTCGGCGGCGAGCTTGTCCTCAAAGGCAAGCCACTCCGTGCGGCGCGGTTCGAATGCAGCCGCTCGCCTCATGAGGTGCTCACGCACCACGGTCCAGCGCCATCACCCCGCCCCGGGCAACGGGAAGTGGTCACCCATGGTGACACCGGTCTTGTCGGGTGTGGGATCGGACCGGTCGAACAGGAGTTGATGGCGGCCGGTGATCGGGTGGCGGAAGCTGACCGCTGTCACCCCGAACACGTCGCTGATCAGCGCTGGGTCGAGTGCTTCTTCGGGCGGGCCGCCGGCGACCACCCTGCCCTGGTGCATGACGTAGACGTGGTCACACCAGGCAGCCGCGAGGTTGAGGTCGTGCAGGGCGGCGAGGGTGGTGAGGCCCAGCCGGCGTACCCGGTGCAGGACGTCGAGCTGGTAGCGAATGTCGAGGTGGTTGGTCGGTTCGTCGAGCACGAGCACGGGTGATTCCTGCACCAGAGCGCGGGCGATAAGGACCCGTTGGCGCTCACCGCCCGACAGCGTGGAGTACCGCCGGTGGGCGAGAGCCATGCCGACCTCGGCGAGCGCACCGGCCACAACGTGACGGTCGGCGGTGGTCTCCCGGTCGAAGCTGCCCTTATGGGGGATCCGACCCATCGCGGCGACCTCGGCCACCGTGAATTCGAACCCGACTGCGCTGTCCTGGGCCACGACCGCGGTGAGCTGGGCTGCCCGCCGCGAGTTGACCGCCCAGGGATCCTGGTCACCGATGCTGACCGTGCCGGCGGCGGGCCGCAGCGATCGGTAGATCGTGCGCATCAGCGTGGTCTTGCCGCTGCCGTTGGGACCGACCACACCCACGAAGGCCCCGTTGGGGATGATGATGCTGGCGCCGTGCACGATCACGGTGCCGTCGATGGCGACCTCCACCCCGTCGAGCGCGACCCTCACATCGCCTCCTTGAGGGCCTTGGAGTTGTCGCGGCGCACCAGCCAGATGAACAGGGGTCCACCGAGGACGGCAGTGATCACACCGATCGGGATCTCGGCCGGCGCGAGGATCGTGCGGCCGAATAGATCGACGGCGACGAGGTAACCGGCACCGAGCAGCGCCGCTACGGGCAGGACCCTGGGATGGTCGGCTCCGACGAGGATGCGGGCGACGTGCGGGACCACGAGGCCGACGAACCCGATGGGTCCCGCCGCGGCGGTGGCGGCGCCGATTTCACGATGATCTCAATAATGCAAGATTATCGCAATAGCGCCGCGTCCGCGCGATCGTCGAAGAGCCGCTGTTGAGCCTGGGATCTGCGCATCGGTGGCCGAGCGGGTGGACGCATCACACGCAGCTGCGGTGGTGTCGTCCGGCTGCGGCCAGGTCGGTCCACCGGCGCGCGACGGCTCAGGCAGAGCCGTCCAGGGCCACCCAACCCAGCTACCACTGTCTGTGAGATCCGGTTGGGTGATGTTTGCTTCCCGTTGCCAAAACGTTGTGAAAATGTGATGTATGGTCAGAAAGTCCGCAGTCGAGGCCCTGAGATCAGTCGCAAGGTGCGGCTGGGAGGGCCTCACAGCCTGGGGTCGATGGGTGGAGGCGGTCCGCGTCGGAGGAGTTGTGCATCTGTGACCACCGTGTTGTCAAACCAGCGGCGGCGTACCGCGGTATCAGTGTCGTTGCCGGCCGCGAACAGCGATCCAGTCGAGCAGCTCGATCGGGTCGTTGACGCCTTCCATCGAGTGAACCGGACGCTACCGAAGACCGTATTGAGCTGTGAAGAGCTGATCGCATTAGGCGGGCTCCTTACTCAGGTCAGCGCTGCCCTCTTGACGTTCACCGATCTGCTCAGCGCCCCTGCGCACCATTACGATCGCACCCGGCTGCGCCGCCTGGATACCGACGCCATCCGGATGCAACGGCTACGGACCGCTGTCAGCTCACTACGGGACTGCCGGGACGGTTTCCTTGCCGCCTACACCTCCGCACGGGCGTTCCACGCTGACCTCAAGCGGTCTTCACGGGCACACCGTGGCAACGGTGAGGGGTGCGGCGCCGAATTCCCGACCCGGTAGATCACTGTCGAGAGCCGAACGCCTCGGCGACCTTCTCCAGCCCCTCGACCGAGAGTGGAGTCGGCGGGTCCATGTAGTCGAACTTCATCACCAGGATGTCGTCGTTGCGCACCGCGGTGAGGCTCGCGACTCCGGGGAGGGACATGAAGGCGTCCTTGCCGGCCTGGAGATCCCCGCTGGTGAGGATGATTCGCCGACCTTGGCGACGACCTTGTCGAGGGCGCCGATGGCCTCCAGCAGCGGAGCGAAATACCTGGTGATGAGCAACACCCGCGCCGGGGGCTCCTCGAAGGTGACCTGCTCGCCGCAGTTCTCGACAGTCATGGGAAAGCCGCTGACTGCGCTGGTATCACCGGTACCGGCGTTGCCGCCGCAGGCGATAAGGGCAAACACACAAAGGATGGCGATGGCGAGGATGCGCGTCGGTCCAGACCAGGACGATCGCCCTGCTCGTGTGGTCGACTCTTCGGGTGGCCTGGCCATGGAGCACCGCCTTCTGATCGAGCCGAAGCCCCGGCGGGGGCCCGGCTGCACTGCCCGTCATTTCAGCGTGGCGAGCCCTTGCGCGATTGTCTCGAGCCCGTCGACGGCGAGTGGCCCGCCGACCAGGTAGGTGAAGTTGATCGGGATGAGTCGTTGCTCTCGGACGGCGGTGAGCTGGTCGAGCGGGGTCATGCCGCGCAGCGCTCGCTCGGCGTCGGCGCCGTTCTTGATGCTGGTCTCGGAGCCGCCGAAGGTGAGCACGATGACGTCGGGGTTGCGGGCGAGCAGCTCTTCGGTGCTCACCTCGGCGAGCCGCTTGTTCACGTCGGCGAACACGTTGGTCAGACCCAGCGTCTCCAGGACGGTGTTGCTCATGGAGGGCCCGCCGTAGACTCGCACCTGGTTCTCGCTGACGTACACGTTGGCTGCGGTGCGGGCCGGGGAGCCCTGGAACTGCGTCTCGACCGCGTCGACCCGGCGGCGAAGATCGGCGACGGTCTTTGTGGCGACGTCCTCGGTGCCGAGGATCTGCCCGTATGTTTCCAGCGTGTGGTAGATGCCGTCGAAGTTCGCCGCCTGGTCGCAGCGCCAGGACGGGACTATCGAGTCGATCCCGGCCGCCTCGAGATCCGCCGCAGGGGTCTCCAGGCCCGCATAGCTCACTACGAGGTCGGGCTGCTGACTGATGATGACCTCCCGGGAAGGTTCTCCGTTAACGGTGATCTGCGGGATGTCGTTGAGTTCGTTCTCATACGACCCCAGGGGTGCGCCGCCCTCGGCGGACCGCGCAACGATCCGGTCGGCGGCGCCGATGGCGGCCAGCGCGGTCGCGGAGTCGGAGGCGACCGTCAGCACCCGTTTGGCGGGCTGCTCGATGGTCACCGCGCGCTCGCAGCTCGGTATGGTCAGCGGGAACTTGCCTGCCGTGTCCGCTCCCGATGACTGGCCGTCATCTCCACAGGCGCCGAGCACCAGCAGGCTGGCGATCAGAATCGTGTGCATCATCCGGTTGCGGCGCAAGACTGCTCGCTTTCGTTGACGTGCGGCAGCCACGCCGTCACCAGGCATCGACGGACTTGCACCGCAGAACGTGGGTGGTCCGGGCGCCGTCGTGGGCCCGCACGCCGTGCAGGCACCGGTAGTTATCGAGGACCATGAGCTCACCCGCGGCGAGAGTGGTCTCATCGCGGATCTGCGCGGTCAGGGTTGCCAGCAGATCGGCATAGGCGTTGAGCTGCTTCTCGTGCTCGTCCCACTGGGTTTCACGCGGCGCCGGCTGGGCGTAGTCGGGGGTACGGACGGTCATCCGGCCGCCGCGGGTCCACTCGACCAGCCGGCAGACCCGCGGTGGCGGATGCACATCCGGGCTTGGGACTCGAGAGGTGATGTCGACATCGACGGTGGTGAGAAACTCATATAGCTCGGGCACCCGGTCGCGGAGCCGGTCGACGAGGCGGTAGCCGTCAACCAGGAACGATTGCCCACCGGTTTGGGCTGGGGCGGAGCACAGGATGACGACGTAGTCGACGTCGGGGTGGCGCAGATGCACTCGCCGGTCGTGGATGTCGACGACGACGTTGGCACCGTCGCGGTGCAGCCCCACGGCCGCGGCGTTGTCCGTGCTCCTCTCCCGGATCTGCTCCAGCCCACGCAACCGCGTCCCCAGCAGCGCCGCGGCCGCGTTCACTGCGCTGTCCGGGTCTACCGGCCAGCCGGTGAGGATCACCGCGCCGTCCCGGCGCAGCAGTGTGCGCCCAGGGACCGTGCCGCGGCGGGGGAGGCGTTTCGGGACGAAATCCAGGCCCTTGACCACGGGCTCGAGCTCAGATCGCACCACGCCGTCTCGAGGCCCGCCGGCAGCGAGCGGCCGCATCTCAGTTCGCATTCCCTCTCCTTTTTCGTGATGTCCTTTGGCCTAGCCGGACATGGGGTGGAAGCGGCGGACGAGGATGATCAGCAGCGGGGCACCGACGACCGCGGTGACGATGCCGAGCGGCAGCTCGCGGGGTGCGAAGGCGATCCGGGCGAACACGTCGGCCCAGACCAGGAAGGCGGCTCCGATCAAGGCGGCGACGGGGTAGACCCGGCGGTGCGCACCGCCCACGCACAGGCGGGCCACGTGCGGCACGACGAGGCCGACGAAACCGATCCCGCCGGAGACGGCGACCACCGCCCCGACGCACAACGAGACCACCGCCAGCGCCTGAATGCGAAACCGGGTGGGTGGTACCCCGAGCGTGCGGGCGGTGTCGTCGCTGATGGCCAGCGCGTCGAAACGTCGTCCCCACAGCATGAGCGCCACCAGCGACGCTCCCACGACGAGCACCGCGATGCCGACCGACGACCAGCGGGCCAGGCTGAGCGAGCCGAGCAGCCAGAACAGTACCGCCCGAGCTCCTTCCGGGGTGTCCGAGGCGAAGATCAGGAAACTGGTCGCCGCGGACAGGACGTAGCCGATGGTCACGCCGGCGAGCAGCAGCCGGATGGAGGTGATCTGGCCACCCACCCGCGCCAGCAGGTAGAGAGCTGCCGTCGCGGCCAGCGCGCCCACGAACGCACTCGCGGTCAGCGAGCTCGCGCCGACGGCGGCGCCGACCCCGAACAGGATGGTCGCGGCCGCACCGGTGGAGGCCCCCGACGTCACGCCGAGAATGTAGGGGTCGGCGAGCACGTTGCGCACCATGGCCTGCAGCGCCACCCCGGTCAGGGCCAGGCCAGCGCCGACGACGGTCCCGAGCACCACGCGCGGCATCCGCACCAGCCACACGATGCTGTCCTCGGCCCCAGACCAGCTTGCCGTCTCGGGCCATCCGAACAGGTGGTACGTCACGATCTGGGTGACAGTGCCGGGCGCGATTCCCACCGGACCCAATCCCACGGCGACGGGCAGCGTCACGACCAGCAGGACGCCCAGGCCACCGAGCCACAGCACGGTATGTCGCCGCCGCTTCCCATGGTCGAGATCATCAATCAGGGACACCTCGGGCGGCGTTGCGACCGCCGGCTCGGACCGCGTCATGGGTTCGACGTCCACTTTCCAATCGGTCTTGAACGCACGGGGGTGTAGCTGCCTGCTAGAGCTGAAGAGTGATATTTACTACACGATCGTGCTAGTTGCAAATCGATTGCCGTAACTTTAAGTGGTTGAGAGCCCTGATGTCAGCAGCGTCGACGCGGGAGAGTGACCGGATTATGGGCGGGGCGGGCTGGGGCTGCACAGCGGTGATGTCGCGTGGCAGGAATGGCAGTCGCTCTGCCCTGGCTCGGTCATGGCTGTGGGGATCACCTCCGCGCCGCACAGGGCGAGGTAACGCCCTCCCCGCACACGACCCGCCGCGGCGGCATCGGGTGGTCAGCAGGTGGGTGATGCTGGTGCTCAGGTCCACCCAGGCGATCGGTACGGGTGGCCGCAGGACGAGCCGTGGTCGGCGGCGGGTTGGGGAAACGGCGGCGGCGGTCCTCATTGGCCGATCGCCCTCTTGTGCGGTAACCGGGAGATGGGGGTCACGGTGGCTTCCGACACGGCGGTGACGTAGGAGACGTCGAGTTGCGCTTCCCAGATCCCGTTATCCCAGCGCACTGAGAAGCCGCCGCGGGAGTACGCCGCGGCGTGACACATCACCGTGCCGGATAGCGGAGGACGGCGGTTGGCGTTGGCTCGTCCGAAAGGGTAACCGCAGCACAAGCATGGCTCGACGGGGTTGCGCACCCCCCTCGTGCCGATCGGCTGCGGGACCGTCCGGTCGACCGCTGGGGCCGCGTGCACTGGGCGCATCCGCTTGCGCGACTCGGGCACCTGATCCACCTCCGTTTCCCCTTGGAGTCCGTCCGGCCCGGCCCCCCGGGGGTAGGGACAACAGACCGGACGGACGAGAGCCGCCCGACCCGGCCCCCATGAGCAGCAGGCCAGGGGGCAGACGCCAGCCCTGCCGACGTCACTGGCAAGTGACTACAGTCACCAGCCACGCCGACGATGCGGATGCGCCAGCTCGGCATGGAGCTGCAACGCTTACGCAACCTCGCGGGCAAGAGTCAAGAAGAGGCCGGCGCGTGGATCAACAAGACCGACACCACCATCAGCAAGTACGAAACCGGCTCGCGGCGCATCGACGTGGGCGTGCCGGCGAGTTCGACTGAGCGAGGGACACCCCGCGCACCCAATGCTACGACGGCTACCGGATCTCCGGGCGCGGATGATCACCACGACCTGGACCGCGAACGTCGAGCAGCGGTGCACCGGTACCAGCGCGCGTGTCACCGCCTTGGCTCCTCGCCGGGTAGCCGGGCGATCGGTTGGTCCACCCGGAAGGCGTCGAGCCCGGGATCGAGGCCACCTCTACCGGAGCAGTCGCACCGGTTACCCACCGTAATAGCGTGACCGCTCGTCGGGGAGGCCGTTGTAGAGACTGCACGGGAGACTCTGCAGCCTCTAGGAATGGAGATTCGATCATGGTGAAGACGGCTAGAGACATACTCGGAATAATCGCGATACTCGGGTCGCTCGCATTAGCCACTGCCATTCCTGCCACTGCCAGTGTGACGTCTACCGCAGCCAGCACGGCGGCGACCTCGGCGTTCCGCGACGTGGCGACCTTGCTCTGCTTGGACAGCAACACCAACGGGAACGCGTACACGTTGGGCTGCAACGGGGGGAATTTCCAGAACTGGGAATTCGCCGGCTCGAATACCGCTAGCACCATTCGTAATGTGTCGACCGGTTTCTGCCTGGACAGCAACGCCGAAGGAAGTGTCTATACCCTGCGGTGCAACGGCGGCAACTTCCAGAACTGGCAGATCTCCGGTTCCGGCGGCCGAGTCCGCAACGTGGCGACTGGGCTCTGCATGGACAGCAACACCGAAGGGAAGCTCTATGCCCTGGGGTGCAACGGCGGTAACTTCCAGAACTGGCAGCACCGGTGACCCGTTCCCGCGTTACGGTCCAGCGAGCGTCTGGGCGCCCGCGACCAGGTCAGCTGGCGGGCCCGCTCCATCACCTGACAGACGACCGGTGCTGCCGGTGTTGGGCAGCGAGCGTCTCGCCGGCGGCCTCGGCATAGCCGCCATGCGACGCCGCGGGCACCTCGACCCAAGGTCCTGAACTGTGGGGCTTCATCACCGGCGCTGACGTCGACCGGCTGGCGCCCGCCCGCCACCAACCCGATACCCCGACCACGTCGAGCGTGTGCCGCCACCTTGAATACACCCGCACCGGCCGGCGGATCGTGCGGGCGAGTTGGTACACCCAGCCGCTGCGCTGAGACCCGCGGTGCGACGAGCACGAACGGATGCTCCAGCGCTACGCCGACGTGTGGACCACGCTCACCGCAGTTGCCCCCGTTTCTTCCTCGGTGCAGGGGAGATCCTGTTCGTGGACAACTACCGTTGCCTCCATGGCGTTGACGCCTGGGACCCTCGCAGGGTCATCCACTCCCTCACGGTCCGCTCCGTCGACGCCAAATAACCGCCCGGCTGACGAAGGCTCAAGAACGCCGCCGAACCGTTCGGCTCCGCGCGCCCACCCGCTGGCCGCGCGGAGCGGCTGTTCCGTGGTATGCGTAGCCCGCATCCGCGCGCAGCGGTAGAGACCGCGGGAGCGACCCCGGTCGGCAGCCGACCCATCGCCGAGGACAACAAGATGCGGCCGGCGACGAAGATCGAAACCCGTGCCGAACCGGCACGCTGGTCGTTCCGTCAGACGCAGGCTTCATCCCGTCCTACCTCGGCTCGTCCCAGCCCGACAGGGGGAATCCCCGACTGAGCCCACGCCGACTGGCCACGAGGGACAGCGTGGCATTCACATGGCATCGGTCGTCCGGACGGTCATGATGTTGATCAGCCGGGGAGTGTCGTGCGCATCGCGCCCGTGCCAGCAACGGTAGTTGTCGATGAGCAGGATCTCGCCGTTCTCCAGCACCGTCCTGGGGGCGTCGGAAGTGACCGCGGCGCGGATGTCGGCGAAGAGATCCAACATGGCCTCCTGCTGCTGTGCCATCGTCTCGTGCACAGCTCGACCGCGCCATATCGGTCGGGCTCCCTGGTTGGCTCGCACCACGCGGCGACCGGCTCGGGTCCACTCGACGTGGCGACATACCTGGGGTGTGTTCGGGACGCCCCGGTGCGGGTTCCACGCGCCGTAGAAATCGACGTCGACGGTGGTCAGAAAATCCCAGAGGCCCGGGTGGGCGTCGCGGAGCCGGTCGACAACCCGATAGCCGTCGGCGATGAAGGATGCGCCGCCGGAAGCCGCCCGGTGCACACACTGGATGAGGACGTAATCCTCGTCTGGATCACGTAGCGCAACCGTCTGTCCGTGGACGTCCACCTCGACCCGGTGGCTGTCGTTGTGCAGCTGGTTAAGGTCGTCGCGATCGCTGTGTCGCTCGCGTACCGGGTACAGCCTGCTCAACCGGGTGCCGAGCACCTCGGCTGCGGCCATCACCAAGCTGTCGGGTTGCGGTGGCAGTCCACAGAGGATTACCGCGCCGTCCCGTTCGAGGAGCTCGCGCGCCTCGGCCGCACGGGCCCGGGCCGGGGCGAATGCAGTGCCGGCCATGAGCAATTCCAGCTCCGCTCTCGTCTGACCGATCCTGCTGCCGTCTGTGGTGAGCCTGCTCATCGACGCTCTCCGTTCAGTTCGATTAGGTGAGTGGCGCGATCCTGAGCCCGAAACCCATGACGCCATAAATGCCTTAGATATGAAATAGCGATAGGAGTGCGGGCGCTCAGGGGTGCGCAGGCAGCCGGGTTCCCCTCAACTGCTGATCACCGGTAGCCGGAGACCGCCTCGGCCATCGCTTCGAGGCCGTCGACGCCGAGCGGGCCGCCCAGCAGGTACGGGCTTTCGAGCGGGATGATCCGGTTCTCACGGATCGCGGTGACGCCGGCCACCTCGGCGAGACCGCGCAAGGTCTCCAGGGGCTGCTTCTCGACGCCGCCGCCACCGCTGAGCAGGATCACGACGTCGGGGTCCCTGGCGATGAACTCCTCGACACTCACGTCGGCGAGCCGCTCGGGGATGTCGCCGAACACGTCGGTGAGCCCCAGCGTCTCGATCTGCTGGTGGGTCAGGCTCGCGACGCCGTAGGCCCGCAGGTTGGTCCCGTTCAGCCCGATCGCCGCCGCGGTGATGATCTCGGGGTTGCGCGGCTGCTCGGCGACTGCGGCCACTCGCCGGCGTAGCTCGGCCACCTTCTGCTCAGCTGCCTCCTCGGTACCGGCGATGCGCCCGTAGAGCTCGATGTCGGGGAAGACGTCGTCCTCGAACGTGACTGGCCCGTCGGCCGGCCCGCTGCCGTCGCCGTCACAGAACCCGGAGTTGACGATCGAGTCGATACCGGCCGCGGCGAGGTCCGCCTGCGTGGTCAGGTTCAACCCGTAGGTGATCACCAGGTCGGGGTCCTGCCCGAGGATCACCTCGAGGGTCAGGTCGTTGTCGTTGGAGATCAGCGGGACGCCCTCGAGCGCGGCCTGCGCCGGGCCGAGGTCGGACACACTCTCGAAGGCTCGAGTGGTGATCGCGCCGGTCGCGCCGGCGGCCCACATCAGGGTCGAGGCCGTCGAACCCATCGTGAGGATCCGCTCGGGGCGCTGCTCGATCGTGAACTCCCGGTCGCAATCCTGCACGGTCAACGGAAAGCCGTCATCGGCCCGTTCGGGTGTCTCGTCGGCGGCGGCGCAGGCGGGGAGCACCAGCAGGCCGGCGAGCAGTGCCGGGAGGACCCGTAGGGCTCGACCGGTCATGGTCACCTCCTCACGTCGTGTCCACTCAGCTGATCGCGTCGAGTTCCCTGGCGAGGGTTTCCAGGCCCTCGACCGAGGTGGGGCTCGGCAGGATGAAGCCGGACGGGAGCACGATGATGTCGTCGTCACGGACGGCGGTGACGTTCTGCAACTCGGGTCGGGCGCGCAGCACTTCCCGGACGCCCTGCGGGGTCTGGGTACCCTGCAGCAGCAGGATGACCACCTCGGGGTTCCGGTCGACGATCTCCTCGATGTTCGGCTCGATGAGGCGCTTGTCGACGTCGCCGAAGACGTTGCGCAAGCCCAGGATGTCCAGCTGCTGGTCGACGGTGCTCCGGTCGCCATAAGCGCTGATCGTGGGTGTATCCCGGCCGAAGATGAGGGCGGCGGCACCCTTGTCTTCCGAGCCGCCCGGCGGCTGGTTCTTGACGGTGGCGACGCGGTCGCGAAGCTTGGCCACTTCTCGGTTTGCGGCGTCCTCGGTGCCCAGCAGCCGGCCGTAGAGCTTGATATCGGCGAAGATGTCCTCGAAGTCACCCCGAGCGGTGTCGGTGCAGTAGCCGCGGGCACCCGCGACAAGGAGGGGAAAGATCCCGCGGGCTCGGTGCATTGAGGGTCTCCTCCGGTATCCCCGCTGAGCCAGCCGAGCGTAGTTGCCCACTATCGGCTATTACAAGTATTTAGTGCTCTTTATCGGGTTCGGTCGGGTCGTCGCTTGGCGGACGAGATAGACCCGCGACCGGCTGTGACGCATCTCCGTGACACCTGGCGTTCGACCGAGTAGCAGGGTCGCGATGCCGCGGCGCCTTGCTGTGGCGCACACGCCGAGCTCGGCGAGGTAGCTGGTCTCCCACGGTTGCACACCGAGCTCCTCGGTGACAGCGAGGACGTCCGGGTACCGGGTGAGGGCCAACGCGACGCAGTACCCGACCGGACGGTCCGCGGGGTCGTAGGCCACCAAAGTGACGTCACTGCGGTCGACCAAGGCGGGAAACCAGTCTTCGGGCGGCGGGATCTCACCGGGCCGGTAGTTGTACGGTTCGCCGAGCTGCACCTGGTTCACCACGTCCAACACGCCTGACTGGTGGGACGCACTCGCCCAGGACGCACCCGTGCGACGGTGACGTCGTCCATCCTCAGCTTCTTTCCCCGCCGGTAGGCGTAGCCGAACGCGGCATTCATCCACTCAAGGTGTACCGCGGGGTCCGAAGACCAGTTGTAAGGATCCGAGTTCGGACAGCCGGCGGACTGACACTTCATAGACCGGTTCGAGCACCTCGGGGGTCAGCACGTCGCCGGTCCGGCCGGCGCAGGCGACCTTGCCGCTATCGAGCAGGACGAGTTGCTCGCAGTAACGGGCGGCGAGATTGAGATCATGCAACACGACGATCGTCGTGACCTTGAGGTCGCGGATCAGGGCGAGGACCTCGTGCTGGTAGCGGATGTCGAGGTGATTGGTGGGCTCGTCGAGCAGGAGATGGTCCGCCTCTTGAGCGAGCGCGCGGGCGATGAGGACACGCTGCTTTTCTCCACCGGACAGCGCGGGGAAGTTCCGATCAGCGAGGTGCCGCGCCCCCACTCGCTGCAAGGCGGCCGCGGCAGCCTGGTAGTCCCCCACTGTGTATCGCTGGAACGCCGAGCGCAGCGGTGAACGGCCGAGCAGCACCACGTCGGCCACCGTGACCGGGATCTCGGGAGGGCTCTCCTGGGCGACGACGGCGAAACGGCGGGCGATCTCTTTTGGTCCCAGCGTTGCGATGGCTGTGTCGTCGATGCTGACCAAGCCGGCCCGCGGACGAAGGGCGTTGTAGAGCACGCGCAACAGCGTTGTCTTGCCCGAGCCGTTGGGTCCGATCAGACCGACCACCTGGCCCGGCTGGGCGACGAGTCCGACGTCGGTGAGCACGAGGTTGCCGTCGTAATCGAACGAGATTCCCTCAGCCGAGATCATGACGCGCAACGCCTTCGATCGGGTATGTCGTCATCACTGTGACACCAGAACTCCTGTCCGCCATGCTGCCGGTAAGCTGAGGGAACATAACAGTCATAACGGTCATTCGCTAGCTAGCGATGAGAAGTTCCGCCGGCAACATCGGCGACAGGACGTGGGTCGAGTAGGACCGCGCCCTCGACGAGCGCGGCGAATTTGGCCCACGCGATCCTGGGGTCGACGTAGTAGCGGCCGCTCAACCACCTCGGCATCCACCACCAGCACGAGACCCTGCGCACGGTGCGCAGGGTTGAGCATCACCACCGTGATGGGCGGCGTCGCCCGCGCCCGGCCGCGCGTACGATTGTGACTGTTGTCGCAGGAAAGTTGCAATAGGATGGCGGTAGGCGCTTTCGGACGTCGTTGAGGTTGACGAGCGTGTCATGCACCGGCAGCCATCACGTCCTGCGCGCTGGACGACGAGGACGAGTAAGCCGGTCCTCGTTCTCGATGGGGGCTGCCTGAACGTGGTGGGCGGGCAGCCCCCATCCACCAAAGTCGGCCTGAGAACCGCTTCGACTCCGAATGGCGGCGGATGTGGCCGTGCTGCGTGCGGAGAGGGCAGCTGTCCCGCGATGTGGGAGGGCGGCTGATAGGAGCGAACGCCGGCGCCGGGTGGGGAGTGGGGGCTCGCCCTGCTTCGAGACGGCTGTGGCTGTCATGGAAAATCACGTTACATGCGCAGACACGAAAATACGTAGTAACGCAGGTAATAGGTGCGCGGTATTCTCAGTGCCGTGCACGACAGCGTGCCGGGCTTCCGGATGCCGGA
This sequence comes from Pseudonocardiaceae bacterium, assembly GCA_050700495.1. Lineage (GTDB taxonomy): Bacteria > Actinomycetota > Actinomycetes > Mycobacteriales > Pseudonocardiaceae. Next base: position 18,194 of record JBOHHF010000537.1, read on the forward strand.
CGACCAGCAGGTGCAACGCGCCGCGGAGACGTTCCGGCTGCTCGCCGATCCCACCCGCATGCGCATCCTGTGGGCCCTGTTGCAGGGGAAGTCGTCGGTCGCGTGCCTGGCGGAGATCGTCGGCGCGGCGCCGACAGCGGTCAGCCAGCACCTGGCGAAACTGCGGCTGGCCGGTGTGGTCCACGGCCGCCGGGAAGGCACGTTTATCTATTACGACGTCGCCGCCGACGAGCACCTGCGTTCGCTGCTCACCGCTGCCCTCTTCAGTCGCGAGGCGCAGCCCGCTGACTCACCGCGCTAGCCAGTGAACCATGAACGGGGGTCGGGCGGTCGGTTCGGGAGGCTGAGTGCAGTCAAGGATCCAGCTAGTTCGCCCCGCCAAGTGATCCACGGGACACGGTTGCCGCCAAGCAGCCGGTGTCGGTGGGAAGCCACGGCGCGGCGAGGAGCTTGCCGCGGACTGATCACGCTAGCCTGCTAGCCGGTGCCAACCCGCGCGACCAGGACATGGTCGGTGCCGGACTTCCAGACCGGGCCGATCGTGGTGAAGCCTGCTGCTCGCAGCATCGCGACGTGCTGGTCCACCGACAAGCGGTTGCCATAGCCGTGGCGCACCCCCGCTCGGAACGCCTGGCCTGCAGTTCGGCTAGCCCGAGTTTCCACTGAATCATGAATTTTGGGCCATGCGGCGATCTTGCTGTTCTCGCGGCGGTACCTCTGACCTCGGGTTTGTCCGGCGTGTCGGGTCGGCGGGTGCACCGAAAAGGTGTATTACCCATAATTGTGTCATCGATCATAAGAAGCGCCGCGGTGGGAGTACCTACCTGTACGCGGCGACCTCGGCCCGGGTGGAGGGCCAGCCGCGGATCGTGGAGCAGGTGTACCTGGGCACCGAGGACGAGGTGATCGCCCGGCTGACCGCTGCGCCGGTGCGTGGTGGTGTGTCGGTGGGCACCTACCTGGGGTTGGCCGCGTTGAACCGGGTCTGCGAGCCCAAGTCCAAGCGGGCGTTCGCCGACTGGTGGACGAGGACCGCGCTGGGCCGGGTCACCCGGGTCCGGGCCGGCGCGTTGAATCATCGCCGGTTCTGGGACGCGATGGACGCGGTCACCGTGGAGCAGTTGGAACAGATCGAGGCGGCGCTGACGAAGCGGATGATCGAGGTGTTCGCCCTGGACACCCATGCGCTGATCCTGGACATGACCAACTTCGCGACGTTCATCGACTCGGGCAACGACCGGGCGCCGATCGCGCAGCGAGGCAAGGCCAAGCAGAAACGCTACGACCTGCGCATCGTGGGTCTGGGGTTGGTCGCGACCCGCGACGGTGGCATCCCGCTGCTGTCGCGGGCCTACCCGGGCAACAAGGTCGACGTCACCCAGTTCAGTGCGATGATCGAGGAGCTGTCCCGGCGCTACACCGCGGCGCTGGGCGGCCCGGGCGCGACCACGCTCACCTTCGACGCAGGGCAGAACTCCGAACCCAACTTCACCCGCCTCGCCGCGCTGGGCCTGCACTTCGTCGGGTCGGTACCCCCGAGTGACCATCCCGGCCTGCTCGCCCGCCCCACCACGGACCGCCACCTCGTGACCGCCTACGCCGCGGAGAACCTGACCGCCTTCGCGACTACCGCGGTGGTGCTGGGCCAGCGCCGCCGGGTGATCCTCACCCACTCGGTGGGCCTGCGCACCGCCCAGCAGGCCGGGTTCGCCCAGACCCTGCGCAAGGCCACTGCCGCGCTGGCGGAGCTGGCCGGGCGGTTGGCCCGCGGCAGGACCCGCCGGGCACGGCCGAAGGTCGAAGCCGAGATCGAGGCCATCCGCGCTCCCCGTTGGGTAGCCAGAGTGATCACCACCGACCTCACCGGTGACACGCCCGCGACGATGCGCCTGAGCTGGCGGATCGACGAACATGCCCGAGCCGGCCTGGAGGAGGAGATCTTCGGTAAGCGGATCCTGGTCACCGACCACGACGACTGGCCCCTCGCGCAGGTCATCGACGCCTACCGCTCCCAGGAAGACCTCGAAACCGGGTTCCGCCAGGCCAAGGACCCACACGTGGTGTCTTTCGCCCCGATCCGCCACTTCACTGACCACAAGATCCGCGTCCACCTGTTCACCTGTGTGCTCGCTCTGTCCCTGGCGCACCTGATGTGCCGCGAGTGCGCCCGCGCGGGTCTGTCGCTGTCGGTGCCCGCGCTGCTGGCCGAGCTCGACGGCATCGGTGAGACCATCCTGCTCTACCAGGGCGAACGCGGCCGGCCCCGGGCCCGCCACACGATCACCAAGATGACCCCCACCCAGCAGCACCTCTACACGATCTTCGACCTCGACCGATACGCCCCCAGCCGCTGACGTGGGTAATACACCAAAATGAAGATCGAAAGCGGCTGGACCTGCGGAAACCAGAGCGGAGCCTCAAGATCTTTGGAAACTCGGGCTAGGGCGGGTTCGGTGGCGACCGCTTCCCACCAGGTGCTCCAGTCCTCGTTGCCGGTCATCCCGGCCCGCTCGCGACCCTTTTCGGCGGCTTCGGCGAGTTCGGCGAGCGACTGGTCGGCGAGTTTCAGATGATCGCCGTTGACCAGGACCCCACCGGGACGCAGCACGCCGGCTAGGTCAACGTAGAGCCTGGCCAGCTGCTCCGGCGGCACCCAGTGCAGAGCCGTGGTGGAGACTGCGGCGTCGATCATTCGAACCGGGGCGAGCGCGGTGGTCCAGCCGGCAACGGTGACGTCAGCATCGATGAAGCGGACCTGGTGGCCGTAGCGGGTCCGACCCAGTGCCAGCAGCAGCGGATCGATATCCACGCCCACCAGCACGGCGCGCGGCAGCCGGTGGGCGAGCCGCCCGGCGAGCGACCCGGGCCCGCAACCGACGTCGAGCACGACCGGTGCCGCCGCGTCACCGACCGCGCGCGCGACGACATCGCCGATGACCGCGAACCGCTCCTCACGGTCAGCGATATAGCGGGTCTGCTGGGCGTCCCAGCGCGCGATCCAGGCGGCGGCCACCTCCTGCACGACCTCAGCCGCGAAGTCGGCGCCTGCCCCGCTGGCCGCCCGGTCGGTCATAGCTTGCTTCTTTGCACTAGATTTGTTGTCGCAATTATTTTGCATTATTATGGGCGTCGCCGTCGATAGGTACCTCGTCACCGCCGGTGCCTTCGATGCCGCAGAGGTGCAGACCTTGCTGGCTGGCGTCGAAAACGTAGTGGCCCGCACCGTCGCTCTGGCCGAGGCGGTGGCCGGCCCAGCCGCGCAGCTGCTCGGCGTACCGGAGGTGGCACCGCTCGCCTCCAAGATCAGTCTCAAGCGGGCCGGCCGGCACGGTCGTGTTCTTCCCCACCCTGATGGTCCACCGCTCCGACTGATGGTCCACCGCTCCGACCCCAACTGCTCCGGCCGGGACCGGCGAGCACTGTTCTACCTCTACCAGCCCGCCGGCCGGCCACACCTCCACGAAAGACAGCCCTACGAGGCACCTCATTCTCGGCATGGGGATGTGCTCGGCGAAGATCACTTCGGTGTCCGAACGCTCTGTCGACTTTCTCGAACCCCTCGACCGAGAGGGGAGTCGGCGGGTCCATGTAATCCGCTTCATCACCAAGATGTCGTTGTTACGCACCGCGGTGAGGCTCGCAGCCCCTTGGAGGGAGAGGAAGGCGTCCTTGCCAGCCTGGAGATCGCTGACGAAGAGGCCACAGCCATGTCCCAAGAGCGGCGCGAGGCTGGCCGTGCTACGTCACCAAGATGGCGCCTGGGGTAACCGATTGGCCGCGTATAGGTATCGAGCTGCTATTCAGTGTGCGTGTTCGTGCACGTCCTCAAGGTCCCGCTCGTGCACGTGTGTGTGCACGTGTGACTGTCGCTCGTGCTCGTGCTCGTGCTCGTGCTCGTGCTCGACGTGCTCATGATCGTGCAAGGTGTGCGCGTGTACATGTGTCACATCTCCGTGCGTATGCTCATGGGTGTGCTGTTCCATCGGTTTCCTCCATGCTGCTGTATTTGCTCTCGATGTCGAGGTTCCCGTGGCATTTATGCAAATGTGTCGGGCCTTCGTGACGATGCTACACGCCGGATTGAGGCTATCGGCAAGTGCTTTATATAATGCACCTGTATTGCAGGTAGCCCGGCTATGCATATGCCTGGCTTTATTGCCAGGACTCGCAGGTTATGTGCTGCGGGACTGCCCAGGAACACCTCGGAGAACTGCTTCCACACGCAGTGCACCTCGGCGAAGTCGGCGTCTCGCAGCCAGCGCAGGGACAATCATGGGAAGATGCCGTCATGATCGCCGGTCTGCTGCTGGCGGCCGGGGCCGGGCGGCGCTACGGCATGCCCAAGGCCCTGGTCGACGATGGCGCCTGGTTACGCCGCGCCGTAGCCACGCTCGTCGACGGCGGCTGCGATCCGGTGCTCGTCGTGGTCGGCGCGGCGGCCGACCGGGTCATTCCGCTGGTGCCCGCGACCGCCGGCACGGTGCTGGCCACGGACTGGGCCGAGGGCATGGGCGCCTCGCTGCGCGCCGGCCTGGCTGAGCTGGACCGAACCGCGCCGCCGCGGGTGCAGGCCGCATTGGTGCATCTGGTCGACCTGCCCGACGTGGACGCCTCGGTGGTCCGCAGGCTCGTCGCACTTGCCGGCCCCGCGGTGGTAGCCAGGGCCGGATTCGAGAGCCAGCCAGGCCATCCGGTGTTGTTCGGCCGGCAACACTGGGCCGACATCGTAGCTTCGGCACACGGCGACCGGGGTGCCCGGGACTGGCTGGCCGGACGGTCCGACCTGACGGTGGTGGACTGCTCCGATCTGGCCAGCGGGATCGACGTGGATCACCCCTGACCGTCAGCAGGAACAGATCCAACGGCTCCGCGTCGTGCACATCAGGCATTTGTGGGTGAACCCATGTGCCAGTCGGGGCGAATAGTCTCTAAGACCTGGCGGGACACAGCCCGACCACACGGGAAGCTTTGCTCGAGGGAGGTCCGCGGTGCGTGAGGTGCTCGACGAACTGGTAGCAGAGTGGCGCCAGGGCAAATCCACCGCGGTGGGCACGGTGGTGTCCACGTACCGGTCGGCGCCCCGCCCGGCTGGAGCGTCCATGCTGGTGACGTCGGACGAGCGGGCGGTGGGCAGCGTCTCCGGTGGCTGCGTGGAGGGTGCGGTCTTCGAACTGGGCCAGCAGGTACTCACCGACGACACCCCCATTCTGCAGCGCTACGGCGTCTCCGACGACGACGCCTTCACTGTCGGGCTGACGTGCGGCGGCATCATCGACGTGTTCGTCGAGAAGGTGGACCCGGTCCACTTCCCCGAGCTCGACGAGGTAGCCGACTCGGTGTCCAAGAAGGAGGGCGTCGCGGTGGCCACCGTGGTCGCGCATCCCGACCCCGAGCGCGTCGGGCTGCGCATGGTGGTCTGGGCTGATCGGCACTCCGGCACGACGGGCTCATCCGGCGCTGACGAGGCGATCCTCGAAGACGTCTGCGGTGCGCTGGCCGCCGGCCGCACAGCGACCCTGCACTACGGTCCCGAAGGGGAGCGCCGCGGCGAGGGCATGGACGTATTCGTCAACGCTATGCAGCCGCCGCCCCGGATGCTGGTGTTCGGTGCCATTGATTTCGCTGCAGCGATGGCCCGGATCGGGGTGTTTCTCGGTTACCACGTGACGGTGTGCGATGCGCGACCGGTGTTCGCCACCAAGAGCCGCTTCCCCGACGCGCACGAGGTCATCGTGAACTGGCCGCACCGTTACCTCAAGGAAGAGGCCGAAGCCGGTCGGATCGACCCGCGGACCGTCATCACGGTCCTCACCCATGACCCGAAGTTCGATGTTCCGGTACTCGTCGAGGCACTGCAGATGGACCTCGCCTATCTCGGCGCAATGGGCTCGCGCAGGACCCACAAGAACCGGGAAGACCGGCTGCGCGAGGCGGGCGTGACCGATGAGCAGCTGTCCAAGATTGCCTCGCCGATCGGCCTGGACCTGGGGGCGCGCACGCCCGAGGAGACCGCGGTCTCCATCGCCGCCGAGCTGATCTCGCTGCGCTGGGGCGGTAGTGCCACCCGGCTGGCCGATGCCCAGGGGCCCATCCACGGTGCCAACCCCATCGCGGAGCCCGAGCCGGTCAAGGCCTGACCACGCCTTACCGCGTTCTGGAGGCAGAACGCGGTAATTGGGCACCCGTGAGCAGCGTTCTGGAGGCAGAATGCAGTAATCAGCTGGCAAAACGGGATCCGACGATGAGGACCGCGACGCTGGTCACCGGGGCGTCGAGTGGCATCGGGCTGGCGCTGGCGCGCCTGTTTGCCGCCGACGGACACCACCTCGTGCTGGTGGCGCGCAGCGAGCACAAGCTCCACGAGATCGGAGAGGAGCTCGAGCGGCGCAATGGCATCGTGGCCACGGTGGTTCCGGCGGACCTGTCGGCGGCGCAGGCCGGCCGGTCCATCGTGGACACGCTCAAGCGGGCACAGATCGAGATCGACGTGCTGGTCAACAACGCCGGATACGGGTCGAGCGGCACCTTCCTGGCTAACGACCTGCGCAACCAGCTTGACATGATCCAGGTCAACGTCGCAGCCATGACCGAGCTCACCCACCTCATGTTGCCCCGGATGGTGCAACGTCGATCGGGTCGGATCCTCAACGTCGCTTCCACGGCGGCCTTCGCCCCGGGACCGCTCAACGCCGTCTACCACGCAACGAAGGCCCATGTGCTGTCGTTCTCTGAAGCGCTCGCTGAGGAGCTCGACGGCAGCGGAGTAACGGTCACGGCGCTGTGCCCGGACCGACCGAGACGGGGTTCAGCGTGGCCGCCTGCGTCGGCTCTGCGCGCATCTTTCGCAACGGAGATGCGATGAGTGCCGTCCAGGTCGCCCATGCCGGCTACCAGGATCCTGCTGGCTAATTCCAGATCACGCTGCGAGGGCGAGTTCGAGCCGGGCGAGGTGGCTGGTGCGGGTCCGGTCCATGGGATGGTCGTTCCAGTAGGCGTGCAGGCGGATGAGGTTGAGGG
>JBOHHF010000538.1:0-14565 GCA_050700495.1 Pseudonocardiaceae bacterium
CCCACCGCTACTGCCGCCAAGCCTGCCGCGTCGCCGAACATCGGAGGCTTCACATGTGACCTAACAACCCCGAAGGGTGGGGACTTTTAGTTGGCCACCAGCGGGGACCACAACTTGGCCGTTGACACCACTCCGGCCATGAACTGCTCTGTTATTTGTTCCCGGAGCCACACCAGATGGCGCGCGTCGCGGGCCTGCGGCCTGCCCGAGGCTTTGACCTCCATCGGTACTACGCGACCATCCGGGGAATTCCACCACGAGGTCGACCTCGTATCGCCCGTCGCGCTGACGGACATGATGCAGCCGAGCGTCGTCGCCGTTGACTGTCAGCAGCGGTCGCAATTGGGCAGCCACGAACGTGTCGAGTAGCCGTACCATGAGATCCCCGTTTTGCAGGAGCCCGACCGCGTCGATACCGACGGGCGTTCGAGCACGGGGGACTCGGGCTCATCGCCGTGTGCGGTCAGCTCGGCCATCGCCATCGGATGCAGGGGATTTGTAGCACCCGCCCCGTGCCTGGCCACATCGATGTGGACATCGGCGCCCGCACACTGCCGGTCAGCAGGAATCGGGCGCGGTTCGTGCCGGCGTCGACGGCTCGTTTGACCGCACCTAAGCACCTCGGGTCCTCTAGGGTACTAGTTCTGCTCAGCTCTCAATGCGTGTATGGTTCTGCTCAGCTCTCAATGCGTGTATGGCGCGCGAGGTGAACTGTGCCAGCCGACGGGATATGCGCCGACGCAGGTTCCGATGGACTCGGCGTCAGCGCGGGACAGGTGCAGGCTCTGCCCTCCTTCGAGGGCGGGTGCTACGGTGTCCGGGCCCAGCAGGTCTTTCTCGCAAACCTTGCCGGCGTCTGGCAACCCGGCTGTACCCGGGTACGGGTCAACACCGCACCGGTGCACCGATCGTGACCCGCTGCCCACCACGTGCCGGCCGACGTGCCCGGTTGCCCCGGTTGCCAAGATCGGCATCGAGTAGCCTGCCGGCGTTGTTCACGACGACGGCTTCGCCTGCATGGCCGCGCAGACCGAAAGATCTACACGTGCTGACACCGAACCTCACCCTTCGCGGGCTCCAGCACGCTGCGACGCCGAAAACACTGGCGCACGGCCGTGAGCTCGCCAAGCACATTGAGGACTTCGACTGGGACGAGTACTCGCTGTGGGGCAGCCTGCCAAGCGAGGGGATCAGCGTCGGGGAACTCCTGGTCCATCATTCGGACCGGCAGTTAGTTGGCGAATGCCCATGCCCGGACGGACGCGCCACAGAATTGTGCGCGCACATGGCGGCCCTCGCGTGGGCGTTCCTCGGCGACGACACCGAGCTCGCCGAGCAGCTTGCCATGCTGCCACACGACGAGTTGGTGGCACTTGTGGTAGACCTAGCCGACGGTTCCGCGTGGGCCGCCAGATGATCCAGTCGCGACTCACGCGTTGAGCGACAGCTGAGGTAGTAACGCCCCGCTTCAACGTTGCAGCCAACTCCGTCCGAAACTCCGGAATGACAGGACCTCGGGCAGCGGTGCCGAGCTGCCGCCATTGCGCTCTGACCGGCCACCGGCCCCGTGCCCGCTTGCCGTCGGGTCGGCAGGCTGCAGCGGACGAGTCAGAGCTTCTGCGAGATTCCTCGATGGTGGCGCTGTCGTCCATGATCTGCATGGCCAGCGGCATGACGTCGGAGTTGAGCCGGGCGAGGTCTGCCAGCAGTTCTCGGTCGGCGCGAATCATGAGCAGGTCGGGCGCCGAAGACGGTGAGCGCTCTGGAGCGTTTCGGGAGTGCGGCTCTTACCGGCCGGGTCGGGGGTGCGCCTGCGGGAGTTGCGGCCGATCCAGTGACCGGTGCGGTCGGTGAAGGCTCCGCAAGCGCAGTGGCAGGTGCCGATGAGCGAGCCGTTGGTGCAGTGCAGTTCGATGGTCTGGGGCCGGCAGGAATGCCACCGGCGCGGGACCTGGGCCGCGTACCAGGGCGTTCCTCCACGATGGCGGACATCGGGACGCTCCTGGTCGTGCACCCATCTCGATGGTCGCGATCCCATGACACCCCGCTCTTTCGCTGTCGCACCAGGTGGCAACAAGCCAATCGCGGGGCTCACGACCGCGGTACCGGCCACGAGACAGCCATTGACGAGCCAGTAGTGACTGATCGGTAACGCCATGCGATCGCGAGCCATAGGCTGACTGCGGCGCGTGCAATAAGGGCGGAGGCGATGCGCGATGGCCATGGCACGGCGGTACCCGCCGAACCGGCAGTTGACTTGGGAACGGCTCGAACGCGGCTGGAGCCATGACGAACTGTGCGCGCAGATCAAGAGCAGTATGCGCGACGCCGACGAGGCGGACACCGGGCTGACGGGAAACACGGTCCGCCGCTGGGAGACCGGCCAGCGCTGGCCTGCTCCCCGTTTCCGCAAGCACCTCGTGGAGATCCTGGGTAAATCGGCCAGCCAGTTGGGCCTGCTCACCCCGGATGAGCTCGCTGTACGACCCGACCCACCCGAACCTTATGACCCGCTGGACAGACTGCTGACCATGCTCGGTGGTCAGGCGAATGGCAGGGGGATCGGCCGCCAGCGGCTCCTCCGCGCCCTGATCGCGGCGGGCGTGCTGCCCAGTGTGGCGCTGCTGGAGGCCGCCGCGGAGATGTTCGAACCGCTCGCGCTCGCGGCAGGCCGGGGCAGTCGGGTCGACGCCCGGGTCGTCGAGTCCTACACGATGATCACCGCGCAGCATCGCCAGTTGTACTGGACGGTTCCGGCGGACACGTTGCTCCCTGCCGCGCTGGGACACACCCAGCTCGGCGTGCGGCTCCTCAGTGACGGCGAGGGAGAGGTGCGACCACAGCTGGCAGCTTCCCTGGCCGGGTCGGCGCTGCTTGGTGCTCGGCTGGCCTTCTTCGACCTGCGCCAGGTTGCGCTCGCCGAGAGGTGTTTCGAAATTGCCACGACAGCCATGCGGGAATCCGGTGATCACGCGCTGGCCGCCGCCGTGTACGCGCACCGGAGCTTCGTGCCCGGCTTCGCTGGGGACGGTGCGGCGGCTCAGCCGTTGCTCGACGCGGCGGTGGGCCATGCCCGATATGCCGCGGGTCTACTGTTGCGCTCGTGGCTGCATTGCGTGCACTCTGAGGTGAGTGCCCGTACGGGTGCGGCTGCGCAGAGCGTTCGCCACGCCCGGCAGGCGGAGGACTCGCTGACCACCCGCGGTGAAGATCCCGAGTGGCTGGACTTCTTCGACCCGGCCCGGCTGGCCAGCTTCCTCGGCTACAGCCAGCTCGTCGCCGGCCGGACTGCCGACGCGGTGGCGAGCTTGCACCGCGCGCTCGACCAACTCGACGACCGGGCGGGCAAGCAGCGATCCGTGGTCCTGCTCGATCTCGCGGCCGCGCATGCCATGACCGACGCACAACACGGCATGGACCTCGCCGCTCAGGCGTTCGACCAGCTGGAACGTGAGCCTTACGGCACTGCCTACGGGCGAATCCCGGCGGTACGGCGCGCGCTGGAAGGCACCTCGCAGGCACGGGTGCTGGACGAGCGGGTGCGATCGTTGCCTGCTGCCGGCTAGCTCTGGTGGGCGTTGTGCTCCCGAATCAGACCGGGGAGCTCAGTGAGTCCGGTCAGGCGGAATAGGCACCGGCTGCTCACGGTCTCGTCCTCGACGATAAAGCCCCACGGTCCGCGGCGGATCAGCGCGGTGTTCATGCCGGCGTGTTGTGCTGGCCGGATGTCGTTGTCCAGACGGTCCCCGACATAAAGCACCGACCCGGCCGCGCAGCCGGCCTCCTCGATCACCCGGGCGAAGAACGCGGGCAAGGGCTTCTCCACGCCCCAACCGTCCGGCGTGCCGATGACGCCCACCGGCAGGTCGAGCGATTTCAAGATCCGCTCGGCGCGGGCGGTCTGGTTACCGGCCAGACCGACCCGCAACCCCATCTGCTGGAGCTCGCCCAGGCACGGGCGTGCGTCGGGGTAGAGGTTCTCCTCGGCGAAGGCCTCAGGTTGGCCGGCCACTGCCCGACGCTCTCGCTCGGCCGCCAGGTCAAAGCCCGGCCGGAAGCACTGGAACGTGTCCCGGTAATCCCCACCACGAGCGATCACCGCGCCGAACACCGCCGAGAACGTGTGCCGCGGCACGCCCAGCCAGTCAGCCCAGGTGCCATACTCCCGGGTCTCGTCGACGATCGTCTCCCCGACGTCGAAGAACACCGCCTCGATAAGCGGCACATCGCCTCCTGACCTTCGGTCGACGCATCGTCTACGGGACCCCCCGCATTAGTCCGAACTAGTGACAGGGAAGCGGCGGTGACGCTCGCCGTTCCACGTTGCGGCAGGCACCGACGGACACTGCGAGATGGGTTCAGCATCGGCGCGCTCCCGGTCGAGCATCGCGGCCCAGTCTTGCTGGGTGCCAAACACGATGATCGGGCCCAAGGGGATCTCGATGTCGTCGTTGATCACGTTCACTGCTACGATTTCACCCCCCACAGCGAGATCGCTCTCAATGCCGCTACCGGCTTCCTCAAGTGCGAGCTCCAGCGCACTAACGCTGATCGTCGTTGTCCACTTTGTGTCCGGGGTCTGGACATTGACAAGCAAACGACAATCCTCCCACGAACTCTCGTAGAGCGCGAAGTCGACGGTAACGCCCTCGATGTCGTCGGATGGGATGGCACCGGCTTGGTCGAGCCAGGCCGGGCGGAAGCTGTCGAGCAGTACGGTCATGGCGTCTGCGAGTAACCGGCGGCGAGCCGCCATAAACCCCCGGTAGTTACTGACGTGGCGGAGCGACTCGTCCAGCGGCACGAAATGCGCCGCCAACTCTTGCTCGCCAAGACTGGGAAAGTACTCACCTGGCGCACGATTACTGATCTTCTGGTTCGCCTTGCCCGAGATGAACGCAAGGTTCGCGAGGTCGTTGATCTCTGCTTTGCTGTAGCTACTCTTAAGTGTCGCCCGCGGGTGGATGTGGTGGTACTGTAGTTTCTGGCTGTCCTGGGCATCTGCCGAGATGCTGGTGCCATGCCACCAGTCCTTTGCGCTGTTACGTTGAGCGACGAGGAAGCTGACGAAGAAATACGGGCTCGTGACGCTGCGGCCGGCGATTGCCTGCTCGCTGACCTCGATGCGCATCCCCACGACTCCGAGATTGGTGAGCAACGTCTTCACCGGCCGCTTCTCGCGCGCTGCAGGGATATCCTGGCCGAGCAACGTGTCGGCGGCGCCGCTATAGCGGTTGCCGATGGTGGCCACGAGGAACCAGTAGAGGACCCCGTTCGCGGTCTCTGCGTCGAGCGGTTCATCGGGCCGTTCCCCGAGCAACACGACCAGTGGAAGCAGCACATTGACCGACGGAAGTAACCTGCTGTGTGTGACTCCGAGGTTCTGTTTCAGCAACGGGACGAGGTGCCGCAGCCCGCGCCGCACCGTCGTCCACCCTTTCTCAAGCTCTCCATCGCTCGCCGCGGCGAGCCGTCCATGGGACCAGGCGGAAAGGCCCCGACCAAGAACCGCACCGGTCAGCGCTCGGGTGATGAACGTGATGTCGAGGTCGCAGTAGCCACGCTCGCGCCAGTAGTCAGCCTCTTCCTCGATCTTGCGAAGTACCCCGGGCCAGCGGGCGGACAGCGTCGCGAGTGCGAGATCGGTGGTCCGTAGTGTGCGGCCACCGCTGTTCACGCGCACGAAGATCTGCGCGACCTCCTCGTACGAGAGACCAGTAATGATTTCCATGTGATAGCCGTAATTCGGGATTGCGGCGATGCGGTTAATGCGACGGCCGATCTCCTTGGAGTCAATCATCAGTCCGACTGCAAGCAATCGCGCCCGCACCTCGAAGAGGTCCGCGTCGGCGCACAGGAGGTCGTGCACCTTGACCCACCGAGGGTCCTTGCGGGTGGCGGCACTCTGGTTCTGAAACACCTCGGTCTCGACGTTGAACACGATCTGCGCGTCGGCGTGGTCAGTGAACACCCGGTGCAGCGACGTGAGCCGTTGCTGCCCGTCGAGCAGATACAGCGGCAGCACAGCGGGTTTGACGGTGGGCGCGTTTGTGGCGACCGACCGGGTCTCGGGCGTCTCGGAGGTCCGCCACAGCAGCAACGAGCCAGAAGGGTAACCGCGGTAGAGCGACTCGATGAGCTTGGCGACCTGCGTAGGCTTCCAGACGTAGCCACGCTGGATCTCGGGTAGCCTGATCTCACCACTGGAGACCTGACCCACCAGACTGGCGGTGTCCTTCTCGGTCTTCTCGACAGTCATGCGGCCCCCGGGGGTCAGCTTCTCTGATTTCTTGCGTGCGGGTTCGCCCGCAATGAAGCGCCGGACGCAACCAGACGCCGAGATCTCCACGAGGAGGCCGGCGTCCACAGCTTGGTGATGTGCCGTCACCGCCGAGGGCCGCGTCCAGATCCGACGCTAGCTTCGCAGATGGTTGTGACCACCACGGCGTACGGGTCACCCTTACCGGGGCAAACTTGCCACCGACCGCCTGCGCTCCCAGTTGACGTCAACTTCGGCGACCCGGTCCAGTGCACTCGCCCCCACAGCCAGTCCGCCTACCGAGCCCGCCGCACGGATCCATCGAGTTGCTGAGCTACCGCTACAAGCGGTTAGCCATCCGACAACGTTTCCGATCGCAGCAACCAGTCGGACCGCAGTGACCGGCGTGGCACCGGTCCGTGCGACGCTGCGGCCGTGAACCAGGGGCTCCCGGCAGGCGCTTACGAGTCGCTGCACACTCGCGCGTTGGACCGCGCGCTGGCTGCTGTCCCCCACGCGACACCTCGGTTCGGCGAGATCGAACTGGCTGAGGCACCCGAGGTGCTGGCGCGGCATATCGCAGATGCGGTGCGGCGGGCCCTGCTGGAGCAGCCGCATCACCAGCGCCTAGAGAAGATCAACGATCTGTTGGCCCAGGTGACCCAGGATGCCGACGCCGTGGTGGCACTGGAGCAGCTGCTCGCACTGACCCTCCCGGAAGCGGCCGGTGTCCATCGCCTGGTGGTGCGACCAGCGACACCGCTGTCGGACGTCGCATTGCTCACCAACACCCGCGGTGAGCCGTCGCTGGGTGCGGAACTGCGTGCGGAGCTGGCCAGCGCCGACCGGGTTGACCTGCTCTGCGCCTTCATCCGCTGGCACGGCATCCGGGTACTCGCCGACGAACTCGAGATGCTGTACCACCGTGGGGTACCGCTGCGGGTGATCACCACGACCTACCGGGGTGCAACCGAACGGCGGGCGTTGGACGAGCTGGTCCGCAAGTTCGGTGCCGAGGTTCGGATCCGGTACGACGCGCAGTCCACCCGGCTGCACGCCAAAGCGTGGCTGTTTCGCCGCAACAGCGGTTTCGACACCGGATACATCGGCAGCTCGAACCTGTCGAAATCAGCGCTGCTGGACGGCCTGGAGTGGAATGTACGGATCTCCGCGATCGCCACGCCAGTGCTGGTGCGCAAGTTCGAAGCCACCTTCGACACCTACTGGAACGACCCCGACTTTCGCCCCTACGACCCGGATTGCGACGCCGACCTGTTGGACCGAGCGCTGGCGACCGAGGGCGGCTCCGGCGGCGCGATCACGTTGTCCGGCTTGGAGGTACGCCCGCGCCCGCATCAGGAGCGAATCCTGGAGGCGCTCGACGCCGAGCGCACTGTGCACGATCAGCACCGCAACCTCGTCGTCGCCGCGACCGGCACCGGTAAGACGGTCGTCGCGGCACTCGACTACCAGCGGCTGCGTGACCAGGGCACAGGCGAGTCGCTGCTGTTCGTCGCGCATCGCAAGGAGATCCTCGATCAGGCGCTGCGCACCTACCGTGAGGTGCTGGCCGACGGGACCTTCGGGGAGCTGTATGTCGGCGGCCAGCGTCCACAGCAGTGGCAACACGTGTTCGCCTCCGTCCAGTCGCTGTCCACACTTGCGCAGTTGCCGCAGTTCGACGTCGTGGTCATCGACGAGTTCCACCACGCCGAGGCCGCGACGTACCGCCGGCTGCTGGAACAGCTACATCCCGGCGAGTTGCTCGGGCTCACCGCCACACCGGAACGTGGTGACGGCGTCGACGTGCGGAGCTTCTTCGACGGGCGCACCGCCTACGAACTGCCGCTGGGCGAGGCGCTGGACCAGGACCTGCTCTGCCCGTTCCACTACTTCGGCATCGCCGACAACACCGACCTCACTGCGATCGAGTGGAGCCGCGGCGCCTACGACGTTGCGGGGCTCTCGGGTCTTTACACAGGCAATGACGGCCGCGCAAGGCTGGTGCTCACGGCGCTGGACCGCCAGGTAACCGACACCAGTCGGATGCGGGCGCTCGGTTTCTGCGTCTCGGTGGCGCATGCCGGGTACATGGCACGGGTGTTCACCGAGGCCGGGATCCCGTCGCGGGCGCTGTCCGGACAGATCCCGTTCGCCGAACGGGCACAAGCCGCCACGGCGCTGCGCAACCGTGACATTAGATGCCTGTTCACCGTGGACCTGTTCAATGAGGGCGTCGATCTGCCCGATGTGGACACTCTGCTGCTACTCCGGCCGACGTCGAGTGTGACGGTGTTCCTGCAACAGCTCGGCCGTGGGCTGCGGCGTACGCCGGGCAAGGCGGTGCTCACGGTTCTGGACTTCATCGGGCAGCACCGCCGCGAATACCGGTTCGACCTGCGTTACCGAGCGCTGACCGGAACGTCACGCAGCCGGTTGCGCCACGACATCGAACACGGATTCCCTTTCCTGCCCTCGGGATCGCAGCTGCTGCTTGACCGGGTAGCCCGCGACATCGTGCTCGACAACGTCCGTGGTGCGCTGTCGCGCTCCCGGCGTGAGCTGGTCGCCGACCTCCGGTCGCACGGCGACCTGCCGCTCGCGGCATTCCTGTCCGAGTCCGGGCGGGAGCTAGCCGACGTGTACGGGCGGCCGGGTCAGAGCTGGACGGGGCTGCGCCGCGAGGCCGGGCTTCCCACGCTGCCCGAAGGCCCGGACGAGGATGCGCTGCTTCGGCGGGTAGTCGCGCTGTCCCATGTGGACGATCCGGAGCGATCGGCGCTCTATACCCGACTCGTTACAGCGGAGGGACCGTCCTACGGTTCCCTCTCGTCGTACGAGCAGGCCGTCGCGCGGATGCTGTTCTTCACGCTGTGGCCCGACCGCGGTGACTTCGCGTCCTATGACGACGGTCTGGCCCAGCTGCGCACCCATCCGGCCGTCGCGGCCGAGATCGGGGAGTTGTCAGCGCTCACCACCGATCGGGCCCGGCGCATCCCTCGCCCACTCGGCATCCCGGGCGTCCCGCTCCTCTCGCACGCCCGCTACCGCCGTGAGGAGATACTCGCCGGAATCGGCTGGGCGAACTGGCAACGCAAACCCCGCGGGCGGGCCGCGGGCGTCGCCTGGGCCCCCGAGACAGGGGTGGACGCGCTACTCGTGACGCTGCGCAAGGAGGAGCGCGACTTCTCACCCACCACCCGCTACCGCGACTACCCGCTCGCGGCCGACCTGTTCCACTGGGAGTCTCAGAACACCACGTCCCGCGACTCGACCACGGGCCGCCGCTACCTCGCGGGCGGCAGCTGGGTGCTCCTGTCGTACGCGTAGCCCGCAACGACGACCTGGGCTCGGCGCCGTACCTGTGCTTGGGCCAAGCAACGCTGGTGGAACATCGCCGCGAACGCCCGATCGCGATCACCTGGCGACTACACCGTCCCATGCCGCCCCAGGTGCTCCAACAGGGCACTGTCACCTCCGGTTAACGGGAGACGCCTCCGTCCGGATCACCGTGGCCGGTAGGAGTCGGCGCGATGCGCGATAGTGACGACCTCAATGAGGACCCGATGGTCATCGATGCGGTAGATGATCCGCCACTCGGAACGACGGGCCGAGTAGTTGCCCACCCGGTAGGGATCGTCGGCCAGGACAGTGCGGATGAACTCGACGCACGCGGTGGCGATCTTCTCCGGCGACTTACGCAAGTCCCTCCTGGCACGAGGCGCGTAGGTGACGGTGTAGCGGCCGGTCACGACCGGTTCAGGAACTCAGCCTCGACTTCGTGTGCCGGGATGCCCTGCCTCCAGCTCGGCCTCGTCTTCCGCGATCGCCGCCACCAGATCAGGATCGGTAGCCACCGCGATGGTCTCCTCTAGCGATTCGAGATACTCCGCGGACACCAGCGCTGCCACGGTGTGTCCACCCTGAGCGATGTCCACGCGGCCGCCGCTGTGTCCCAGCTCGGCCAGGACATCAGCGAGGGGCCGCTGATCACCGGGGATGACGGTCATGACCCATTATGGCCCTTCGGCGTTCGCGGGCCGTACTTGATCGTCTCTACGAGGAAACACTAACATTGATGAGACTAACATTTTCGGTAGTTTCATCAATGTGGCTACTTAGCGTCCCAGGTCGCCGCGAGTATCGATTACGTGCAGCGCGACGGTGACCGCCGCATGCTGGGGACAGAACGCGGTAAACCGACCACCCGCAGGCGCGATCTGGGGACAGAATGCACTTACGGCATGTCGGCGAAACCGGTAGGCGGTAGGCCGAACACGCGCCGGCTGGTGTTCACCACCAGGCGGCCGAACGCGCGGTTACCGGCGCCCCCGATCGCCGCTCCGATACCGAACGGTGCGATCTTGCCGATCGCCAGGACTCCCTGCCTGCGCGCGTACCTGGTCAGAAACCAGCGGCCGAGGGTCTTGTTGATCGCGGTGATCGAGGACATCGGCATCACGTCAGGGAGCAGATCTGCCCAGTGCTGACCCGTCCGGCCGGATACTTTTTCCACCAGCATGGCTCCGCGGTCACCGAGGACGACGGCGAGCACCAACGTTCGGCGTCGCTCGACCTCGTCCACCCGAACGCCGTGCACCTCCGCGACGGCCAGCGCGAACAGCGCCGTGACCTCGAGGAAGACCGCCGTCTCCCCGCCGCTGAGGGTGAGGGCGAGGACAGTCCCGACGCCAGGCGCGGCCGCGGCACCACCCACCGCCGCACCGGTGCCGGTGACCGTCGCCAGGTACTGTTTCTCCAGCACAGCGATGATCTCAGCCGGGGTCGCGTCGGGTCGCGCTCGGCGCAATCGCGCAACGTAATCGGCGACCGGCGACCGTTGCACGCCGATGGCCCTTTCCAGTCCGCGCAACAGCATCCTGGTCGGGTCCACCCGCCGATCACCCATGTTCCGACCTCCGATACGCGGGTGCGTCGACGCAACCCCCACCGAGCTGCTCGTGATCACGCTGTGACCCACGCACGGCGAACCCGATGGCAGACTAGGGACGAACATACCGAGGGGTCGGATCTGCGTCCCCATCCATCCAGCTGAGGGGTTAGTCCATGCGCAAGCCGTTGAACGCCCGTCTGGTCACGCTTGTTGCCGGTGCCGCGCTCCTTTTACCCACGTCGGTGGCCTGCGGTCAGAGCTCCCCCGCCGGTGATCAGAGTCCTCCCGCCGGTGGTCAGAGTCCTCCCGCCGGTGATCCGGGTGCGCCTACCGGCGATCGCGGCCAACCCACTCTCAACATCGTCGGCCTCACCAACGACAACAAGCTCGTCGAGTTCTCCTCGGACAACCCCGCCCCCCGCGAGACCGGCACGATCAGCGGCCTCAGTGGCGGCGACACCAAGCTGGTCGGCATCGATTATCGGGTGCAGGACGGCAAGCTCTACGGCGTCGGTGACAAGGGCGGCCTCTATACCCTGGAGACCAGCGGTCAGGCGACCAGCGTGGGCCGGCTGACGATCACGCCGCAGGGCACGAACTTCGGGGTCGACTTCAACCCCGCCGCCAACGCGTTGCGGGTGGTCAGCGACACCGGGCAGAACCTGCGGCAGCCGTTTGCTGCGACTCCCCTGTCGGCGACCGTCGCCGACAGCCAGCTGACCTTCCCGCCGGTCCCGCCGGCCACCCCGCCGGCCCCGGCGGCACCGGGAATCACCGGCGCGGCGTACACGAACAACGACACCGACCCGAACACCGGAACCACGCTGTATGACCTGGACACCACGACGGACCAGATCGTGATCCAGTCGCCGGCTAATGCCGGGCTGCTCGCCGCCACCGGCAAGCTGACCGTCGACGCCGGCGCCGACTCCGGATTCGATATCTACAGTGTGGTGAGCGGCGGCTCGATCACCAACCAACTGGCCTTCGCCACCCTGCCGGTCGGCGGCCAGTACGGGCTCTACCGGATCACCCTGTTCTCCGGTAAGGCCGAGATGGTCGGTGGCCTCAACCGCAACGTCGTCGACCTGGCGATCCCGCTGAACCAGTCCTGAACGCCGCGGCGCGGCTCCCCTTGATGTTCCCGGCCCGGGGGAGCCGCGCCGCGCACTCCTCAGTTAACGGAGCTGGCCCCGGATTGCGCCCGACTCGAACTTGGTCGTGTGGACGTTGATGTAGAAGTCCTCCGGGTTGTCGATGATGTACCGGATCTTCTCCCGAGCGCTCACGTTGCGGTCGTTGGTCACGCGGACGCAGCCGAACGACCCATCGCGCTCCCCGTCGAAGCGTTCGTTGTTGAAGAAATCGATCGCATGTGGGCCGTTGTGGCCGCGAGACCCGAAGTGCAGATGCGCTGCGGTGACCTGGCCTCGCAGCTCCCTCCACCCGATGAAGTAACAGGCCCTCTCCTGGTCTTCGTCCAAGGTGAGCCGGGCGAAGCCGTACCCCTCGCGGTCTCCACCGCCGGGGATCTCCCAGGGGTCCAACCGGAGGGAGTACTCGCCGTACCGGTAGGCCCGATCGTCGTCGGAGGCCGCCGCGGTGCTCGGCAGGGCGGCGACGAGGAGGATCGACGAGACAAACGCGAGGCACGCCGCGACACGTCTCAACATCATTTAGCTTTTCCCTTCTGCAGTACCACGCGAACGAACTGATCGACGATGTACCCATGGCTGACTGTGACGGGTGCACCACAAGGCGTAATCGCTGGAGCGGTTCGATTCGTTAGCAACGAAATCGCTACGATGCCGCGCGTGCTGCCCGACCAGCGCCGCCCCGCGGTGTTCCGGCCCGCCGACCCACCTCGCGAGGGCCGGCTCGTGCTCTACGGCGAAGGCCCTGACGAGATCGAGCTGGCGCTGCCCGCCGGGCGCGCCATCAGGCGAAAGACGGTGCCCGCCACGCTGATCCCGATCGGTGCGGCACTGCCCGAGCTGCTCGCTGCCCACCCAGGGCACCGACCCGGCGCTGGCCGGCTGGGCGGCCGCGGCGACGGCCGGGGTCGGGCTCGTCGCGCGGGGGCGCCTGCTGCCCGTTGCCACCCCAGCCGGATATGGCGCCTGGCGGGCCGGGCCGCTGGATCCGGCCGACGCGCAGTGGTTGGCGCAGCTCATCGCCGCCATGCCCGCCCATGCCCACGCACTGGCGCACCTGGCCGCCCGCGGGGTTCCGTCGCTGTTCCTGCACGGCGGGGTGCCCGCGCGACGCCGCGAGCAGATGGTCGCCGACTTCCAGGACGGCGCGGCGCCGGGGCTGCTGCTGTCGATCAAGGCCGGTGGTGTCGGGCTGAACCTCACCCGGGCCAGTCATGTGATCCATTACGACCGCTGGTGGAACCCCGCGGTGGAGGACCAGGCCACCGACCGCGCCTACCGGATCGGCCAGCAGCGCGCCGTGCAGGTGCACAAGCTGGTCACCGAGGGGACCGTCGAGGACCGCATCGCGACCCTGCTGTCCACCAAGCGGGAGCTGGCCGACGCGGTGGTCGGGGCCGGCGAGGGCTGGATCACCGAGCTGTCCAACGCCGAGCTGGCCGATCTCGTGCGCCTGGGGAGCTCCTCATGAGAGGGCAGCGTTATCCACAGCAGCGTTATCCACAGCAGCGCGGCCCTGACCACCGGCCGCCACCCGCGACCGGGCGCGGTAGCCGCCGGAGTTTTGGCGCGACCTGGTGGGGGACCGCCTGGCTGATCGCGCTGGAGGAACGGGCCCGGCTGGACCCCAACCGGCTGTCCCGCGGCCGGGGATACGCCCGGCGCGGGACAGTAGACGCACTGGAGATCACGCCCGGGCTGGTCCGGGCCGGCGTGCAGGGCAGCCGGGCCAAGCCCTATCAGGTCACAGTGCGGGTCCGGGAGCTCGACACCGCCGAATGGGACCGGGTGCTCGACGCCATCGCCGCAGAACTCGGGCACACCGCGGCACTGCTGGACGGGGAGCTGCCCCCCGAGGTCGCCGATGATGTCGCGGCTACTGGGTTGGATCTGCTGCCCGGCGCCGGAGAGGTGCAGCCCCGCTGCTCCTGCCCAGACTGGGCCGACCCGTGCAAGCACGCCGCGACCGTCTGCTACCTGGTCGCCGATGCGCTGGACGCCGATCCGTTCGCGCTGCTGCGGTTGCGCGGTCGGGACCGCGACGAGGTCCTCGCCGGGCTGCGGGCCCGTCGCCGCACTGGCTTGGTACCCGCTGCGGCCTCGAGACCGCCCACCGTCGACGTGGGCGTTGCGGCTCGGGAGGCCTATCAGCGCGTTGTGGCGCCGCTGCCGGCCCCACCGCTGCCCCTGACCCGGCCCGGCCGGCCCGCGGTGCTGCCCGCCGACCCGCCGCCCGGCCTGCCCCGGGAGGATCTGGT
>JBOHHF010000539.1:0-10846 GCA_050700495.1 Pseudonocardiaceae bacterium
CGGAACCCGCACACCCGAGGCGACACTCGGGCCGTTGGCCTGCTCTCAACCCAGCAAACACCCCCAAAAGATCAACCCAACCAGGCGAAGATCCACTCACCGCCCTACTCGCGGAATCGGGTCTGAGCACTCTGAGCACGGCCTGATGACCGCGATCGCTGCGCACGGCAGGATCGGCCTCGACCATCCCCTTGGTGGTGAGGAGGCGTCTTGGCCGTGATGGGATCTGGCGAGCATGCGGCCGCTAGCACGCGAGCCGCTAGCACGCGAATGGAGCAGGTAGTCGTCGTCGGCGCTGGACTGGGCGGCCTGCGTACCGTGGAGTCCCTACGTGCGGGGGGGTTTCCCGGCCGGATCAGCCTCGTCGGGGACGAGCCGCATGAACCCTATGACCGTCCTCCGCTGTCCAAACAGATCCTCGCCGGGGAGTGGCCTGAGCAACGAGCGGTTCTGCACCGTGGCGAGCTGGCCGATCTTGATGTCTCGCTGTATCTGGGTAGGTCCGCGGTCGGTGTCAATGGTGCCGCCGTGGAGCTCGCCGACGGCACGAGGCTTCGCTACGACACACTGGTGGTGGCGACCGGGGTACTGCCACGGCGGCTGCCCGGCCAGCTCGACCACCCGGAGCTGCATGTGCTGCGCACCCTGGAGGACTGCCGGGGGTTGCGGGGCTCGATCTCCCGAGCCCGTTCGCTGTTGGTAGTCGGGGCAGGCTTCATCGGTGCCGAGGTTGCCGCCACCGCCCGCACGGCCGGCTTGGACGTCACCATGATCGAGGCGCTACCGGTGCCGTTCGCCCGAGTTCTCGGCGAGCAGATGGGCGAACTGTGTGCCCAGTTGCAGACCGACAATGGGGTATCGGTGCGGTGTGGGGTACGGCTGACGGAATTCGCCGACAGCAACGGTGGGATCGTGGCCCGGCTGGCTGACGGGAGCATCGTGCGGGCTGACTGTGGCGTGGTCGGGGTGGGCACGGTCGTCGACGGCGAGTGGCTGGCCGGGCTCGAGGTATCCACCGAAGGTGGGCTGCGGTGCGACGTCGCCGGTCTGGTAGAGGGCACCGGGAATGTCTACGCGGTCGGCGACGTCGCCGCGTGGCGGCACCCCACAGTCGGGGACCGGCCGCGCATCGAGCACTGGACGTCGGCCACCGAGCAGGCCGCGGTCGTCGCGCAACGGATCGTCGGGACGGAGATCACTCGGCAGGCCGACGTCGTGCCGTACTTCTGGTCTGACCAGTACGGGCTGACGTTGCAGCTGGTAGGGCGTTGTGACCTGGGAACTTCCGTCGAAGTGCTGCACGACCCTGGCGTGATCAAGGGTACGGTCGCCGGCTATTTCCACGCGGGGACGCTGGTCGCAGTGCTGGCTTTCCACGCGCCGCGGTTGCTCAACCGGTACCGCAGGCTCGTCGCCGCTGGCGCCGGCGAACGCGAGGTTCGGGCCACCGCGGCCGAACTCGACTCCCGATAGCTTCCTGTTGACGGGCAACCGTTAGGCTGCCTATCATGAAGTTACGCAACTGCTCGGTTGCTTAATCAAGTGATGGGGATGGACGCGATCTTCAAGGCACTCGCCGACGCCAGCCGTCGGCGGCTACTGGACGGCCTGAACAACTGCAACGGCCAGAGTTTGCGGGAACTGTGCGCCGGCCTGGACATGACCCGGCAGGCCGCAAGCAAGCATCTGGCCGTGCTGGAAGCGTCCAACCTGATCACCACAGTCCGGCGGGGCAGGGAAAAATTGCACTACCTCAATGCCGGGCCCATCAACGATATCGCCGAACGTTGGATCAGCCGATACGACCACGAGAGGGTGCGCGCACTCGCCGATCTGAAGCACGCGTTGGAGGGCAAACCGATGAACAAGCCCGAGTTCGTCTACGTGACCTACATCCGGACCACACCGGAGAAACTCTGGCAAGCGCTGACTGATTCCGCCTTCACCCGTCGCTATTGGGGTGTCGAGCTGGAGTCGGACTGGAAAGTGGGGTCGCCGGTATTGACGCAGGCGGTTCCCGGTGGGGAGCTCCGCGACCTGGACCAGGTGGTTCTCGAATCTGAGCCGCCCCGGCGACTGTCCTACAGCTGGCACAACTACCAGCCCGAGCACGCTGAGATGTTCGGCTGGACCGACGAGATGTTCGCCGAGCTGGTCAAGGAAGAGCGGTCGAAGGTAACTTTCGACCTAGAACCGGTCGGGTCGATGGTCAAGCTGACCGTCATTCATGACGGCTTCGAGCCGGGCAGCGAGATGCTCAAGGGCGTCAGCGAAGGATGGCCGGCGATCTTGTCCTGCCTGAAGACGCTATTGGAGACCGGCGAACTCCTGCCCTCCGATGGGGTCTGAGGTGTATAAAAGGCCGTGGCGACGCCCTTGGCGGGCAGCCACGTCCTGCCTCAACTCGCTGCTTGGCAGCGGGTTTCCTCGGCCGGAAGTTTCAGGTCAGCAAGGTAAGCGATCCCGGCCTTATCGACACAACTGATGCCTTGCAAGAAGGCGGTGTGCTGGGTTCCCTCGAAGGTCAGCAGGCGTGCTTTGAGGTCCTGGGCGAGGTTGACCCCGGCCTGATAAGGAGTGGCGGGATCTTGCGTCGTGGAGATCACCACTACCGGTGGCAGCCCGGCGGTCTGGGGCTCGTGGGGTCCGCCGGTGGCCGGCACGGGCCAGAATGCGCAGGCGTCCAGGGCGGGAGAAGGTGGTTGCCCGGTGTCGAGGAATGACGCGACGCGCCGGTACTGAGCGTCGATATCGCGCGCCACGTTCGGGTTGGTGACAGCGGGATTATCGACGCAGAGAACGGCCTGGAAGGCATCCATCTGGGTGGAATAGGTGCCGTCGGGCGAACGTCCGTTATAGAGGTCGGCGAGACGCATCAGGATCTCTCCGCGACCCTCGGCGAGTTCCTGCAGACCGCGGTTCAGCGGCGTCCATAGCTGAGGCACGTACAGCGCTTGGACGGTGCCGATCGTGGCATCGGTGTAAGACAGCTTGCGCCCGTCGGACACATTCACCGGATTATCGATCAACGGACGGACCCGAGTCTGGAAAGTGCTCACCGCTTGGTTCTTGTCCTGCCCTAAGGTGCAGTCAGGCTGGCCCGCGCACCACGCCGAGAATGCGTCGAAAGCCTGTTGGAAGCCTCGACCCTGGTCGATGAGTTGGGAAATCTGATCCTGGGCTGGATCGAGGGCACCATCGAGAATCATCGCGCGGACATTGCCAGGGAAGTCTTCAGCGTAGCGGGTGCCGATGCGAGTGCCATAGGAGTAGCCGAGATAGGTCAGCTTCGCATCACCGAGAGCCGACCGCAGGACATCCAGGTCGCGGGCGACCTCGCGGGTGCCGATATGCGCCAGCACGTCGGTGCCGGTACGGCTGACGCACCCGGCATTGTTGGCCTTTAGCTGGCTCTCCGTTCGCTCCACGCCAGCCGGTGAGGTGTCGACGTTGAGGTTCATCAGGCGCTCGGCGTCGCGTTCTGCCGCGGTCCGACATTGAACCTCCGGTTCGCTGGAGCCGACACCGCGTGGGTCAAAGCCCACGAAGTCGAACCGTCGGCCCAACTCGTTGTCCCCGATGTCGTCGGCCTTGCCGGCCGCCGCGCTCATGCCCGACCCGCCGGGGCCACCCGGGTTGATCACCAGGGAACCGATGCGCTGCGACGGCTCCGACGCCGGTCGGCGAAGCAGGCCAATCTTGATCACTTTGTCGTTCGGTTTGGCGTAATCCAGCGGCACATCGAGGTAAGTGCACTGCAAGGCAGGGTCGGCATAGGCCTCCTGGTCACGGGGAGTGGTGGCGAACGCCGAGCAGGCGCCCCAGAGCAGATCCTGGCCATAGAACCGCTCCAGCCCCGCCGGAACGACCCCGGCGGGTCCACCCTGCGCAGAGTTGCTGCCCGTGGATGACGCGCACGCCAACGTTGTGGACGCGACCGCCGCGAGGACCAGCCCGACGGGCAGCGCATGCGCACGTTTCATGCCAGCATCATCCTCCTACGCCCGTGTCCAGTCGCCCGGGTCTCGTTGCCCAGTGTAGGTCGCCGTGTGCAATCGGTCACTCAAGAGGTGAGCTTTCCACATGCCACCGCTGTCGGTGGCCGTCGTCCACAGCCGCCGAGGCCAGGGGCCCTCGACGGGAGCGGAACCCCCTTCCGTCCTAGCATCGGCCCGTGACACTTGACGGAGGGCATCTCCTGACTCGCGCGAACCGTCCACCCGGTGAGCTCACCCGGCGCGATGTGGCCCGCGTCCTGCTCAGCCTGCCCGCGGCGGACGCGCTGCAGGCAATGCCGGCGCTGCGCCGCGAGCTGCTCGCAGCGCGCAACCCGTTCTCGGCAGTGTTCTGGGAGTCTGCCGAGACCATCCTCGGACGGATCGCCGACGGCGCGGCCACCGTCGGTGAGGTGCACGGCTGGCTCGAGGCAACCGGGACCGAACCAACCGCGATCATCGGGTTGCACGTATGGGAGGACGAGCCGGCCCGCACTCCGCTTGCGCAGGAACTGCATGCCCTGCTCGTCAGGCACCTTGAGGAACGGCTCACCGCAGGGGACATCGACCCCGACCGGCTGCTCGCCGGTGACCCGGCGGCGACCCAGAGCTATCGGGCACTGCAGGAACTCTGGATGACCTCGCCGTTGCCCGACAGCCGGGTGCCGATGACCGAACTGCTCGACGAGGCCGACGAAGACTTCGTCGCCGAGTGGGACGCCGCCGAGGAAGCCGCATCGGAAGAGCTGCAGGAACTGCTCGCGGCGCTCGGCGAACGTCCTCGGCCGGACGCTGAGTTGAAGGCCGCCTGCAGGGTCCTGCGCAGCGCCCTGCAACGCGGGGGAAGGACGGCCGAGCTGCTCGCCGCCGGCGGTGGGCTCGATCCGAGCAACCTGCAGTCCGATGACGTCGAACTGTGGCTCAGCCTGGCCGCAGGTGTCGTCAATCCGGTGGACGAGCCACCTGAGAGCGCTCTGGACGACGAGCTTTCGATGATGGCTCTCGATCACGAGGAGTGGCTGGAGGCGATTGCGGGCCTCGCGCGCGGCGGCCCGGGGACGCCTGCCTCCGCTGAGGACCTCGCCGAATTCGTTGCGGACGATGACGACGTCGACGTGCTGGCTGGTTGGTTCACGACCGTCGTCGAGCTGTGGCAGATGCTCGGCGCCGTCGACGACTTCGAGCGGCTCACCCCGTTGGGCTGGTGGGGTCTCCCCGAAGCCCTGCTACAAGCGTGGCGCCCCCGCGAGGACTAGTTCCACCCACATCGCATTCAGCGGGCTGGGCGGGGTTAACCGTCGAATAGTCCCGCCCAGCCCGCTGAATGCGATGGTGAACACGGTCCAGGCAGTTCAGTACCGCCAGCGGTGGGCGGCTACGACGTCGTCGAGGGAGCGGTCGGCGGCCCAGGCGGCGTCGGATTGGCGCACGGCGAGGAACGCGCCCAGCAGAGGCTCACCGAGCACCGCGGTGAGCCTCTGGGAGCCGGTGAGCGCCACCCCCTGCTCAGCAGGCGTGGCCGGTAGGCGGGCTAGGCCGCGGGCGGCGCGTTCGGGCTCGCTCCACCTGCCCGGATCGTTCTGGATCGGCTCGCCGGGGTCGGCGCCGTCGCGCAGCCCCGCCACCCCGGCAGCGATCACCGCGGCCAGCGCCAGATACGGGTTGGCCGAGGCGTCGGAGACCTTGAGCTCGACGTTGGCATGGTCGGCACCGAGTAGTTTCGAACCGGGGATGTAGCGTAACGGTGCCTCACGATTCTCCACTCCCCAGAACCGGTAGGCGCCAGCGAAGTATCCGGGGCGCAGCCGGCTCAACGACGGCACGCTCGGCGCGGTGATCGCGGCCAGCGCAGGCAGGTCCCGAAGCAGCCCACCCAGCCAACCTGCACCGTCCGGGCCAGGACGCTCCACAGCGCCTTCACTACCGGCCAGCAGGTTTCGCCCGCCGCGCCAGACCGAGGTGTGCAGGTGCCAGCCGTTCCCCATCCCCGCAGCAGTGAACAGCGGCGCGAAGCAGGCCCGCAGACCATGCGTCCTGGCCGCGGCGTGGATCGTCTGGCGGGCGAGCAGCTGCCGGTCCGCGGCGGTGACCGGGTCGGACGCGACGATGCTCAGCTCCACCTGGGCCGGCCCATGCTCGGCGTGCAGCTGATTGACCGGCACACCGTTGGAGCCCAAGTCGGCCAGCAGGGCGACCACGAACTCGTCCACCGCGAGCAGGGCGTGCGGGCTGTAGGCGGGACCCTGGTTTACCAGCTGAGGCTCTCCGCCGGAATTACTGGCCTGGGTAAGCACAAACTCCATCTCGTAGCCGGCTTTGATCTCCAGCCCCTCGTCGGCGGCAGCCTGGACCTGGGCTTCAAGCACCCCCCGCTGGTCGTAAGGCCAGGACGAGCCATCGGCCGCAACCTGCCGCCCGGGCACCCAGGCCAGCGCGCGCTGCCCGGCGAGCCGAGTCAACCCGCGCAACTGCGGTATCAACCGGATGTCGCCGGAGGGAGTGGAAAGACCTTCGTGGGCAAAGGTGATCGCGTCGTGGGTGTCGTAGACCGCGAACAATGTGGTGATCCCCACACCGCGCCTGGCCACCTGAGGTAGCGAAGCGACCGGCACGGTCCGTGAGCGTGGGATTCCATTGTTGTCCGCCCACGCGATGGTCACTCCGACGACGCCGTTGGCGGCCAGCTCTAAGGCCAGCGCGCCCGCATCGGCCATGTCCGTTCTCCCGCCCATTCGCGACTCGCTCACAGTGGCGATCAGGCTAGCGCGGTAGGGCGCCGATCAGCGACTACCCGGGTCTGTCGGTTTCGACAGCGCCACGGCCACAGCGACGGCGGCGATACCGGCAGCCTCGAGCGGGTGCGGCAACTGGCCCAGCACCAGCAGCCCGACCACCGCCGCCACCGCCGGCAGCAGCGCGAGCAGCAGCGCGAAGCGGGCCTGACCGACCCGGCGAAGCACCACCTGGTCCAGGGCGTAGGGCAGCGCCGTGGACAGCACGCCCACGCCGGCGGCCGTCGCCAGCAGGGTCGGCGAGCCCCATGCCGGACCCGTGCCCAGCGCCAGCGGGCACAGCAGCACCGCTGCGACGGCGAACCCGACTGTCATGTCATCCAACCCGCTGCCTGCACCCGCCACCCGCTTGCCGAGCACGATGTATGCCCCCCACATCACCGCGGCCAGTAGCGCCAGCAGTAACCCTGCACGGCTGCCGGCCAGTCGCATAGAGTTATCGCTGGCGATGAGCACCATTCCGGTTGCGGCCAGCATCAGTGCGACGACGTCCCGGACACTGCGGGAACCCAGCGCGGCCACCGCCACCGGCCCGCAGAACTCCACCGCGACCGCGGTACCCAGCGGCAGGCGGGCGATGGCCTCGTAGAATGCGACGTTCATCAGCCCGGTAACGAGCCCGAAGCACGCGGCCTGGGCCAGCCGCCGGCCACCCCAGGCCGCCCGATCCGGGCGCCGCCAGGCAAACAGGATCAGCGCCGCGACGAGCATCCGCAACCAGGCCACTCCTGCCGGGCTGAGCTGGTCGAACAACACCACGGCAAGTGCCGCGCCGAGGTACTGCGAACAGCCACCGACCGCGAAGAGCACCGGCACGGGGACGTCCCGGTGCAGGATCCGGCTGAGCAGCGTGTCCACTACCCGATCCTCACTCACCCTTGCGTCGATCGAGGGGCTGGGCTATTAACCGAGTACTAGCTGGAGACACGTGACGGTCGTCGCCACGAGCTCGGGAACACAGCAGAGACGGCGTTCGTCTGGAACAGTGAGACCCTGGGATCCGATACAGGGTTGACGGGTCGATCCCGTGAAGTATCACCGCCGGTTCGACCCGGTCTGGTCGCCTCGACCGGACCAGGACGGAGGGAGAAGCCATGACTAGCACGCTTGCCCGCCCCGAGTTGACCGCTTCCGACCGTTGCGACCGGTGCGGTGCCGCCGCCCGGGTACGGGCAGTGCTGCCCTCCGGTGGAGAACTGATGTTTTGCAACCACCACGCCCGCGAGCACACTTCGAAGCTCAAAGAGCTTGCCGCGGATATCCAAGTCGACGCCTGACCTGACCAAGCCAATCGGGGCGGTACCTCAACGGGTGCCGCCCCGATTCGTTCTTCAGCGACCGGCGGCCAATGCCCTGACCGCGTCAAGCAGCCGATCCACCTCAGCAGCGGTGTTGTAGAAGTTCACGCTGGTCCGCACCGCCCCGCCGCCGTCGCGCAACCTCAACGCCCCGGCCAGCTCCCAGGCGTAGGCGTAGCCATGCCAGCAGTTGATTCCCCGTGCCGAAAGTGCCTCGGCGACGTCGGCGGGTGCGCTGCCCTCCAGCCGGAAATACGCCGTCGGGGTGCGCTTGCTGGGTGGCCCGTAGAGCGTCACGCCCGGGGTGGCTGCCAAGCCCGCCGACATCCGGGCTCCCAGCGCGTTCTCGTGCACTCCAGCGGCGCGGCGGGACATCGCCAGCCGCTCACGTCGAGTACCACTGGACGCACCGTCCAGCCCCGCCAGGTGTGCCACTGCGGCAACCACGCCGGCCAGCGAAGCGAACGGGTTCGTACCCAACTCGAAGCGCTCCGGCACGGTATCCGGAGCGGGCAGCAGCCGGTCTGGATGCAGCCCGTCCAGCAACCCCGGATCGGCGGCGACGACCGCCGCAAGGTGGGGCCCCGCCCACTTGTACGCGCTGGTGGCGTAGAGATCCGCGCCAAGCACGGCCAGGTCGACGTGCGCATGCGGGGTGTGGTGCACGCCGTCCACGAAACTGACCGCGCCGACCTCGCGGGCCGCGGCGGTGATCGCTGGCACATCGGGGCAGGTGCCGACCAGGTTGGACGCCGCGGTGACGGCGACCAGCCTGGTCCGCTTGCCGAGCAGGGCCCGTACCCCGTTCACCGGTAGCTCCGCGGTCCGCGGGTCGACGGCTGCTATCCGTACGGTGACTCCCGCTCGGCGCGCCGCCTGCACCCACGGCCGGACGTTCGCGTCGTGGTCAAGTTGGGTGACCACGATTTCGTCGCCGGTTCGCCAGGTAGCCCCCAACGCGGCGGCGAACCGGTAGGTCAGCGCCGTCATTGTCGGGCCGAACACCACTCCGTGTGGGTCAGCCGCACCGACCAGATCAGCCACCGCGCTGCGGGCCTGCGCCACGATCTCGGTGCCGCGGGAGCTCGCCGCGAATGGCGCACCCTGGTTTGACACGCCGGTGCGGTAGGTCTGCGCCACCGCGTCGATCACCACCTGCGGCACCTGGGTGCCAGCGGCGCCGTCCAACCACGCCCGCCCGTCAGCCAGCGCCGGGTACTGCGCCCGCACCGCCGCCACGTCATACGCCATGCTTGCTGACCCTAAACATGAGTCTCACGACCGCCGTTCGGAGCCGAATCGCGGTGCGGGTCGCTACTGGGAACGTAGATAGGCGATACGTTGTGTGAGCTGGTCCACAGTGGCGATCGCGGTGGGTGGGCCGCCGCAGGCGGTGCGGACCTCCTGGTGGATCACCCCGTGGGGGCGGCCGGTGCGATGATGCGCCAACGCGACCAGGGTGTTGAGCTCCCGGCGCAGCTCGGCTAGGCGTTCTCGCATCGTCACCGCCCGAGCCGGCATTGCCGGGGCGTGTGCTGCCGGTGAGCGCTCGGTCGCCCGGGCCAGCTGCTGCTCCTGGCGGCGGCGCAGCAGTGCCCGCATCTGGTCAGGTGCCAAGAGCCCGGGTAATCCGAGGTAGTCCTGCTCATCCTCGGTGGTGGCGAAGGCGGCCGTGCCGAAGGAGGAACCGTCGTAGATCACCTGGTCCAGCTGGGCGTTGGCGCCCAGCGCGGTGAACCCGCGCTCCTGCTCGTCGGGCTCGTCGTGCTGCGCGTTGGCCTGCGCGAGTGCGTCGTCGTCCCAGCCCTCTTCGGCCCGGTGTGGCGCACCCAGCACATGGTCGCGCTGCTTCTCCAGTTCGCTGGCCAGCCCCAGCAGCACCGGCACGCTGGGTAGGAACACCGTGGCGGTCTCGCCGGGTTGCCGGGAACGAACGAACCGGCCCACCGCCTGAGCGAAATACAGTGGGGTGGCCGCCGATGTCGCGTACACCCCGACCGCCAGCCGCGGCACGTCGACACCCTCGGACACCATCCGCACCGCGACCAGCCAGCGTTCGTCGGAGGCGCCGAATGTGGCGATCCGCCCGGAGGCCGATGGGTCGTCGGACAGCACCAGCACCGGCTGCTGCCCGGTGATGTTCCGCAGGATCTGCGCGTAAGCCTTGGCGGCGGTGTGATCGGTGGCGATCACCAAACCGGCTGCATCGGGCAATGCACCGGCACGTAGCTGAGCCAGCCGGGTGTCCGCGGCAGTAAGCACCGCAGGGATCCACTCCCCCGTGGGATCCAATGCGGTGCGCCACGCCCGGGCGGTGTGCTCGGCGGTGAGGGGCTCCCCCAGCCGCGCCGAATACTCCTCCCCCGCGCTGGTCCGCCAACGGGCTTCCCCCGAGTAAGCGAGGAAGACCACCGGTCGCACCACCCCGTCGGCCAGTGCCTCGGGGTAGCCGTAGGAGTGGTCCGCGGCGGAGCGCAACGCCCCATCGGCGTCCGGTTCGTAGCTGATGAACGGGATCGGCGTGTCGTCGCTGCGGAACGGGGTGCCGGTCAGCGCCAGCCGGCGCGTGGCCGGGGTGAACGCCTCCCGTACCCCGTCACCCCAGCTCTTGGCGTCCCCTGCGTGGTGGATCTCATCGAGCACCACCAGCGTGCGACGTCCCTCGGTGCGCACCCGGTGCAGGCTCGGGTGCGCCGCGACCTGAGCGTAGGTGACCGCGACGCCGTGGTAGTCGCGCGAGGTGGCACCCACGGTGTTGCGG
>JBOHHF010000540.1:0-5155 GCA_050700495.1 Pseudonocardiaceae bacterium
TCCGCGGCCGTGGCCTTGTTCGGCGGGTTCGCAGGTACTACGGGACGATCCGACTTCCCCTACCCGTTCATCTCAGGCTTCCCGCCTCGGCGTTCCCTGAGCGCCCCACCCGATGATCAGTCGGGTAAGTGGGCGATGGGATCTCCCGGTTCTCGCGCATGGAGATTCCATGCATGCCCTGGTACTCCGACCACGCGGGGCCCACTAGCGACTCGCGTATAACACCACCAGCGATGTTGCCCTCCGGCCTACTCAACGACGTCGGCACCCCAGTCTCCCTGATTTCGCGGCTCAATAGCCTGACCTGCACGTACCCCTGCCAACGCTTCGCCGTCGCCCTCACAGACGCCGACACATGACTCGGGGCCATCGTGGATCGCTACTCCTTCGATGTAGAGCTCTCTCATCTCCTTCTCCATGCCGGTTTATCCCGGCGCTCCAAGCATTCGGGCCGGCCAAGCGCATGACCGCTGGCAGTGGACGGCGCTACTGTGTCGTCGTGGCCTCTCCCGTCCCGCAGCCCACCGAGCCCAGCCCGGCGGCCGTGCTAGCGCCGGACGCGGACCCGGTGGCTATCCGGGCGTGCCTGACCCCGGACGTGGCCGCGGTGTTCGACGCTGAGTGGGAGTTCGTACTGGAAGAGGCCAAGGCAGTCGAAGGACCTCGCCGGCGTGCGCGATCTGCTTCAGCACTGGCGACCCTTTGCCTACCAGGAGCTCCGGGAGCCAGGTGTCTACTTCCGGGTGTTGGCGACCGCCGCGCACGTCCAAGCCACCAGGCGGGCGCCCGCGGGCAGCGCGTCGGCCGAGGAGATGTGTGCGCGCATCGACGCCCGGCTGTCTGAGGCGGGGCTGAACAGGGCGGGGCGCCGGTAGAGCGTGTATCGGGTCGTCACGTACGCCGAGGCGTCCGATCAGATCACCGAGCTTCCTCCGCATCTGCGACTGGACACCGTGCGCAGCGCGTGGGCCGCGGTGTCGAACCTGTCGCAGAACTCCACCTCATCTGCCGTACCAGCGGCCTCGCGAACCGGTCGGAGCTCTCTGAGCACGCGTACCGAGGTCAGGGTCGTGCCCAGATCGGGCAGGACGGCCAGGCCGTGACTGATCGCCTGCTTAAGGTCTCCGGCCTGCACTAGGGTTCCGGCCAGCAGGGCCCGATAGTACGCCTGGTCGCGGGGAGACCGGGCGGTATCGTCGAGCACCATCTGGTATAGCTCGGCCGCCCAGGCGGGTGCGCCGAGTTGGGCTCTCGCCATCGCCTCGTAGCCGGTGATCTCCGAGTGGCTGACGAACTTCGTTCGTGCCGAGTCTGTCTCGTGGGGACCGCGGTCCAGCGCACGGCGGGCGGTGGCGATGGTTGTGCGGAACGCAATTTCGTCGCCCAGTTGAGCGTGCGCGAGCGCCTGCCGCAATGAGATCAGGGTGTGCAATGCGGGTGAGCACTCATAACGCGCAGCATCCGCGGCACGGGCGGCGAACCGAAGTGCCTCCCGGGCATAGTCCGTGCGACCGGTGTACCGAGCCAGACACGTGCACTGCTGCACCATATTGGCGTAGAGGTACGCACGCTGCGCGCCGTCACCAGCACTGTCGGCCAACAGCGCCGCTTCCCCGTACAGCTGGCGGGCCAGCGGCTGGTTGTGGGCGTCGTAGGCGAGCCATGCGCTGTCGATACCCAGATCCGCTGTGACGACTAGCAACTCCCGGCCGATCGCGGCGGTGTGGTCGCTCTCGTCGAGGATCCTGCGGGCGTGCACGAAGTGCCGCAGCGCCTGGGGTAGCAGAGCGCCACCGCCGACGGTGCCGTCCTGGGTGCGCAGCCGGGCCAGGGTCGCTTGCAGGTATCGCACGTGCGCCCGGTCTGCCCGGTCCGGGACCGGCAGCGCAGCCGAGACGACAAGCCCACCGGCCACGGTGGTGAACTCTCGACGATCCATGCCTCCAGTATCGGCTTCCCAGGGCGCGACGTCGTTATCGTCGTCCAGGGTGGCGTCCGGTTGGCCCAGGATCAGCGGCAGCAGCGCAGCCCGAGGCATGCCGACCGCATCGGCGAAGGCCAGCAGTTTGCGGATGTCGTAGAGGGTGTCCCGCAACCCCCGCTCGGTCAGCGACACCAAAGACTGCGACCACCCCTCGACCAGGTTGCCCAGCTCCAGCTGCGACAACCCGGAGGCAGCCCGGAAGATCGCAATAACCGCTGGGATGTCGACGCGGGCCAGCGCCGCCCGCATCGGTTCTGAGTCCCACAACCAGGTCGGCACGATCCCAGTCGCGTCGCGGGACGCTCGTTGGCACGCCGAGCACAGCGGATCGGGGTTGTACCGGGACAACGTAGTCACCCGGCAGGCAAGGCAGATCCGGTCACCCGCACGCATCCTGCTCATCCCCCAGGTTCTCCCCGCCGGTCCGCCCGGCCATCCGCCCCACACGGAGGGATGAAAGCGGGCTGGACTGTAGCCGGTCATCCCTGCCTGGCTAGGTCAATCTGGCATAGCCCTCCACTGACCAGCGATGACGACATGACATTTGCCGCAACCGGATAGTCATCGACGCTGCGAAGGGATCGATCAAGGCCCATCGGACGGAAAGAGGGAGAACCAGTGCCCGGACCACGCGACGGCGCGACCGCTGGAAGCGAGCTACTCCTGCGTGGCGACCAGGGGCACTGGTGATCCGCGAGGACCGGTTGCTGCTGACCGAATTAGCGCGGCTCAACACCGATGTGGTGCCGCTGGCCATGCGCATCATGGACCACAGCGCCACCGCCGAGGAGCATTACGCCTTCGCTGAGCGGCTCGCGGCGCTGGCCCAGCGGTTGCAGGATCGTGGCGCGCACATGATCCATCACCAGAATCTGTGAGCACCGTGTACCAGGTGCGGCATCGGGTGCTGCGGGAAAAACTGAACCAGATGGTCGCCACGGCGAAACGGGGACCACACGACGAGTGCATGCGGCTGGCCCTGCTGTGTCTAGCACTGCTTGACCGGCACACGGTAGATGGCAAGGGGCGGTGCCGGTATTGCCGAACACCCCGTGAATGGTGGCGCAGGCGATCATGCCAGTGCACGGTGCTACCGATCGTGAGCCTGCACCTGGAACAGCCACGAGAATTCCTGAACGGTTGATGAGATGCCGGAGCTGGCCGTGCACGAGGTCCGCTATCCGGAATGTGGGAGGCGCGCCACGGTAGCCGGCGGCGCGGTCGGCGGGGGTAGACAGGTGCGGCAGTCGGGCCAACCACTGACGCAGCGACGCGTCGATGACATCTTCGGTCAAACCATCGCAGATTGCCTGCACCTCGGCCACGTCATCGACCGCGGCGAATCCGTTGTCCAGCGCGGTGAAGCCGATCCTGGCCTTGGTGGCGTGGCGCTTGGCGTACTCGTTGCCGTTGATGCACAGCCGCGCGGTGTAGGAGAAATAGGAGCAGAACTTGAGGAAGAACGGCCGAAGTCGTCATCGAAGCCATAGAAGTAGAAGTGGTTGAGCATTATGCAGAAGTCGGCGGCGGCTAGGGCGTTCTGTCCTCGAGCTGGTACCGCTCTGGGTGCGTCGAGTTCGATCTGAGAGCTGTCCGGGGCATGGTGTACAGCTCTGACGTCGAACTCGGCGCGCCCACGTCTTGCATAAACCTCGTTGACTATCGTGGTGACGGTCACGATCCACGGGTACACCGCCCCCATGGGGGGTTGTGTCGTCGTTCAGTGCCTTGCGCACATCCTCGCCGCAACGATCGACGTCGCCTCGATCCGGACCTAGCTCCGAGACCCGATCCAGAGTGCGTCATTGCACCAGGACCTTAGGGTTGATCTATGCACTCTCGTGTTGCTCCTGCCGAGCGGACTCGAGTCGTGACGCTGCCCGACCAGCGGGTTCTTGCCTGGTCAGAGTGGGGCCCATCGGACGGAACGCCGGTGCTCTTCTGCACCGGCGCAGGCATGAGCGGGTCCCTCGGGTTCGGCGCGGACGCCGTGCACGAACTCGTGGTCCGGCTGCTAGCCGTGGATCGACCCGGGCTCGGCCGCTCGAGCCTGCACCCTGACAAGTCTCTGGACTCCTGGGCCGAGGACATCCGAGAACTCGTCAGCGCGGAGGACCTGCACGATGTCACAGCAGTCGGATTCTCCCAGGGTGCACCGTTCGCGCTGGCCCTCGGCGGCTCGGGGATCGCGTCGTGCGTCGCCGTGGTGGCAGGCCAGGACGACCTCGGCCACGACGCGCTGCGTGCGCAACTGCATCCCGAGGTGGCCGCCATGGTCGACGCCGCGCGGAGTGACCCCGCCGGGTTCGAGCAACAGCTCGCTCGCACCGCCGACGCGGCCGGCCTGTGGCAGCTGGTCGTCACCATGAGCTCGGATCGCGACAAGGAGTTCTACGTCAGCGGGACGCTCGGCGATGCGTACCTGCGGTCAGTGCAAGAGGGGTTCTCCCATGGAGCCGCCGGGTACGCGCGAGACCTCGTCACCGTTTTACGGCCGTGGCTGGTCGCACCCGAGCACATGCGGGTGCCGGTGGACCTCTGGTACGGCCAGCTCGACACCAGTCCCGTCCACTCACCAGACTTCGGAGCCACCCTGGCCACCCGGCTCCCCGCAGCAACACACACCGTCCTGCCGAACGAAGGCAGCTCATTGCTGTGGACCCACGCACGCGACATCCTCAGCCACCTCACCAAGCGCACGGACACCCACTAGCTCGCCCAGTAGGGGATCCGCTTGCGGGCCTGGGTGCGGCTCACACCGAGTCTGAGATCTTCGAGAGAAAGGCGAGGATCGCGGCCGCGCAGCCAGCGGGGTCGTCGTCGTGGATCAAGTGTCCGGCGGCGGGGAACTCGACCAGCTGGGTGTGCGGACGGCGGCGGACCATCTGGTGGGCCATCTCGGTGGAGAGCAGGGTGCTGCGCTGCCCGTGCAGCAGCAGGGCCGGGCATGTCGAACCGAGCCAGTCGCTCCACCAGTCGCCGAGGCCATGGTGCTGGACAGCCATCATCTCGTCGTAGTCGAAGAGCAGCCGCCAACCCTGTTCATCGGCGACGGCGCTACGGAGGAAGTAGTCGACGTCGGGAACTCCTTGGGTGCGAATCGCCTGAGCCAGCGCCTCACGCGTGGGCGCGGAGCGGGACCAGCCGCGGACGTCGAGCACAGGGTGGGAA
>JBOHHF010000541.1:0-19589 GCA_050700495.1 Pseudonocardiaceae bacterium
GCTGCGAGATCGGTGGACAGGTCGACGTCCATATACGCCAGGACCGCCGCGTCCGAAGCGGACCAGACCGCGCGCAGCGCACGACCGCGGCCCTTCTCCGGCATGTGCACGACCCGAACGGGCGGGAACTCCGCGGCCAGCCGGTTCGCGACCTCGAGCGTGGTGTCGATGCTCGCGTTGTCGGCGATCGTGATCTGGAACGGATAGGGCATCCCGGCAGTCAGGTGCGCATGCAGGCGTCGCACGCACGGCTCGAGGTCGGTTTCCTCGTTATAGACCGGGATGACTATGTCGACAACAGGCGAGAGCGCAGGCGGCTGCGCAACATCGAAGGTGTCGGCCGGGGCCAGGTTGCCGAAGGTCACGCTTAAAACACTAAAGAAAATGTCACTGCAACTATAGGTCGCTCTGCGTGGATTGTTCGTCACTCAGCACGGAAAACCGCAGGTGAACAATCCTTACGGACACGAGCTGTGGTCTTGGTTGTACCGGGGGTTCCTATATCGTTGGTCCCTTCTTAACCAAAACCGGAGGTTCATGAATACGACACCGTGCAGCCTATCGCCGTTCACCGGATGTTCACGCCTGACTTGCAGATTTCCCCTGCGTGGGGCAACTGTCCCGGGCTCACCCGAACGCACGCAGGACCGCCTCCGACCCCGCATGGAATTGGAGTGTCGCGTGGCAGGTTCGGTCCGCTCCCGGCTCCTTGACCGCGTTGCCAAACCTGATGCGGGGCAAGCCCGGGACCGGCCGGCGAAGGCAGCCCGGCAGCGACGCAACGTGCCCCTGGAGCTTATCGTTCTTACGTTTCTCGCCGCCGTGACCCGTCTGGTGGCGATCACCCACCCGCGCGCGATCGTCTTCGACGAGGTGTACTTCCGCGAGTACGCGCTGCGCTACCTGGACGGCTCGTATTACTTCGACCTCCACCCGCCGCTGGGCAAGCTGCTGCTGGGCGGCTGGGCAAAGCTGTTGGGTGTCTCCGCCACGGCGCAGTCCACCGATCCCGCGGTGACCCTACGCCTGCTGCCGGCGCTGGCCGGCACGGCGCTGGTGGCGGTGTTCTACCTGTTGCTGCGCGAGCTGACTGCCAGCCGGCGGGTGGCGACATTCGGGGCGGCGTTGGTGCTGCTCGACAACGCGATCCTCGTCGAGTCCCGGCTCATCCTCGTCGACAGTATGCTCCTACTGTTCGGTATCGGTGCCATCACCTGCTACCTGGCATCCCGGCGCCGCACCGGACGGGCGCACTGGATCATGCTGACCGCCAGCGCTGTCCTGGCCGGCATGGCCGCCAGCACCAAGTGGACCGGCCTGGCGGCACTCGGTCTGATCGGGCTCGTGTGGTTCGTCCAGACGCTGCGCCATCGGGTCAGTTGGCGACTGGCACTCCCCCAGGTGGCCGTCCTCGTCCTGGTCCCGGTTTTCCTCTACGTCACCGTCTTCGCCATCCATTTCCAGCTGCTTCCCCGCAGCGGCCCGGGCGATGCGTTCATGTCCCAGCGCTTCCAATCCACCCTGGTCGGCAACACCGGCTACGATCCGGCCGCAAGCATGTCGTTTCCCGATCGCTTCATCGAAATCAACGCTGCGATCCACCGGTACGAGGTCTCGCTCAACGACAGCACACACCCGTACAGCTCCAGCTGGCTGAGCTGGCCGGTCATGAAGCGACCGATCTACTACTGGACCGACGCGGCCAAGACGGACGGCAAGCAGCGGTACATCTATCTTCTGGGCAACCCGGTCATCTGGTGGGGCCTACTGGCGGGCGTGATCGTGGTTGCGCTGGGCTGGGTGCGCCACCCGGAGCTCTTCGAACGGCATCACGGGACGGTGGGTCTACTCGGCGTCGCGTGGGCAGGAAGCTTCCTGCCGTTCGCCACCATCGAACGGCCGATGTTCCTTTACCACTATTTCTTCTCATCCCTGTTCTGCATCGCCGCGGTCAGCATCGGGCTGGGACTGCTGGCGGGCTGGATGACCGATGGTGAGAAGGTGTGGCGCTTCCCTTCCCGGCCTTCGGCGGCCCTCTACTGGGGCATCCTCGGGGTCGCGCTGGCGGGCTTCCTCTACTTCGCCCCACTCTCCTACGGGCTCCCACTCAGCGACGGCGGCCTCTATGGCCGCATCTGGCTGGATTCATGGCGCTGATCCTGCTGGTTTCGGCTCTCCTGCTGGGTATGGCCACCGTCTGGTGGCTACGACTGCCGCTCTACCCCTTCGAAGCCGCGGCGCTCGCCGTCGTGATCGGTCTGTTCGGCTGGACCTGGCTGACGTTCCTCGCCGCGCTGGTGCTGCCCTATGACCTCGCCATCCCGCTCACCGTCGGCGTCAGCGCCGTCGCCAGCATCGCATTGTGGTACCCGCGCCGGCGCACCTGGCCCGAATGGCGCCCGCTGGAGGGCGGGCGGTCCGGCTGGATCCTCTGGGGCGTCGCCAGCCTGATCACCACGGCGCTGCTCGGCCGACTCTTCTGGACGCACAGCCTCCTGCCGGACCCGACGGGGGTGTACTCCGCCGGGTCGACCTGGGCCGACTTCGGGCTGCACGCGGCCATCATCAGCCACCTCGCGGAATTCGACCGGATGCCGTTGGACCTGCCAGTCGCGAGCGGGGCGAACATGACGTACCCGTTCCTCATCGACCTCCTGTCGGCGCTCTACCTCCGCGACGGCTGGAGCCTGCACCTGAGTCTCTTCCTGCCCGGTGTGCTGCTGGCGCAGGCCTGCTGCCAGCTTCTGCTGTCCTACAGCCTGCGGCTGTTCGGTCACGTCGGCGCCGCTGTCAGCAGCCTCGCGTTGGTCCTGCTGACCGGTTCGGCCGTCGGGCTACCCGTCGCCTACGCCGACTGGCGGGACAGCGGCCTGGGCCTGCCGGAGTTTCTCTCCGACCTCCCGCGTGACTACACCGTGCTCAGCGAGGAGAACGGCAACGTCACCAACCTCGTCGCGCATGCCCTGCTGCCGCAGCGCGCGTTCCTGTTCGGCCTCGGGGTCGGACTCAGCGTGCTGGTCCTGCTCCAAGTAGCCCGGCACACCGGCGACCGGCGGTACCTGCTCGTCGGCGGCGTGCTGATCGGACTGCTCCCGATGGCCCACCCGCATTCGTTCATCGCGTGCGGGGTGGTGCTGTTCGCCTTGGCCGTGGAGGCCGCCTTCGGTCTGCGCCGGCTGCCGTGGAGCCATCTGGCCGCGGGCGGGCTCGCGCTCGTCCTGGCCGCACCACAGCTGGCGTGGCAGCAGCTGGCGAACAGCCGTGGTTCGGGGGGACGGTTCCGGTTCGGGTGGGAATTGGGCGCGGGTGAGTCGATCTGGGCCTACTGGGGGACCAACTTCGGCCTGATGGGCCTCTTCTTCGTCGCCCTGCCGTTCCTGCTGCTGCGTCGGAATTGCAGACACCACCTGGTGTGGTATCTACCCTTCCTGGCGATCCTCGCCGTCACCCAGGTGTACGCATTCCAGCCGTTCGAGTACGACAACCTCAAGCTGATCTACTACGTCTATCTCACAGCTGGCCTGTTCGCCGGTTTCCTCGCCGTCCAGGCTTATCGGGCGAGTCGCTGGAACCTTGCTCTGCTGCTGCCGGCCGCGCTGATCGTGGCGATCCCGGGCATGCTCTCCCTCACCCGCGAGTTCCAGTTGCGCGACCAGTTCGCCAGCAGCTCCGACGTGGCGCTCGCCGGCTGGGTCCGCGCCAACACTGCTCCCGACGACGTGTTCATCAGCACCGACCGGCCCAACCAGCCGATCGCGACATTGGGCGGGCGATCGATCGTCATGGGGTATCGAGGTTGGCTGTACAACTTCAACCTGCCGTACGCGGAGCGGGAGGCCGCGGTCAGCGCGGTGCTGCAGGGGCAAACCGACGACCCGATGGTGCGCAGCTTCGACCCCGACTACCTCGCCGTCGCCGCGAACGAGGGCAACGCATGGGTGGTCGACCGGAACTCGCTCGCAGCTTTGCCGGTCGCATACCGGAACGCGGAGTGGACGATCTACCGGTTGACCAGCGCGTGCGGCAGGCGCTCTTGCAGGACTCGCCCCACCTGGGGTTGAGTTGCTGCGATTCGGGGTACCTCGAATCTGCCCACACCCGTCGAAGGAGACCCGTCATGGCCTCAGCCAAGGGACTGGAGACTTACCTCAACGATCACCTGGCTGGTTCTGCCATGGGTAGCGACCTCGCGAGCAAGATCAGCTCCGAGTACGCGGATACCCCGTTCGGTCCCTTCCTTGCAGAGCTGGCCCACGGGATCGAGCAGGACAAAGTGACGTTGGAAGGGCTGATGGAGCGGCTCGGAATCCAACGGAGCCCGGTCAAGCAAGCAGCTGGCTGGATCGCGGAGAAGGCGAGCAGGCTGAAGTTGAGTGGCACGATGACCGGTGACCAGAATTTGAAGCGCCTGCTGGAGTTCGAGACGCTGTCGCTGGGTATCGAGGGCAAGCTTTCGCTGTGGCGCACTCTGCTTGAGGTGAGCGATTCATACACCGAGCTCGTTGCAACCGACTTGGCTAGGCTCGCGAAGCGGGCCGAGACCCAGCGCTCCGACCTCGAGGGTCATCGACTTCGGGTTGCCAAGGAAGCCTTGACTGCCTGATCGCG
Source organism: Pseudonocardiaceae bacterium (assembly GCA_050700495.1). GTDB lineage: Bacteria > Actinomycetota > Actinomycetes > Mycobacteriales > Pseudonocardiaceae. The sequence continues at coordinate 4,609 of JBOHHF010000541.1, forward strand.
GCCTTAAGGAGAACACCATGCTCGCCATCGTCGCCGCCGTTTTGTTCGCCATCGCCCTGATACTCGACCTGGCCGGAATCGCGCTCGGCCCACTGGACGCGTTCACCTTCATCACGGCGGGGTTGCTGTGCCTCGCACTGCAGCTCGCCGGGGTCGGGGCTGGCTCCTCGAGGAGCTGGCGGCGCAGCCGTCTCTGAGACACGACCATCACCGACACGGCCATCGCTGGCACGGTGGTCCACCAACCGATTCCTCCAGGCACTCCCGACAGTCCGACGCCATAGTAGGCATGATGGGAGCTTATGCAGCTGCTGCTGATGGCCGACACGCACGTCCCGCGCCGCGCGCGGGACCTACCCGAGCAACTGTGGCAGGCCGTAGACGAGGCTGACGTCGTGGTACACGCCGGGGATTGGGTGTGCGTCGAGCTATTGGATGCGTTGCTAGCTCGGGCGGACCGGCTGATCGGGGTGTTCGGGAACAATGACGGCCCGTCGTTGTCCACACGTTTGCCGGAGATCGCAACGGCCGACTTGGATGGGGTACGGCTGGCGGTCATACATGAAACTGGATCAGCTCGCGGCCGGGAGGAGCGGTGCATCGCCCGTTTCCCCGATACCGACGTAGTGGTCTTCGGGCATAGCCACATCCCGTGGGACACGGTAGCCCCCAATGGCCTGCGCCTGGTGAACCCGGGCTCCCCCACCGACCGGCGCCGCCAGCCGACCTGCAGTTGGATGACCGCCGAGATCGAGGACGGACAGCTCGCCCGGGTGCAGCTGCACAAACCGAGCTGAGTGGCTCACAGTATTGAGCCACTCAGCTCGTGCAGGTGGGCGAGGCCCAGCCGCTGTGGGCGTGCTGAGCCCAACCGGCGGTGAGGCTCATGGTGTGCCGAAACTCCGTCCAACTCAACGCCGGCAGTCGATCCGGGCTTGAGCGACCCCGAATCATCACCTCATAGCCCGAAAGCCAGGTGTAGGGAATAGTTTTGCCGTCCATGGCGCGGATCCACCGGGGAAAGTGGGCAGCGGCAGCGAGCACCTCGGCGTGCGCCGAGTCCACGCCCCGAACTCTGCTGGGCCGGAGGTATCGGCCCGGTTCGAAATGGGCGGCCAAATTCAGGGTGACGCGCCGAACACCAGGCCGATGGACGATTCCGTGGCGCAAGCGTACCGGCTTGGCGTGATCCTTGCGCCAGTCCCAACACCAGCTGTGAGCCTGCTGCTCGGCGGCCACCGTCCACAGTTCATGGCAGGTGCGCCGCACGCCGTCAAGTTCGTCGTCGTCCCCCAGATAGACAGCGAGAAGGTCAACGACTAGGGGCTCGTTGTCGAACGAAGGAGTGAGGTCAACTGAGTCGAGATAGTCAACGCTGAAGCCCCACTCGCGCTCGTCGTTCCACTCTCGGACGTTGTCAAGCTGCTCGCGGAGCGAAACAAATATTCTGTCCGGCGGTGCGATTGCAAGCTTCGCCACGCGAGCAGAAACTCGGCCATTCTCCATACATCAACTACTTGCCGAAAACGTCCTTGCCTGCATCCTTGATCTTTTCCCCAACCTGCTTGAGATCACCCTTACCTTGCTCCAGCTTGCCCTCAACCTCCAAGCTCTCGTTGCCGGTGACCTTACCGGCGGCTTCCTTGGCCTTGCCCTTCAGCACGTCGGCGGTGTTCTTAATCTTGTCTTGTAAAGCCATCAAAGCTCCCTTCCTCAGCAGGCCAGTCTCGACCTAGCAGGTACCCCCACTGTGATGCTACCTAAACAACGGCTACTCAGCGCAGCCAGCGGCGCCACTTACCGGCCGTCAAGCGACGCCAGGCCGTAGATAGCGCGCCGTCGGCGCTGTGAATCACGGCACTCTGCTGACCGTGCAACAACCCGAAAGTGTAGCCGTTTTCGCCGTCCAGGTGCGCTTGCATGCCGATCTCGCGCAACACCGGACGAGCCACCACAGCGTCGTGGTGCTCGCCCAGCAGCTGTGCAACGGTCTTGGCCCGCTTGCGGAAGCGATCAGCCGGTTTTCCGAGTACCGGCAATGCCACTTCGGTGGCGTAACGCAGCCGCTTGGCTGCCTTGCGCACCTCGTGCAGGGCAACATCGCGGGTCGAACCTGAGCCTTGCCGGTCGGCGCGGCGCATCCGGCGGGCGACCTTGCTGTCGATGCGGCCGATCAGGCGCGGCAACTCGCGGCCGGCTGGCCGGCGACCCCGTCGGGTCAGGGGCGGGTCGGAGAGCAGCGCGTCGAGGTCGTCGAGCAGAGCGAAGTATCGCGGGCTGTCCAATGCGGCCCGCACATCGTCAGCGGCGGTGGCTTCACGCCGGGCGAAGTGGCGGGTGAACCGCTGCTTGACTGGGCCCACCACCTCCTCAGCGGGCAGGGCCGCGGCGGACTCGTCGAACCGTTCCCGCAACACCTCCAGGTCCCGGGCCGGGCCGAGTACCTCGGCGAGCCACTTGAGCTCCGCGGCGAGCCACCGAGCCCGGTCGCGCTCGATGAGCTTGCCGAACACCTGCAGCGCACTGCGCGTCCGCCGGGTCGCCACCCGCATCCGGTGTACGGCGTCCGGGACCTGCTGGCGCACCAACGGGTCGTAGCGGGTGATCTCCTCGGTATGGCCACCGAGGTAGGCGAGCACGGCGCGGCCGGCTGAAGACTTGGCATCCACCGCCGGCGACGGCGTCGGGACGGGCCATCGGTCCCCTAACAGCCGGGCAAGCTTGGAGGCCGAGCTCGAACGGCGTATTCCAGCCTTACCCAACCGCCGCTCGACCCGGTCCAGTAGCTCGGGTCTGCCGTGCCCGACAAGCTCCACCTCGATCTCCCGCCAGGACTTCGCTGTGGTCTGTGAGCCCAGGGTATGGGCTGTGACGTGGTCGTCGACCAACTCCGCTACCGGCTCACCATCGCCGTCGGACAGCCTCCAGCGGCAGCGTCTGGTCGTCACCAAGGCGACCGGTCGGAGCTTGGCGCCGCGAGCATGGACTCGGGTCAGCGCGGCAAGCTCCGTCGGCACTGCACGGTGGGTCCCGGTGCGATCCAAAGGCACCCGCAGTTCGTCGCGGCTATCGTCACCGTGCGGTAGTTTCAGATGCCAGCCGGCATCGTCACCACCGCTGCGTCGGCGCAACGTGATCCCGCCCCGCGCCAGCCGCAGGTCACGGGTGTCGTAGTACCTCGCCTCGAGAACCTGCTCCTGCGGTCCGGTCTGGCCGCCAAGGCCAGACATACCACTCAAGACCGGCAACGGGTCGCACTCGTCGGCATCGAATTTGCGCTCAGTCTCCCGTGCAGATGTCAACATGCTGACGGATACCCGGATCGGACGCCTGCGTAAACGCCCCGCCAGGTCTGGGCAGTCATCACCTCCGACTCACCGCGTTCAGTGGGGTTCGCGCCGCCCTGAAATTCGTCGAGTCCGCTGAATGCCTGGTTACGCTCGTGCGCCGTCGATATCGGCATCGGCGCTGGTGTTGTCACCAGGCCAGCTGGCCTCGCCTCGTTCTATCCCTCTACTCAGTCGGCCCGCCTGGGCCCCGGTCACTCGCGATCGCGGCTTGCGACTCCACAGCTGTTCACCAAGCTCCTCGGGTAAGGCGGCTGCAACCGCACCGGCCACACTGTCCGGCAGGTGCTCGCCCAGAATCGCCAGCATCGCGCGGGTGACGCGTTCGGCGTCGGCACGGGTATGCAACCCGGCCCTGATTTGCACTTCTGTGATGAACTCTTCGTCGCGCACCTGAGCCTCCATGATCAAGCCGACTGCTCGAATCGACGCTGAGTGATGGGGTACCCGGTGCCGGCTCGGGGAAACGGGCATCGACGGTCAGTCAGTCCGGGGTAGACATGCGTTCCCGCAGGTGTGTCAGTGTCTGGCGGAGCACCCGTGAGACGTGCATCTGCGAAATGCCAACATGATCAGCGATCTCGGTCTGGGTCATCTGGCGGAAGAACCGCAGTACGAGGATCGTCCGTTCGCGAGGCGCGAGCTCCGCTAGTAAGGGTCGCAGTGCCTCACGGTCGTCGATCAGCGTCAGGTGGCTGTCCAGGCCGCCCACCAGTTCACCGAGGGTCGCGCTGCCCTCCCCAGTGCCGAGCATCTCGTCCAGAGACGAGCTTCGGTATGCGTCACCGGCCCGTAGCCCCTCGATCACCTCCGCAAGGGGCAAGTCCAACCGAGCAGCGATCTCACTGGGCCGGGGCGCCCTACCGAGCTGCTGGGACAGCTCGGCCAGGGTACCCCGGATGGCAATGTGCAGATCCTTCAGCCGGCGCGGCACCCGTGTCGCCCAGCCGTGGTCGCGGAAATACCGGCGCACCTCTCCGGTGATCGTGGGCACCGCGAAGGAGAAGAAGTCCGAGCCGCGGTCCGGCTCGAACCGGTCCACGGCATTGATCAGCCCCATGGTGGCGACCTGGACGAGATCATCCAGCGGCTCGCCGCGACCGGCGAAGCGACGTGCGATGTGTTGCGCAATCGGACGGTAACCGCTGATCAGTTGCGCACGCAGCTGCTGACGAGCAGGATCGTCGACCGGCAGCTCGGCATAGCGCCGCTGCAGCGGAACCAGATGCGTGTAGTCACCGTCGCGGGTAGCGGCCGACGGCCCGGACGACGTCACGTCTGTGTCGCGGTCACGGTGCCTTTGGCCAGGGTGATACGCACTCTCCCACCCTGGCTTTGAACACCGGAAACTGGTGCACCGGGCAGGTAACTAGCACTGACCTCATCTGCGAGGGACTCCAACACCCGCCAACCGAAAGACCTCGTGGGCAGTGGGCCCACCGAGTCATCTGCGTCGACCTCCGCGACCAGCTCGATCCGGTCGGCGTGGACAGTGAACCTGCAGCTCAGCGTCGCGTTCGCGGCGGCGATCCGGACCAGCATGGCGCAGACGTCGTCGACTGCCATCCGCAGGTCGTCGATCGAGTCAAGGTCGAAGTCCGCGCGTGCGGCGAGATCAGCGGCAACCATGCGAATCGTAGGGATGGTGATAGCATTCGCCGGAGTATATAGCTCGATCGACAGCACTGACTTCCCACCTGAAGGGGTCGGCAACGCTGCGCGGTGATTGAGGATCGAACGGTCGCTGTTCACTGAGTTATCCGTGATCTTGGTACCACGTCAACGGCGGCGGTTCATGCGGCACTCCCGGTCAACCCGGTCACAAAACCTTGCACTTGCCATCGTCTCCTTCAGCGAACGGTAAACGCGAGTGTCGGGGCTGTCCGGTGTCCGCAAGATCCAATGCGACCAAGCCGCCTCAGTCCGGTAAACCACCCGTCAGGGTGGATCCTGGAGGGCATGCGGGACGTTGTCGGCGAAGGTGAAGTGCTCTTTCAGCTCGGTGGCCTCCAATGCCCGATTGGCGATTCGCGAGTTACACACCAACCGCAGGGCGCGGTTTTCCCGGATGGCCAGCTCGTTCGCCTCGAACAGCACGGACAGCCCGGCGGACCCCAGGAACTGCACACCGTCGAGATCCACCACTACGAGGCGGGCAGCGTCCAGCTGGACCGACAGGAAAGAGGCCAGCTCCGGCGCGGTCAGCGCGTCGATCTCGCCCACGACGGTGACGACACGCGCGTCCGGACCGTGCTGGGCCAAGTGGAGACCCATGATGTCGGCGAAGTCGCTGCTCACACCCCGCACGATATCGGGCACGTCGCAGCGGGCGCCATGCGGCCGGGTGCGGAACGGCGCTAGCTACCGGCGCCCGGGGTGACAGCACGGACGGCCAGCACCGCCAGATCGTCGCCATCATTGCGGCCCAGCCAGTCGGTGACCGTGTCCTTGACCCGGGTTGCCACGGCCTGCGCGGTCATCCCGGTGCAGCCGCGCAGGCAGCCAGCCAGCCGAGCCGGCCCGAACTGCTCCTGATTCTCTCCGGTGCGGCGACCGGCCTCGGTGACGCCGTCGCTGTACAGCAGGCAGGTATCGCCCGGTTCCAGCGTGATCGAGGTCCGGCCGAAGCGGCCGTCGGGAAGGATACCCACCACCGTGCCGGGCACCCCGACCTCCTCAACGTGACCGCTGCCCCGCAACACCATCGGCGCAGGATGGCCACCGCCGGCGAGCGTCAGCGTCAGCCCCACGCGGGCGGGCTGCAGGGTGCCGAGCACCATCGTGGTGAAGACCGTCCGCCCGGCGGCCAGCAACGCCTGGTTGAGCAGGTGGAGCAACCGGGCCGGTTCCTGCTCGACGACCATCAACGCAGCCAGCGAGTGCTGCACCCGGCTACTTTCCGCCAGCGCCTCGGCGCCCTTGCCGCACACGTCACCGAGGGCGAACAAGGTGTTTCCGTCAGGAATGGGACGAATAAAATAAAAGTCGCCGCCCACCGCCAGCTCACCGGCGGCCGGCCGATGTGCCACGCCCAGCTGCACCCCGGACAGTACCGGCAACGCGTCCGGTCGCGGTGGCAGCAGTGGAGCCTGCAGCTGTTTCAAGGCGAGAGCCCGGTCTTGCCGCCGCCGGCCCGCGTCGAGCGCCGGACCGGCCAGCGCCGCCAAGGGTGCAAGCAGGTCTGCTGCAACCGGCCGGACCACCACCAGCAGGCCTTCGGTCCGTTGCGGCCCCCGCAGTGGCGTCGCCACGACCGGCTGCCGTTCGGTGACGTCGGGTCCGAGCGCCGGAGTCAACGCGGCCAGCTCGCAGGCCGGCACGGTGGCCGTGTTTCCCGTAATGCCCCGCAACGCATTGGTCAGAACGGGAGCCGTTCGAGGAGCGGGTGCTCGGGCGATGCCGCTGGCCGGTCGGGCCTCGCCATCGCTGAATCCCCACCACGACATTCGAGCTCGCGGTGCCGGCAGTAGTACCGCGGCCCGCTCTCCCAACACCGGGACGGCCATCCGGACCAGGGCTGCCGCCGCCTTGTCGTGGGCCATCTCCGCCGTCAGCTCGCGGCCGGCGGCCAGCATGAAATCGTGGCGATCGATCGCCTTGTCAGTGATCTCGGCGACCTCGACCTGGTCGATCTGGCTGACCAACCAGGCCTGCCAGCCATCGGTGAGCCGCCGCAGCCGGCCACGAACCCGACGCCCACCGGCCTCGGCGACGAAGAACTCCCCGCTGCGGTTGGATTCATCACCGAGCTCGAGGTCGGGGAAAAGCCGCCGGGCCGCCACGTTGAGCAATTGGATCCGGCCGGACGCGTCTTCCACGATCACTGCTTGGTCGATGCCGTCGAGCAATAGGGGCAGCCCGGGCACCAGCAACTCGGCGACGGGGTCCACGTCAGATGCCACTGCATCTCCTCACCCGGTTCCGAACGCGCCGCGACCGAGAGTATCCCTAAGGTTAGGTGTACTCCGGGTCGAATCCGACGGCCGCTCGTGGCACTCTACGAGCTCAAGGCACCGTGATGTTCTGGGAGGCTCATCGTGAGCGCGCAGCCCGTGTCGGCGCTGGGATCACTGCAGGAGCGAGTGGATCCGGCCGATACCGCCGTGCTGGAACGACTCCTGCTAGCCCTGGAAGAGCTGCGCGACGGCAACTTCCGACGCCGGTTGATGGTCACCGACACCAGCCTCGCGGGGCGGATCGCGACCGTGGTCAACGAGATCGCCGAACGCAACCAGTCGCTGGTCGGTGCGCTGATCCAAGTGCGCGAGGCGGTCGGCCAGGAGGGCCGGACGGACGAGCGGCTCGCCGACGAAGGAAGTGGTGGGTGGTCGATCGCCGCCGCGGCGATCAACGGCCTGATCGAGGACCTGACTCGACCGACCACCGAGCTGGCTCGGGTACTGGCTGCGGTCTCCGAGGGCGACCTGTCGTCACGAGTGTCCGACCAGCCGCTCCGGGGCGATTTCGCCCAGCTGGGCGACACTGTCAACCGGCTGCTCGACCAGTTGTCGCTGTTCGCCGCCGAGGTGACCCGGGTGGCCCGCGAAGTCGGCACCGAGGGCCGGCTGGGAGGGCAGGCGCAGGTCCCCGAGGTCGCCGGGACGTGGCGGGACCTGACCGATTCGGTCAACGTGATGGCCGGCAACCTCACCGCCCAGGTCCGAGACATCGCCGAAGTGGCCACCGCGGTAGCCCGGGGCGATCTCAGCCGCAAGATCACCGTCGAGGTGTCCGGTGAGCTGCTGGAGCTCAAGGACACCCTCAACACCATGGTCGACCAGCTCTCGGCGTTTGCTGCCGAGGTGACCCGGGTGGCCCGCGAGGTCGGTAGCGAGGGCAAGCTGGGTGGGCAAGCGCAGGTGCCCGGCGTGGCCGGGACCTGGCGGGACCTGACCGATTCGGTCAACGTGATGGCCGGCAACCTCACCGCCCAGGTGCGCAACATCGCCCAGGTGGCCACCGCGGTGGCTCGGGGAGATCTCGGCAGCAAGATCACTGTGGACGCCCGCGGTGAGATCCTGGAGCTCAAGAACACCCTCAACACCATGGTCGACCAGCTCTCCGCCTTCGCCGACGAGGTGACCAGGGTGGCGCACGAGGTCGGTAGCGAAGGCGAGCTCGGCGGTCAAGCCCAGGTACGCGGGGTGGCCGGCACCTGGAAAGCGCTGACCGACAATGTCAACGGCATGGCCGAAAACCTCACCAGCCAGGTGCGCAGCATCGCCGCGGTGGCCACCGCGGTGGCCGGCGGCGATCTGTCCAAGAAGATCACGGTGGAGGCGCGTGGCGAGGTCGCGGCGTTGGCCGAGACCATCAACCGGATGGTCGACACCTTGGGTGCGTTCGCCGACGAGGTCACCCGAGTGGCCCGTGAGGTCGGTACCGAGGGAACGCTGGGCGGCCAGGCCCGGGTACCCAATGTCGCCGGCACCTGGAAGGACCTCACCGACAACGTCAACTTCATGGCCAACAACCTGACCGGTCAGGTGCGCAACATCGCCCAGGTGACCACCGCGGTGGCGAGCGGCGACCTGTCCAGGAAGATCGATGTGGACGCCCGCGGCGAGATCCTGGAGCTCAAGACCACGATCAACACCATGGTGGACCGGCTGTCGGCATTCGCCTCCGAAGTCACCCGGGTGGCCCGTGAGGTCGGCACCGAGGGCAAGCTCGGCGGGCAGGCTGAGGTGATCGGTGTGTCGGGTACCTGGCAGCGGCTGACCGAGAACGTCAACGGCTTGGCGGGCAACCTCACCACCCAGGTACGCGCGATCGCCGCCGTGGCCACCGCGGTGGCCGCGGGTGACCTGACCCGCCAGATCACCGTCGACGCATTCGGCGAGGTCGCCGAGCTCAAGGACAACATCAACCAGATGGTCGCCAACCTCAAGGAGGCCACCCGGACCAACCAGGAACAGGACTGGCTCAAGACCAACCTCGCCCGGATCTCCGGTCTCATGCAGGGCCACCGCGACCTGGCCACCGTCGCGTCGCTGGTACTGAGCCAACTGGCTCCCCTGGTGTCAGCCCAGCAAGCGGCATTCTTCCGGGTCCGCGCCGACGACGGCGGGCCACGGGTAGTGGAGTTCACTGCGGGTTACGGCATTCCGAACCCAGCGTTGGTCCACCGCTTCGCCCTCGGCGAGTCACTGGTCGGGCAGGCGGCGCTGGATAAGCGGACGATCCTGGTCATCGAGGCACCCCCGGACTACGTGACGATCAGCTCCGGCCTCGGGTCTGCCGCACCGACCAACCTGCTCGTGGTGCCGTTGCTGTTCGAGGACCAGGTGTTAGGGGTGATCGAGCTGGCGTCGTTCAACGAGTTCACCTCGGTGCACCGGGACCTGGTCGAGCAGCTTCGCGAGACGATCGGCGTCAACGTCAACACCATCCTGGCCAACTCCCGCACCGAGGCGCTGCTGGCCGAGTCACAGCGGCTGGCCCAGGAGCTGACCGCGGGTTCGCAGCGGCTACAGGCCCAGCAGCACGAATTGCAGAGCTCCAACACCGAGCTGGCGGAGAAAGCCGCCCTGCTAGCGGTCCAGAACCGCGATATCGAGATCAAGAACGCCGAGATCGAGCTCGCCCGCCAGGAGCTCGAGGAACGAGCAGCCGAGCTGGCCGCCGCATCCCGGTACAAGTCGGACTTCATGGCGAACATGTCGCACGAGCTGCGCACCCCACTCAACAGTGCGTTGATCCTTGCCAAGCTGCTCACCGACAACCTGGAAGGCAACCTGTCGACCAAGCAGGTGGAGTTCGCCAAGACCATTTACTCCGCCGGCAGCGACCTGCTGCAGCTGATCAACGACATCCTCGACCTGGCCAAGGTCGAAGCCGGTCGGATGGAACCGTCGCCGTCGGATGTGGCGATGACCGCCGTGGTGAGCTATGTCACGACGCTGTGCGAGCCGCTGGCCGCCGAGAAGGCGCTGCACTTCACCGTGGAGCTCGATCCAACACTGCCGCCAGTCCTGCACACCGACGAGCAGCGCCTGCAGCAGGTACTGCGCAATCTGATGTCCAACGCCCTGAAGTTCACCGAGGAGGGTGGGGTGGCGCTGCGGATCCGGCCGGCGTCTGCCGAGGAGGTGGGTAGCGAAGCGCTGCGCACCGCGCCGGCCCGGGTGGCATTCGAGGTGGAGGACACCGGCATCGGAATCGCCGCCGACAAGCTGTCGGTGATCTTCGACGCGTTCCAGCAGGCAGACGGTACGACCAGCCGCCGTTACGGCGGCACCGGTCTCGGATTGTCGATCAGCCGGCAACTGACCCAGCTGATCGATGGCGAGCTGGTGGTGCGCAGCGAACCGGGCAAGGGGAGCGTTTTCACGCTCTACCTGCCGGAGGCTTACCTGCCCGGCATCTCCGAGCAGTCCCCGCTGACGGCTCCCTACAGCGCCGCGCACGACACGCCGATCGGCAAGCTGGTAGCACCCGAGCTGGTGTCGGCGGCCCGGTCGCTGCCGCAGGTGCGCTCCGGGCCCGACGGGGCTCCGCTGCGCTTCCACGGGGAGAAAGTCCTGATCGTCGACGACGATCTGCGCAACGTGTTCGCGCTGACGAGCCTGCTCGAGGCGCACGGTTTGCAGGTCGTCGTCGCCGACAACGGAGTGGCCGGAGTCCGCGCGCTGGAGCACCACGACGACACTGCCCTGGTCCTGATGGACGTGATGATGCCCGAGCTCGACGGCAATGCCACGGTTGCCGCAATCCGCAACCTGAGCCGCTACGCCGACTTGCCCATCATCGCGGTGACCGCGAAAGCGATGAAGGAGGACCGAGCGAAGAGCCTGGCCTCCGGAGCGAACGACTACGTCACCAAACCTGTGGACACCGACCTGCTCCTCGGGTTGATCAGCGCCCACCTTGCCCGCCAGTCGGAGACCTCGGTGGACGACGAGGCCGCCGGCGGGCCGTAGCGATCCTGCCCTGCAGACCTGTCGGAGCACTTCCCACCGGGTGTGTCCCGACCCGCTCGATCCCTTCTGGGGGATTGACACGGCCACCCTGGAGGCAGATCTGGACGCACGCCGTACCCTAGGCGTGTGATCACGCACGGCGACCCTTCAGCGGCGCTCGGCGACGGGCGCCGCGCCTACGGGCACGGGCGCGCGGCGCGCGGCGCTGAGCCAGCGTTCAACTCGCGAACGACGTTCCATGCAGTCATTTCGATAGAAGATGCCGAGATGATGGCCATCTGTGCTGATGCTATCGGCCCTTACCACAAAGTCGAGTTTGCTGACCGACAGCTCGACCGTAGTTCACCAGCCGTCCACACCCAAGGACGGCATATTGTCCGATCGCACCGCCTGCACAGGGAGGAAATTCAATGGTAGACGCGGTTGTCAAGGTGCTGACTATCGTCGTGGTCGTGCTTTTGATTCTTATTCTTATACCCCTGATCGGGCCGTTCGTTACGAACCAGATGCCGGAGTTCGCCGAGTCGGTCAGCCGAATTCTCAACGCGACTTGGGATGGCTTCCAGAAGCTGCTCCACGGTTTGGGATTTTCCGGAGGTTACGGCTATTCAAAATCTTGATACGCGGTTACGCCGCCTGCCGGTCCGAGTCGGAACACGCCCGAGTCGAAGCAGTCCCTAGTCGAAGCGGCTCAGCCTGATCGGAGCGGTTGGCGGTTCAACCACGTACCGAGTATCGCGATAAGCACGAACACGAGCACCCCGGCCGCCTCGACGGCCAGCGTGGCCGGAACCAGCGGGGTTTGCAGGGATTCCTGCACGCCGAACAAGCCGACGGTCAGGCTGAGAATCAACCCCGCCAGGGTTCCCGCGGTGAAGACGGCGGTGACTGCGGCAGCGGCGGTCAGCAGGCGGACCGGCACGGCCAGCAACACCGCAGCCAGCACAGCGGCACCGATCGCATTGAGTAAGAACAGCGGGCCGATCACCGGCACCTCACGGAAACCGTTCACCCACAGCCGCAGGTGGATCCACCCCATAGCGCCAGTCAGACCTACTCCCAGGAGCCGGCCGATCACTATGAGGCGTCGGGCGATATGCATGACATTTCAGCGAACTGGATCGTTCGGAATTGACTGCGTCCGAGTCGTCATGTTCATGTGGAAAGCGTACATCGGCCGCGGTAATGCGGGCAGCAGTTGACCGTTACTGGGCACCACGAGACCTGCCCGTTGAGTCCGCGTTGAGTGCACGATAAGCGTGCCGTTGCACGATCGGGCATGACAACACCGACCTGATGTGGGAGGTGACGGCATGGATCGTGTCGCGATCTGTGTCTGTGCGCGTGATCCGGTCTCGCACGCTGGAGTGGCTAGCCAGCTGCGCCCCCGGCCGGAGGTTACCCTGCTCGATGCCGGGGACGAGCGGGCCACGGTGGCCGTCGTGGTCGCCGACAGCGTCGACGAGGACACCGTCCAGGTGCTGCGCAGCCTGCAGCGCGGCTCGTGCCAGTCGGTCCTGGTCGTCACTCACATCGACGACACGGGGCTGGCGGCGGCCGTCGAGGCGGGAGTCGCCGGAGTGGTGCGGCGTGCTGAGGCGACCCCGGAGCGGTTGACCAAGGCCGTGTGCGCTGCGGCCCGCGGCGAGGGCAGCGTGCCGCCCGACCTGCTCGGCAGGCTGCTCGCCCAAGTCGGAAAGCTGCATCGGCAGTTCCTGAACCCACGTGGCCTCACCCTCAACGGGATGTCCACCCGCGAGGTAGACATCCTGCGTCTGGTCGCCGAGGGACTCGACACCGCTGAGATCGCCGTCAAGCTGTCCTACTCCGAGCGGACGGTGAAAAACGCCCTGCACGACGTCACGAGCCGGTTACAGCTGCGCAACCGCTCGCACGCCGTCGCCTATGCCCTTAAGCAGGGACTGATCTAGGCCGTCCTGTAGATCTTGGCGATCTGGGACTGTGTGATAGACCCTGCCTGCTGCCGAGCGAGCGGCTGTGACCCTGCGGCAGTTGACCGTTCCCGTACCGCCGAAATTGAGCGACACTGCTGCGTGAGCAGCCGTGATTGACCGCTCGCCGGCAGCGCAGGGAATCTGGCACTCCGCGAAGCGCGCTACTTACTCATGGCGCAGCTTTTTGGTGAGGTCGCGTAGCCACTGCCGCGCCTCGCCGATGGTTCTGACACGCAGCGACGCGGCCTGTCCAGGTCGGCCGTCTCTGTCTCCCGACCGTCACTGCCCGCGCGTCCGCGAACAAATTCTCAGCGGACCACAGACCCTCAAGCACGCTGCTTAGCACCTGCTCGGGCATGTCCCCTCGCTCTTGCCTGCCGAAGCAGTGGTTAACACGAATCTACCTCATCGAGCGTACCGAACCAGGGAAAGCCTTGTTCGTGGTCGGATGCCTGACCGTTGCGCCGTCCCCGGGCTGGCAGACATGCGCTCCGTCGGTCGCCCTAATCCGTTGTATGCCCACCCATGGCATCTGTGCTGTCTGATGCGCCTGCCTGGTGCCGGATGTTTGGTTCCAGATGTCTGGTTCCACGTGATGGGTGCCGTTTTGGCTTCGGTGATGGGTAACGGTGCCTAGCCGGTTTGGTGATTGATGGTGTGACCGTAGGATTTGTGGCGGTGGACCTCCTTGCGGCTGGCGCGAAGGACAGTCTTGCGCAAATGGTCGCGGTGGTCGTAGACGCATCGGGCGACCCAAGCGAGCCTGGCCGCGTCCGGCCCGTCCAGCGAGCGGGTGACGAGGTAGAGGCACTTGAGCGCAGCTTGTTCGGTCGGGAAGTGTCCTCTGGCTCGCACGGCGCGTCGGTAGTGGGCGTTGAGTGACTCGATCGCGTTGGTCGAACAGATGATCTTGCGGATCTCGACGTCATAGCCGAGGAATCCCATAGACTTTCACTGTCCTAATACTCAATGCTGTGTACGGGTGGTAGATCGCTGGCAGGGGGTTGCTGTGCGGGTCGCAAGGCGAGTTCTGCTGTGTGTTGCGGTGTTGTGCTGGTGTTGGTTTCTCCGGGATTGGATCCTGCTTACCGCCCGGCAGTGGCGGCACAGGAGGCACTAAGCCTGAATCCGCGGACCAGTCGTGAGACAATCTTGAGTAGCTGAAGATCAAAAAATTGATCTTTGTTGGTGTGCGATGCGTGGAGAAGCTGCTGGTCTGCCCAGCTTTTCCACTGTTGCGGTTGTTCGGGCCGGGGCGGCGCTCGGACAGGGTCAGGTGGTGGCCGGTGGGCCTGGGCCGATGACCTGTTGCCACAGCCATAGCCCAGGGCCATCGCCGTGGCAGGTGCAGGATCGGTGTGCGTGCGGGGCGGGCGAGTCGGGCCGGCACGGTGATGATCTGTCGGCGCAGTGTCGCGCCGCGGGCGACGCGGTGAGAGTCGCCGGCGAGTGTCCCGGCGGCGTGCAGCAGGTTGTGGGCGATTGCAGCGCACAGCACCCGCGCCGAATCGTCCCGAGGGCAGGTGAACCAACGGCCCGTCGATCAGGGAACCGGGTCTGCTGGGCCAGCCCGAGCACCGGCACCAGCCCGGCGCACGACACGAGATTGTCCTCGTCGAAGCGCGCGGAGTCAGTGGTGAACCTATGCGACACTCGCGCTGGAAGTGCCTTCCTCAAGACAGGCCGTTCGGTGCCTAGGAACCACATCTACTGCGCCGGCAGCAGGCTGGGTGAGTCGGCCGGGCCGCTGGCCACCC
>JBOHHF010000542.1:0-18017 GCA_050700495.1 Pseudonocardiaceae bacterium
TAGCCAACGTCTCCACTCAGCACTCGGATACCAGACCCCACAAGAGGTCTACGACGAGTACCTCAACCGGCACTTGGCAGCATGATATAGCAATTAAGCAGCTATCCGGAAAAAACGAGGCGGCCCAGTAACCGGGGCCTCCTACGTGGTGGATGGGGGCATGTTGCTGATGGGGCCGCAGGCGTCGAGCCTGCTCGGGGACGACGCCTGGCGGCGTCCGTAACCGGCCCAGAGGTATAACTCGGGACCGTGACGAGGACCGCGCCGCGCGAGCCGTCGACGTGGCTGCCCCGCGGTCTCCGGGCGGATCTCCTGGCCGTGGGGTGCGCCGCGCTGCTCGTCGCGGCGGCGGCGGTGGTCGGCGGGTGGCTGCTCGAACGGGGGGTAGCGCTGCACGTCGACGCCCCACCGCTGGGTGCGCAGTGGCTGCCGCATGCCGGACCGGGAACGATACCCGCAGTGCTGGTCGCGTTGCTCGTCGTCCTGCGCGGACCCGAGCTGGCCGCGCGGCTGGAGTGGCGGCCCCTGCTCGGGATCTCCGCGGCTGCGGCGTTGGCCTGGACGATGAGCCTGGCCCTGGTCGACGGGTGGCAGGGCGGGGTCGTTGACCGGCTGACCACTGACACCGAATACCTGCACGACGTCCCGAGGGTCAACGACGTCGGCGCGATGCTGCAGGTTTTCGCCGAGCGGATACCGGGCCTGCAGCCCGAGTCCTGGACCACCCACGTCGCCGGCCATCCCCCCGGGGCGCTGCTGATCTTTATCGGTCTGGACCGGGTCGGGCTGCCCGGGGGAGTACCGGCCGCGCTGCTGTGCGTGCTGGTGGGCTCGACGGCGGGCGTCGCGGTGGCGGCCACGCTGCGGGCCTTGGGCGCGGAGGCCACCACCCGGGCCGCGTTGCCGTTCGGGGTGTTGCTGCCGGGCGCGATCTGGATAGGAGTGTCCGCCGACGGGTTCTTCGCCGGGGTACTGGCCTGGGGAGTCGCCCTGCTCGCCCTCGGTTGCGCCCGTCCCAGGCTCGACATGCCGGCCGTGACCGCGTCCGCGGCCGGTGGGCTGGTGCTCGGCGCCAGCCTGTATCTGTCTTACGGATTGGTGCTGGCGGGGCTGCTCCCGCTGGCCGTCGCGATCACCGCCCGCCGGATTGCCCCGGTGCTCGTGGCCGGCGCCGGCGTCGCCGCCGTGGTAGCCGCCTTCGCCGCGGCGGGTTTCTGGTGGTTCGACGGGTACCAGCAAGTGGTCATCCGGTACTACCAGCCGGGCGAGTATGGCCTGGAGCGCCCGTACAGCTACTGGGTCTGGGCCGATCTGGCGTGCCTGGCGGTGGTGCTCGGGCCGGCCGGGGTGGCGGGGCTGCGGCGTGCCTTCACACCTGGGCTGAGCCAGCCGCGGGTGTTGGTGGCGCTGTGCGGGGCGGCGGCACTGGCAGTGCTGGCCGCCGACCTGTCCGGACTCAGCAAGGCCGAAGTGGAGCGGATCTGGCTGCCGTTCGCGGTGTGGCTGATCGCCGCGGCCGCGCTGCTGCCGGTGCGGCAGGTCCGCTGGTGGCTGGGCGCTCAGGCGGTGGTCGCGCTGTCAGTCAACCACCTGCTGCTCACGACGTGGTGACCGTATCGCTGCGTGAGGTGTTCCAAGCCCGTCACCGCCGTGCCAGCGGGTGAAGACCTCTGACGAGGACACTGGACGCTGTGCACCCCTTCCGGCGCGCGGGGCGGCGCACGAATCTCGCGCTGCTCATTCTGCTCATGCTGGTGCTGGCCAGCGGGGTGGCGGCGTTCGCAGTGGGCAATCCGGGTCCGGCCAGGATCGTCGTGGTGACGCACGGGGTGGCCGGGCTGGCCATTGTCGCGCTGGCTCCGTGGAAAAGCGTGGTGGCGCGGCGGGGCTGGCGGCGGCGCCGGCCGGGCCGCGGCGCCGGGCTCACCCTCGCGGTGCTGGTGGCCGTCGTGCTCGGCTCCGGCCTGCTGCACACCCTCGGCGGGTTCCGCGAGGTCCTGGGTCTGACGCCGATGCAGGTGCACGTCGGTGGCGCCGTCATCGTGCTCGCCGTGCTGCTGGCGCATCTGAAGGTGCACCCGACCCGGCCGCGGCGCACCGACGCCTCGCGCCGGACCGCGCTCGGTGGCCTCATTCTGGCCGCCAGTGCGGGCGTGGCTTACGCTCTGCTGGAGAGCGCCGGCGTGTTGCTCCGGCTGCCCGTCGCCACCCGTCGAGAGACCGGCTCCCATCAGGTCGCCACCGACGCCCCGGCGGCGATGCCGGTCACTCAGTGGTTCACCGACGTCGTGCCGAGCATCGATGCGTCGGCCTGGCGGGTGCGGCTGAGCGCCGGCGGTGTCAGCCGCGAGTTCTCGCCCGAAGAGCTGTCGGGGGCGGACACCGTGCGCGCGGTGTTGGACTGCACCAACGGTTGGTATTCCGAGCAGAGCTGGCGCGGCACCCGGCTGGACCGGTTGCTTCCGCCTGGCGCCGGCAACAGCGTCCTGGTCACCTCGGTGACCGGTTACCGGCGCCGGCTGCCGGCCGCAGACGCGCCCGGCCTGCTGCTCGCCACCCACGTGGCCGGCGAGCCGCTCTCGGCTGGACACGGCGCTCCGGTACGGCTGGTCGCGCCCGGTCGGCGCGGCTTCTGGTGGGTCAAGTGGGTCACCGCCGTTGAGCTGTCCGATGAGCCGTGGTGGCTGCAGTCCCCATTCCCACTTCAATAGATTCAATAGAACCGTGCGGCCCAGGTTCACCCCTCTGCTACTTCCGGCGTGGTGACCGGCTCGCGCAAGGGATCGGTGGCGAAGCGGGTGACGCCGTCGGCGAAACCCACCCGCGCCCGGTAACCGAGCAGCTCGGCAGCCCGGGCCGGGTCAGCCGTCACATGCCGCACATCCCCGGGCCGGGCGCCACCGACTATCTGTGGAGCCGGCCCGCCCATGACGCGGGCCAGCTCGGTGGCCAGCTCACCCACCGTGTGCGGGTGCCCAGAGCAGACATTGATCGGCTCGCATCGACCTGCGGTTGGCTCGGCAGCCAGGGCGAGCGCGTTGGCCTGGGCGACGTCGGAGACGTGCACGAAGTCGCGGCGCTGCCGCCCGTCCTCCATCACCTGCGGCGCCTCGCTGCGCGCCAGCGCCGACCGGAAGATCGACGCCACCCCGGCGTAGGGGGTGTCGCGCGGCATCCGGGCGCCGTAGACGTTGTGGTAGCGCAGCGCCCATACCCGCCCGCCCGTCTGCCGGGCCCACGCGCCGGCGAGATGTTCCTGGGACAGCTTGGTGGCGGCGTAGGTACTGCGCGGATCCAGCGGGGCGTCTTCTCCGACCAGCAGCGGCTGGAGATCGGCGCCGCAGTGCGGGCAGGGCACCTCGTAACGACCGGCGGCGAGGTCTTCAGGTCGCCGTGATGGCGCCGGCACAACCCCGTGGTCGGGGCAGGAGTAGCAGCCCTCCCCGTAGACCACCATCGAGCTGGCCAGCACCAGCCGGCGTACCCCCGCTTTGTGCATCGCCGCCAGCAAGACGGCTGTGCCGAGGTCGTTGTTGGCCGTGTAGTCCGGGGCGTCGGACGGATCCAGCCCGTGCCCGACCATCGCCGCTTGGTGACAGACCGCGTCCACATCGGACAGCAGACGCACCAGCAGCTCCCCGTCCCGGACATCGCCGTGGACCAGTTCATGGCTTCGCGCCCACTCCGGCGGCGTGTCGCAGCTGTGGGCCTGGGGCAGGAATGCGTCCAGCAGCAACACCGAGTGCCCCTGGGAGGCGAGCAGGTCGGCGACGTGCGAGCCGATGAAGCCCGCGCCGCCGGTGATCAGGATCCGCACGCGGCGCACGCTACGTCACGGGTCGAGCGCAATCAAAAGAAGAACGGGGGTTGCGGGACCTCCAGCCGGTGCTTGGCGTAGGAGGTAACCGCATCAGCGCCGACGAAGACGTGTGCGTCCACTGCGTGGATGTCACGAAAACAGCGCTGCAGCGGCTGATCGGCATAAATCGCGCCGGCTCCGGCCAACCGGAAGACGCCGTCCACCGCCGCCACCGAGGCGCGCACCGCCTGCTGGGCCGCCAGCGCCAGCCGGATCCGCTGATCCAGGCTCAGCGGGTCACCCGCGCACGCGGTGTCCCACAGCTCGCCGATCACCTCGAACGCGAATGCCCGCGCCGCCTGCAGACCGCCCTCGGCGATCGCCAGCTGCATCTGCACGTGGCGGTCGTCGGCCAGCCGAGCGCCTTGCGGGCCGCGGGTCTTGGTGCGCGCCAGCTCGGTGAACTCGTCCAGCGCGCGGCGCGCCACACCCAGCGGGAATCCCATGATCGTGATGTTGAGGTTGGCGAAGAACGGGAAGCGCCACAGCGGGCCGTCGTGGCGCGGCTCGCTGCGCACGGGGTTGACGCACAGCTCGGCCGGCACGTGCAGCCCCCCGACGGCCAGGTCGTGGCTGCCGGTGCCGCGCAGGCCCGCGGCGTCCCAGGTGTCGATTATCTGCCCACGCTCGGTCGGGAAGAATGCCAACCGCCAGTCCGGCGAGCCGTCGTCGAGCATCCGCGGTTGCGCGCCGTCCATCACCACCGCGCCAACCTGGGAGAACCGGGCGTGCCGGACGCCGGAGTTGAACGCCCACCGCCCGGCGACGGTGAAGGCGCCCGTCCCGTCCGGCACCGCTTGGCCGCTGCTGGCGATCACGCACGTGGATGCGGCGTACGGTCGGCCGTCGATGAGCTCCCGGGCCACCGCGGGTTCCAGCCACGCGAAGAACGCCGTGCTCGCGCCGATCAGGGTCGTCCAGCCGGCGGAGCCGTCGGCGTAGCTGAGCTCCTCGATCACCCGCACGATCGTCGCCGGGTCCAGCTCAAGCCCACCCAGCGAGCGCGGCAGCCACAACGCGAACAGCCCAGCGTGCTCGGTCCGCTCCGCCAGATCCGGTGGCATGGTGCGCAGACGTTCGGCCTCCGGCGCCCGCTCGCGGATCTCCGGCGCCAACTTTCGCGCGGCCTCCAGCGCGGCGTTGACGGGATCTGCCGACGACGTAGCCGCCGCACCTGGCTCGCTGGCGGTCATCGGTCCTCCCGGTCTCGATTGCTATGCCGTGTCCAAATTTAGCGGCAGCCACAGATGCCGGATCCGATGCCACCGGCCCACACACGCACCCTGATCTCGCAGGGTAGCCAGATCCGAGAGCACCCGGCCACCATCGGCGAGCAACTGCGCCGCCTCTGATCGCCGCGTGCGACACCACTCCGTGCTGGGCCACCTCCACCGTCAATCCTTTGATCACGCGGTAAGCTCCACCTGGAAACGCTCTTTGATATGGTTCCGGATAAGGTTCTTGATGGCCTTGCGTTCCCAGGTCAGGCATTCTTCCTGATTACGACATGCGCCTCGTAAGATCGCTAGTCTTTAGAGGGATGTGGTATCTATAATGGAGATTCGCGGTCACTAGCGCGACACGACGGAGGCACTATGTGCATGCTCAGTCCTCGATGTTCGATTCAGTGGTACCGGTTGGCCGCGACGGCACTTTGCCTTGACCGTCTGAGAAAGTAATTGGATTCGCCTGATGAAAGATTCTGATGCAAGGCCGGCGGTCCTGCTGGTTAAAGGGCCGTTTGCTGTTACCTACCTAGCTCTTCTTGTGCTCGGGTCTGGAATCGCGGCAGCTCTCTACTGGGGGATAGCTGTTGCGCAAGGCTTGGACCCGCTGCCAAGGTTATTCAATGCGCAACAAGGTGCCGCCCGCCTCGATGCTCTTCGGACGGCGCTAACCGCCGTAGGTGGCGCCGCCGCTGTGGCCGGCCTGTATTTAGCATACAGGAGGCAGCGAAACAACGAAGCGGACAGTGTGCGAGAGTTGGACAAACTCTTTACGGATAGGTCCAATATTCTTGATCAAAAACTTGACAGCGAGTCGAGCGGGACTCGACTGTCGGGCCTGACCGCCTTAGTGCGGTTAGCTGACGACTCGGATAGGGATAGGGGAGCCTGTCTGAGGCAACTTTGCAGCTACCTTCGCAGAAGGGTCCAATTAACGGATCGCATCGACCTGGAAGATTTCAACGATCGACTCCGGCGCGCTAATCGATCGTTATGGTTAGATCCCGAAGAATGGGATGTGAGACGAGCGGCAGCCGAATTTCTCGCTCAGTGTCTCAAGACCGATTCGCCTGTACGCTGGACGGACTCGGTTGATCTGCGGGAGGCGGTGTTAATAGGTGCAAATTTCGAGAACTGCACGTTCGGCAATAATGTGGATTTGCGCGGGTCAATCTTAATTGATGCAAGCTTCAAAAGTTGCACGTTCGAGGGTGACGTGAATTTGCGAGGCGCCGCCTTTGTGGGTGAGATTTCTTTTGCTTGGGCGGAGTTTCACGGCGGCGCAGATTGGCATGACGCCATCATAAATTCGGAGCTCGACGTAAAGGATACTTACTTCCGTGAAGGTCAAAACTTCGATGGCGTGACTTTTAATCGAAAACTGACGTTAGGGTAGAATCTTTCTGTAAATATATCATTGGAATCCGCCACCATTGGCGCAGGGTTGGAAATTGAGCCAGAATTTGTTGAGATAGTAATTAAATCAAGGGTGCGTAAGGCTAAAATCATGTCAACAACGCGTAAAATTAATCTTCGGAATGCCCGAATTGAAGGTGTCGTGGTATTGCCTAAGCAGGCGATTGACGTATCTGGCACCGATTTATCTCAGGCTGATTCCCTGGAGCTGTTAGACGTTAGCGGCTATTATTCTTGGCCTGACTTTCGTGGTCTCGTTGAAGATGAGACCACGAAGTGGCCGACGCCCGAATCTCCAGACCCTAAGCTCTAAATTCGCGTGTGCGGTTTCGTCATAGGCGTCATAGGCGGCGCCGGCCCGCTCCCTCAGCGATGGAGACGCCCTTGCTCCGGCTCTTGATCCCGGCGTGCTTGATGAACAGCGCATCTCACGTCCTCGCCGGATAGGCACTCTTCCAGGGGGTCTATCGCTCACACTGTCGTATTCTCGCGTCAGGCTGCCCAGTGTGCCGAGCGGTGGTGCAGTGGACGGTCGTTCCACCAGGTGGTGAAGCCTTCGCCTAATTCCCACGCGATCTCCGCTACCGTGCGGTGCTCGGCAACGTGCTGGGGTTCAAGGGTCTCCGCGGCGCGGAACTGGCCGTCCGGCTGGTAGTGCATGGCAACCACCTGGCGGCCGTCGATGAGCCAGAAGTCTCCGACCATGCGAGTGAGTTCCGGGGCAGTGGGGTATGGGCGAGGTCGATGATCCGGATGATCTCCCTGGCTTGGGAGTTGAGTGCGTAGCCCCACTCGCAGGCGTAGCGCTCGTAGTCGGTGATCGGGTTGTGGATGATCCGTACTTGACGGCGGGGTCGGTCTTGCTCGGTCCACGCTCGCAGGTTGTCCAGCCACGGTTGCTTGCGTTCGGGGCGGGTGCGTCGGCTCCGTCAAGGTAGCGGCGGTAGTCCGATCCGTCGGAGGCCACTACCGCATGCTGAGCAGGAGCGGTGCGCCGTGGAAGGGCGCCTTATCGACGGCAGCGGTGTGTGCACCGTGGTCGCCATCCGCGACCGGCGACGGCGCGGGTGGGTGCTGTACCCGCACGGGGTGGCCGGTCTCGGGATGCTGATCGTCGATGACGCCGCCCGCACTCTCGCTGGCCGCATCGGCGGCCCGTCATGATCCGGAGCAGATCCGGTAGGAGGCCGCGATGGGCAAGCATGATGATGCTGAGAAGAAAGTCGAGGGCAACGGCTCGGGTACCTACGATCCGGACAAGGTAGAAGATCCGAGCAAAGACAGCGGCCAGCATGACGAGGACAAGCATGGTTGACGCCAGCGTGCTCGTCGCCGAGTTGGACAAGGGCGACGTGCTGAGCCCGCAGTGGCGTGCGGCTTTCGGTGCGGTTTCCCGGCACGTCTTTCTTCCGGGTAAGTCGTGGATCCCGGATGAGCACGGCGAGATGGTGCCGATCGATCGAGAGCAGGATATCGATCGCTGGACGGAGCTTGCGTATTCCGACATCTACTTCGTCACCCAGGTTGATGACGGGGCCACCGAGTGGCCGAATACCGGGAAGGCGTCCAGCAGCTCGTCGACGCCCAGCGTCATGCTCGCCATGCTCGACGCGCTGGCCGTGGGTGCCGGAATGCGGGTGCTGGAGATCGGTACCGGTACCGGGTACAACGCCGCGATCCTGGCCCACCGCGTCGGCGTGGACAACGTCACCACGGTGGAGGTGGACCCCGGCGTGGCCGCCATCGCCGCGCGCAACCTGACAATGGCGGGGTATCCGGTCCCGGTGGTGTGCGGGGATGGTGCCACGGGGTACGCAGCTGGGGCACCGTATGATCGGGTGCTGGCCACCTGCGCGGTGATCGGCGAGGTGCCGTATTCCTGGGTCGAGCAGACCCGAGCGGGTGGGCTGCTGGTGGCGCCCTGGGGAACCCCGTACCAGCGCAGCGCCCTGATGCGGCTCCAGGTCAAGGAGAACGGGACGGCATGCGGCCAGTTCGCCAAGGAGGTGTATCTGTCGTTCATGCCGATGCGGGCACAACGGATCGGGTACCTGCCCGATGACCCCGACGGCGACCCGGACAAGATCACGACGACCACGCTGAGCCCGGCCGAGCTGCGCCAGACGGTACTGGTGTTCGACGGCTCATTCGCGATCGGGTTGCGGGTGCCGAAGTGCCGCACCTGGTATGAGACCGACAAGGAGCACGGCTACTGGCACACGATCGGCTTTGACGACCCGGAGTCGGGATCATGCGCGATCGTGAACGCCGACCCCTACGAACCGGACATTGTGATCAAGCAGTGGGGACCACGCCAATTGTGGGATGAGGTCGAGCTCGCCTACCAGTGGTGGGTGGGCAAAGGCCGGCCCAGCCACGACCGGTTCAGCATATCGGTCGGTCCTACTGGCCAGTCGGTGTGGCTTGATGAGCCCAGCCAGCCCGTGCTCATGCCGTGAGCGGTGCGGTCCACAATGGTGGTTCGCCGCATGTCGTAGGAGGACGAATTCATGGCGCAGGCCGCCGAGCCGCCATCAGGCACCAGGGATTTCCTGGCTGATGACGTGCGTCGCCGCCAGGCGGCGTTCGACACCCTCGGCGCGGTGTTCGAGCGTTACGGCTTCGACCCACTGGAGACCCCGGCGTTCGAGCGGCTGGAGGTCTTCGCCGGCAAGCTCGGTGAGGAAGCCTCCTCGCTGATCTTCAAGATTCTCAAGCGGGGTGTCCACGAGGCCAGCGGCGAAGCCGACCTCGCACTGCGCTACGACCACACTGTGCCCTTGGCTCGCGTCGTCGCGACCTACGGCAGCAGGCTGCCATCGTCCTACAAGCGGTACGCCATCGGCCCGGTCTGGCGAGCCGACCGCGCCGCCAAGGGCCGCTTCCGCGAGTTCGCCCAGTGCGACATCGACACCGTGGGCTCAGTGTCCCCGCTGGCCGACGCGGAGATCGTGCACGCGGTGCATGACGGGCTCGAAGCCCTCGGCGTCCACGACTTCCAGGTCCTCGTCAACTCCCGGCAGGCACTCCAGGGGCTCCTGAAGGCCTACAACATCGACCCCGCGCTGGGCGACAAAGTGCTCGGGAGCCTCGACAAGCTGGACAAGATGGCGCCGGACGCAGTGTGCGCCGAGTTGGTCGAGCGGGGCCTGACCACGGCCATCGCCGAGGGTCTGGTCGTTGACGTGACCGCACCCGACACCGACCGCGTGCGCAAGCAGCTTGACACCACCGAGCGCGGCCGGCTCGG
This sequence comes from Pseudonocardiaceae bacterium, assembly GCA_050700495.1. GTDB lineage: Bacteria > Actinomycetota > Actinomycetes > Mycobacteriales > Pseudonocardiaceae. The sequence continues at coordinate 9,752 of JBOHHF010000542.1, forward strand.
GCTCGCCGAGGTGGATCGCCTGCTGGAGCTGACCGCCGGCCTGCCGGCTGATCGGGTGGTGTTCACCCCCCGGATGGTCCGCGGGCTGGACTACTACACCGGCCCGATCTTCGAGGTCACCGCGACCGGCTACCCCGGCTCGATCGCCTCCGGCGGACGGTATGACGGTCTGGTCGCTAAGCTCGGCGGCCCGGACCTGCCGGCCTGCGGCGGCTCGATCGGAATCGAACGCATTCTCGCGATCCAATCCGTCGGCGAGGCTGACCAGCGCGGCCTGGACGTAGCACTGACCGTACTCGGGGCACAGGACGACATCATGCGGCTAGCTGGTGAGATCCGCGCACGGGGCTTGAGGACCGGGGTCTACCTCGGCTCCTCGAACAAGCTGGCCAAGCAGTTGAAGTGGGCACACGACCAGCACGCCCGCACAGTCCTGATCTACGGACCGGACGAGCAGCAGACCCGCGAAGTCACCGTACGAGACATGGAATCGGGAGAGCAGACCCGCGTCCCGATCGCCGAGGTCGGAGCTTACCTACACGATCGCATCTAGCCCCGGGCCGCGCGCCCGGTACGGCGCTGCTCGGGCGGCCCGTACGCATAAGGCGGGCGGAGATCGTCGAACATGGGGAAGTGCCGGACGTTGGTCGTCACCAGGTCAGCGCCCACCGCGGATACGGTGCCTGCCAGCAGGTAGTCGACGCCCCCGATCCCCGAGTGGCTGCGCCGGTACGTGCGGGCGTACTCGCCGGCGCGGCGCGCGACGTCGTCGGTCACCGGGATCCAGTCGACCACCGAGAAGAAGTTCTCGAGGGAATCGTGCTCGTGGGGACGGGCGCCCGCCAGTAGCTCGAAGCGGGTGAGCTCGCTGGCCACGATCGATCCGTGCGAAACAAGATCTTCGAGTAGTGCTGTCGCTGGACCGTAGCCGCGCAGGTGATCCACTGCCACCGAGGTGTCGAGCAGCTTCAAAGACCGACCTGTTCCAGCCGCTCACCGAGGTCGCTACGCAGTTCCTCGACGTAATCGGCACCGGTGGTGGACCGATCGCTCCAGGTACCGGCCGAGGCGCGCAGCGCGGCAAGGCGACCCTCCGGAGTGTCAGCCCCGTACTGGCTGCGCACTGCCCGACGAATCAGCTCCGAGCGGGACGCGCCGGTGCGCGCCGACTCCCGGGTCAGCAGGACTACTTCGTCGTCGTCAAGGTAGATCTGCGTCCGATGCACGACATCACTATACATCAGGGGCCGTCAGCTCTGGACGATCACCGGGTTGTAGTCGCTGGCCACCACCTCGCCCGGCCGTGCGCCCGGGATGAACTTCTGCCAGTCACCGCTGATCATGGTGGGGGCCGGCAGCACCCGTACCCCGTCGCGGAAGTACGTCGTCGCCAGCACCATCCGGGCGATCGTGGCGCGGTTGGCGCCCGCGGTGTGGAAGCAGTGCGCCGAGTGGAAGCTGATCTCACCCGCGGCGAACGGGCCGTCCTCGACGACGACGCCGTGGTCGCGGAAGGTCTCCGAGACCCGCCGGTCGTATGAGGTGCCGTGCTTGTCGAACTCGACGTCGGCGACCAGCCGCCAGGTGTCGGCGCCCCGGGCGAAGGCCAGCGGACCCATCTCCCGGGGCGTGGGCTGCAGTGGGATCCAGGCGGTCAGGACGTCGGGGGAGTCGAGCGGGAAGTGGTGCGCGTCGTAGTGCCAGGGGGTCCGCCCGGCGCCGGGCTCCTTGGACAGCGCATTGTCGTGGTAGAGCCGCACCCGCTCGGTGCCCAGCAGGGTCGCGGCGATGCCGCCGATGCGCGGCGAGAGCACCGCGAAGCGCAGCAGCGGATCGGTCAGCCACATCATTTCCAGACTCTGGAAACCCACCGCTGGGTCGACCTCCGCGTCCAGCATCTCCCGCAGCCGAGCCCGCAGCCGCGCCACTGTGCCCGGGGTGAGTACCGCGGGAAGCTTGACGAACGACTCGTCGGCGAAGTGCCGCAGCTGGGCCGGCGTTAGCGGGTACGGCTCGGCGAGCTCGGTGGCCACTGCGTCGTCGGTGGGCAGCGGACCCGGGTCGTGCGCTGCGAGCACCACCAGCGGACCATCCGGCACCGGCCCGTCGGCCAGCGACATGTACCAGTCCCACCACTGGTCGTTTCCGCGGTCCCAGGCCACATCGACGTCGGCGGCCGCGCCGGCCGCCGTGGCCGCCGACAGGTGTGGGTTTCTCACACGTGCTCCCAGGTCAGCAGGTACGCCTCGTGCTCGAAGAGGTAACCCCCGTCCGGCGCCCGGCAGCGTGCCAGGTACTCGGCCAGCGGTCCCTCGGACTCCATCCGGGCCAGCGATACCGTGTCGTCGAACGCGCATCGCTGCAGGAAGCCCTCGATCACCACGCGGTCGGCCGAGCCGGTGCGGTAGCGCAGCCGCTGGATCGCAACGTCTGCACCGGCCGCGGTCAACGCCGCCGTCACGGCTTCGGCGCCGGTGTAGGGCGTGATGTCGGCAGCGTAGGTAGCGCGGTAGGCGTCGTAAAACGCGAGGTAGTGGCTTGCGGCACTGGCCTGGGCGATGGCGCCGAACCCACCGGGGCGCAGTGCGGTGATCATCCGGGTGACCCCGCCGGCGAGCTCGGCCGGGGGCAGTGCGTACAGCGCGTGGGTGGCCCACGCGACGTCGTAGCGGGCCCGCCCGTCGAAGTCCTGCAGCGCTATCTCGTATTCCGCGCCGGCCTCGAACGGTGCGGCCAGCACGGCGCGGGCCTCGGCGATGCTGAACGCGGAAGGATCGAGCAGGTCGACCGTCACGGTGAGATCTCGGGCGGCGGCGGGCAGCCCGGCAGCCAGCAGCGCGGCCGGGAACTTGCCGCCGCCGCAGGCCACGTCGAGCAGCCGCAGGTGACCGTCGGTGGCCCGGGTCCGCAGGTCGGCGGCCCAGTCGCGGGCGGCGGCGAGCCGCCGGTAGTCCTCGGTGGCGAGGGTGTAGAAGGCTTGCATCCCGGCCCGTCCCGCTTCGCTCCAGTGCCCGAGGCTGCGCTGGGCCGTGTCAGGGGCAGCGTCATGGCGGGCCACTCCTGTACCCAACCACAGCAAGCACGGGCTCATTAACTTCGCTGTAACGAAAGCGGAGGAACCTATAGGTTCGGTCCGGTGCCTACTCTGAGCCCATCCACGTCATTGCACCGATTGCGGCACGCGGTGGCTGGTTCGCCCGTTCTGCCCGAACTGTCCGGAACGCGCTACGCGCGGACCCATGCGGCCTACGAGGCAGCCAGCGATCAACGCACCGAGTTGCAGGCGTGGCTGCCCCGTGAACTGCCGCCGCTGCTCGGCGCCGAGCCGTTACGGGTAATTGGCGTGGGTGTCGGGGACGGCAGCGTCGACGCCCCGCTGGCCGCCGCGCTGGCCGCACACGGTCGTCGGGTGGACTACACCGGAATCGAGCCGCACGCGACGTCGGCGGCCGGGTTCGCGGCCCGGCTCGCGGCACTGGACGCCGGTTCCCTCACCGTCACCACCGTGGCCGATGCGTTCGCCGACCACGAGGCTGCGGTACCCGTGGATCTCGTGCATTTCGTGCACTCGTTGTACTACATGGCCGATCTTGGGGCGACGCTGGACCACGCGCTGACGATGGTGCGCCCGGGTGGGTTGCTGGTCGCTGCGACGGCGCCCCGCCAGCCGCTGTGTGTGCTCACCGAACTGCTCAGCCCGTGCAACGGTCATCGATTGTGGTGCGCTGAGGACGTCACCGCGGAGCTGACGGCACGGCGGCTGAAGGTGCGGTCGGAGACGGTGGTGGCGGCGCTGGACCTGCGCGGTGTGTTCATCGACCCGCACGGCGCGGGCGAGCTGGTGCTCGACTTCCTCGTCGGGGCGCGCACCGCCGCGATGACGATGGAAGTCCGTGAACAGGTGCTGGCGTATCTGGCCGAGTTGGCGCTGCCCGGCAGGCCCGGAATGGTGCCACACCCGATCGACATCACGATCGCGCGGATTCCCTGATCTCAGTTGACCGGCAGTCGGATGATCTGGTAGCTCGTGTTCAGCTCGGGAGTGGTGGTGAATCGTCCGTTCACTGCGTAGAGGAACGCGTCCGACGCTGCAATTGTTGCCGAAATATCCAGCGCCGGATTGGCGATCGTCTCGGCGAGGACCCCGCTCCGGTAGGTGGAGTCGAGTTTGACCACAGCGACCTTGTTGAAGAGATCCTGCACGACGTAAAGGGTGTTACCCTGGCCGTTGGCCTTCTGAATTTCGACCGCGGCCGAAGCTTTCCATGCCGACCAGTTCGAGAATCCAAGGTAGCGGACCTTGCCCGATCGCACCACCGCGTCGAGCGCCGCGAGTGTTTCTTCGAGCGGCGTGTAAGGGGTCTTCGCGGTGGGCTATGTATACATCGATCCAGTCGGTGCCGAGCCGCTTCAGACTCTGATCGACCGACCATGAGACGTGCCGGCGGGACAACCCTGCCTGGGGTCAGTACCGGACCCGTGCGGAACCCGACTTTGGTGGCGATCACCACACTGTCGCGGTGTGGCTGCACCGAGCTGTGCTGCCCCGCAGGGCAGGGCGACCGCCCGAACCGTGCGCCCCACCGTGGTGGCCATACTCGAGCAGTTGGAGCCGGCCCCGGCCTTCGTCATCAACCACCTGGCGAACCTCCACGAGGTGCGCCGTGCCGACCTCGACGCTGACACCCTCGCCGCCCAGCTCTCGCAGGCAGCCGGCGCCGAGCTCACCGACCGATGACAGCGCCGCCCCCCGGAGGCAAGCGCACCGGGGTCAAGGGCCTGTCACATCCGGACGTGGTCTCCTGCGGCTGGCGTTCGAGACCCGCGAGCCGCCCGATCCCGCCTACCAGCGACTGGTGGTCTACCTGCCGGCCCACGCGGCGACGGCGGCGGGGCTCGATCGGCTCGCTGGTCGCCAGCCCGGCGCCCTACGATCCGTGAACACCAGCTAGGACGTCTCCCATGGTCCATGGACGGGGCCGGGCGACGCGCGCTGGGCCGCTCAATGCCGGTGGGCAACTGGGACCGATTGGCCGATGTGCTGCTGCGGTGCTAGACAGGATCTGGGTGGTTACGCCTTGATCGGCACTGTCCCGGCGCAATCGATGATCAAACAGAGGGGACGTTGTCATGACTGTTGAGCTCAACCACACCATCGTCGCCGCTCACGACAAGATGGCCGCCGCGACCTTCCTGACCGATCTGTTAGGGCTGCCCGCGCCGACTCCGTTCGGGCCGTTCCAGGTGGTGACCCTGGGTAACGGGGTGAGCCTGGACTTCATCGATACCTCGGACGACATCAACCCGCAGCACTACGCATTCCTGGTCAGCGAGTCCGACTTCGACGTGATCTTCGGCCGGATCCGAGCGCTGGGCCTCCCGTACTGGGCCGACCCTGCCCACCACGAGCCAGACGAGATCAACACGCATGACGGCGGCCGCGGCGTGTACTTCGACGACCCCAACGGCCACATCCTGGAGCTCATCACCCGTCCTTACGGCAGCGGTACTACGAGCTGATCCGGCGGCGGGCGTCGCAGTGTCCCGTGGCGCTGGGGACGAGATCTGTCGGACCGTGATCAGAAGTCCGGGAGCTGGCAATCACGGCTGTAGACTCCGCTCTTCACCCGAACGGGCAAGGGGCTGACGGGCAAGGGGCCGTCATGGCCGAGCGGCAGCATCTGATCGTGGTGCTGCCCGGGATCGGCGGCAGCGTGCTGGCTCGGCCCGGCAAGCCCGACGACGTGGTGTGGGACGCCGGCAAGGGTGACATCGCGGACCTGATCTTCCGGTCGGACCGGATGAGCGTGGCGGAGGCGCCGCGCCTGGAGCCGCTGGGGTTGACTGAGTCGACGAAGTTCATGGCGTTCACCGTCGTCCCGGGCTACGAGAAGCTGCTGGACCAGCTCACGGCCTTCGGTGTAGTCGACCGGCGTGGTGATCCGCAGCGCCCCGAACCCAGCGCGAACGTGGTGGCGGTGCCGTATGACTTCCGGCACGGCATCGTGGCGGCGGCCGAGCGGCTGGACGCGGTGGTGTGCGCACACTTGGCCGGCGCCAGCCAGGCTGAGCGGGCCGGGCGGGTGATCGTGGTGGCGCACTCGATGGGTGGGTTGGTCGCGCGGGTCTGGATGGGGTTGCTGGGCCGGTGGCCGTGGTGCCGCTCGTTGATCACTCTGGGCGCCCCGCACCGCGGGGCGCCGAAGGCGCTGGACTGGCTGGTCAACGGCGTACTACTGAAGGGGCCGACGGAGATGCTGCGCGGGTGGCCCTCGTTGGTCGAGTTGCTGCCCCGCTACCCGGCGGTCCGCAACACCGCGGTGGACGCTCCCGACGCGGCGCTCTATCCGTTCGAGCTTCCTATCCCGTGGTTGTCCGCGCGTGCCAGGGCAGCCTACGACCTGCACGTTGCGATCGAGAAGGGGTGGGGCGATATGCCGCGCCGCGGACCGGAGACGGTGGCCTGCATCGGATGGAGCCACCGGACCCTGGACGCCGCGTTCTGGAATGGCGCACGACTGCGGGTGACGAAAGACCAACCGGACTGGCTAGGGCTCCAGGGCTGGGACAAGGACTTCGGCGACGGCACCGTGCCGAGCTTCTCGGCGCTGCCCCCGGAGATGGACAATCACGAGCACAGCCCGATCCGCTTGGCGCAGCGGCACGTGCCGCTGGCCCACGCGGCGGTCGTCGTCGACTTGCTGAGGCGGCTGCTGAACCGGCGACCTCCGAGCAAGATCCACGGCGCGGAGGGCGGCGAGCACCCGCCCACCCTCGGGCTGGATCTCGACGAGCTCCATGCCGCCGGGACGCCGATCCGGGTCACGGCTGCGCTGCGCGAGGTCGACGCCGACGTCAGCGGCCAGCGGGTCTGGGCACGGCTCCGCCCGGTTCGAGGCCGGCGCGTCGATGTGCCGCTGAGCTGGTACGACGGTCTGGGTTGCTTCGTGGGCGAGTTGCCGGGCCAGGCGCCGGGGCTCTACGAGGTGCGGGTGTCGGCCCGGGAGGTTCCCCGCGCCGGTGATCTGGTTGCGGCGGACACGGTGGCGGTGGTTGAGGGTGGGTGAGTGGGCGCTGGGGGGTGAGCCGCTGGCGTTGGTCCGATATGTGCTGGCGCACGAGGTGGCCCGGCACGCGCAGCTTCCGGGCGGATCCGGGGAGAGTCGGCTGGCTCGGCTGCGGGCGGTGTACGCCGCGCTCGCCGAGCAGAAGATCGGCTACGCCTACGCCGCGCCGGGCGCCGAGGCCGGCAGGCAGGTGATCCGGCCGCCGGAGCAGGTGCTGTGGGCGCCGAGGCACGCCACCTGCCTGGACCTCGCGGTGGTGCTGGCCGGGGCCTGCCTCACCGCCGAGCTGCACCCGATCATCGTCGTGCTCGACCCGCCTGGGGGTGGCGTGGCGCATGCGATGGTGCTGGTCCGGCTCGACCACGACCTGCGGCCCCGCAGCGACGGCCTGTTCGAGCTCGACGTGTGGCCGCAGGTTCCGGCGGATCTGCTCGACGAGCTCCAGCCGCGCATCGATGATCCCGACGGCCCGGATGGCGACCTAGTGGCGGTCGACCCGGTCGGGCCGGCCGTGTCCCTGGGCACGAGCAGCGCCCGGGGGCTGCTCGTGGGGCTGGCGGCGGCCGTCACGAACGGGGCGACCTACCTGACCGGGAGCGAACCAGCGTGGACCTGGCGGGTGGGGGTGGACGTCGGCAGCGCATGGCGCGACGATCGTGACGCGCTGGTCATGCTCCCGGCGTCGGAACCGCTGCGGGAGCCGTACCGGGAGCCGGAGACCGCGAAGTCACCACTGCGGTTGCTGCGCGCCGAGTACGGGCTGGTGCCGTTCCAGAACCGCGACGAGCTGACCGTGCGGCGGGACTGGTGCCACCAGACCGTCATGGGGGACCGCACCGGGCTGGCTATCGTCACCGGCATCGGCGGGTCGGGCAAGACCCGGTTGGTGCTGGAGCTCGCCGAGCGGCTGCGCGCCGAGGGCTGGTACGCAGGCACCCTGCCCAAAGGCTCTGCCGGGGTCGACTGGCTGGCAGGGGTGGTGTCCCCGGTGCTGGTGATCCTCGACTACGCCGACGGCCGGATCGACGACGCGATCGCGCTGCTCAAGGCGTTACGGGTCCGCCGGGGACCACCCGAGCCTGTCACGTTTTCCGTGTAAGCCACGGAATGGCTAATACAATTAGTCTATCACAGGGGGAGTCGTCCTGGGAAGAGGACAGCCAGAGTATTCAAGGCTTTTTTCCACCCATACGCGCCCG
>JBOHHF010000543.1:0-13519 GCA_050700495.1 Pseudonocardiaceae bacterium
GTAGTAGCCCAGTCCGCGCGGCGCCGTCGAGCAGCCCACGCGCCACGCCGTTACCTCCGGCCCCCCATCTGGGGGGGGTGCCCGGAGCAGCCGCTACCGGGCAGCCCCTAGCGCCCCCTTTCAGTGCCCCGGCCCCGGCCGCGGCCGCCGCGTTGACCGTCGCCCGGTCCTGGGTGCAGGCATTTGTCACCGTCCCTAAGGGCATCAGCTCGGCGCGGTGGGTCGAGCAGCTGCGGCCGTACACCACCGACGAGTTGTTGCCGGAGCTGCGGTCGGTGGACCCGGCGAACGTGCCTGCTGCGAAGATCATCGGTGAGCCGCGAACGGTCAGCGCGAGCGCACGCTCAGCCGAGGTGGACGTGCCGACCACCGTGGTGATAGTGCGGCTGCTGCTGGTCGCCACCCCAGAGGGATGGCGAGTGGCCGGTTACCAGCGGGCGGATTAAGCCGTGCGGCGCTGGCTGGTCGGGCTTCTGGTCGTCGGCTTGCTCGGCGGCCTCATCGCGGTGGCAGCGATCTCCGTCTTGCTCGGCGGCGTCGGTTCCGGTGACTGGGCATTCGGGCAGCCGTGCGGTTCGGTACTCGCCTCCACTGATCGGCGGGAAGCTCCGCGGGTTACCGTCCAGGTCAGCGACCTCGACTCCGAGCAGCGGGCCATTGTTGACCTGATCATCGCGATCGGTAAGCAGCGCGGGCTGCCGCCGCGGGCGTGGCAGATCGCGATCCAGGCCGGGATGACCGAGTCGCGGCTGCATAACCTCGATTACGGCGACCGGGACTCGCTGGGCATTTTCCAGATGCGCCCTTCGATGGGTTGGGGCAGCGTCGCCCAGGTCACCGATCCGGTCTACCAGATCAATAAGTTCTACGACGTACTGCTGACGGTGCCCGGCTGGGAAACCCAACGGCCCGGTGAGACCGCGCAGGACATCGAGCGGTCGGCTTTCCCGGCGCGCTACCACCAGTGGGAACCGCTCGCCGTCAACGTGATCAACACCGTCGCCGGCGACGTCGCCGAGTTCGTTCTGGCGTCCTGTGACACGCCGCTCCCGGCGCCCTCCGAGGTCGCCGGGCGGGCGATGCAGTACGCGCTCGGCGAAGTCGGCAAGCCCTACGTCTGGGGCGCCACCGGCCCCCATTCCTACGACTGCTCGGGGCTGATGTTGCGGGCCTACGAGTCGGCCGGGGTCACGCTGCCCCGGGTGTCGCGGCAACAGTACTGGGCCGGTGCCCAGTTGCCGGTGCGCCAGGCACAGCCCGGGGACCTCCTGTTCTGGGCTTATGACACGGCAAACCCCGATAGCATCCACCACGTTGCGATGTACTTGGGTAACGGTCAGATGGTCGAGGCGGCCAACCAAACGGTGCCGCTGCGGCAGCGGGCCGTGAGCTTCGATGAGCACGAACTGATGCCGCTCGCGGTCCGGCCTGGAGTGCCGGTCGCCGCGAAGGACTGACATCCGGAGGTGACGGTGTACGCGTCGGACCCGATCCCGCGACCGGCCGGTCGGCCGGCTTCGGCTACTCCGCTACGGGACCATCTCGCGCTGACGAAGCTGGGAGTCGATGAGGGCTATGTCGTGCTGCCTCGGTCGCTGGCCGAGGAGATGCCGCTGCCCTGGCAGCAGCAGATGGCCTATCTGATCGATGAGTTGCACCAGACCTTCGGCGACCTCCCGTGGCCGATCTACCGAGTGGTGCCCAGCCGCACCGAACGGCTGGTCGACCTTGATGAGGGCCAGCTCGCCGAGGCGGGGTACCTGCTCGAGATCGACACCAGCGGCGAGCTGGTGTACCGGGATCGCGACGACGCCGTGGTCACCGATCCGCAGTCCCGAGAGGTCCTGGTGTCCTGCCTGGACCCGATACCCCGCCGTTCGCAGACCGGTTTCCAAGCGCCATCCGGAGCCGATTAGCGGCCTGAGGGGCTGACGAAACAGCTATTCGACTCCGAATGGCGTGCGCGGTGCGAAGGAGGTAGCTTTGGACCTGTCTGCGGTCACGGTCGGGTTGTTGGGGGGTACTGGGGCGCAGGGGCGTGGGCTGGCTTACCGGTGGGCGGTCGGGGGATTGCCGGTGGTGATCGGGTCCCGGGACGCCGGTCGGGCCGATCAGGTCGCGGCCTCGCTGCGGGCGCGCTCGGGCTCACAGCGGGTGCGCGGTGCGGACAATGCCGGTTGTGCGGCCGAGTCGGACGTGGTCGTCGTGGCGGTGCCGTTCGCTGGCCACGCCGAGCTACTCGGGCCGCTGCGATCGCTGTTGGCCGGCACGATCGTGATCGACTGCGTCAACCCGCTCGGCTTCGACAAGCGGGGCCCGTTCTCGCCGGTCGTGTCGGAGGGCAGCGCCGCCCAGCAAGCTCAGACCCTGTTGCCCGAGTCCCGCGTCACTGCCGCGTTTCACCACGTCTCCGCGGTGCTGCTGGACGACCCCGAGGTGACCAGCCTGGACATCGACGTGCTGGTGCTGGGCGACGACCGCAAGGCCACCGATCTGGTGTGTGCCCTAGCCGACGCAATAACCGGCGCTCGTGGCATCTATGCCGGGCACCTGCGCAACGCCGCCCAGGTAGAGGCGCTCGCCGCCAATCTCATCGCAATCAACAAGCGCTACCACGCCCATGCCGGACTCCGGATCACCGGCGTGTGACCCTTCCTCGGCGTGTCCGGCTCTCATGCCCGGTGTGTCGGGCCCGCAGGTACGGTGTGTCCGCATCTCATGTACGCCGAGTTGGCCCGGGGAACAGGGCCTCCTAACGTGTCGGCTCGTGGTCTCCGAGCTGCCTGATGACGCCCAGCAGTGGACCGCCGCCGAGCGGGAGCTGGCCTTGCAACTGCTCGACGGCCGTACCGTGGTGGTCAACATGCGCCGCGGCGGCCCACACCGCCACCTTGTGCCCTGGTTGGTGGACCAGCGCATGATCAGCTACGTCGGCCACGCCGGATCACGCCATTCCTGGCCGCGATCGGATTTCGCCAACCCGTTCGTGAAGCAGGCCGGCACCGACCGCGAGGCGATGGTGCGCCGCTACCGCGAATGGCTCGACGAGCAACCGGAACTGCTGGCGCGAATCGGCGACGGGGAGCTGACCGGGCGAGCGTTGGGTTGCTGGTGCGCGCCGCAACCCTGCCATGCCGACGTCCTCGCCGAGCGGGCAGTCTCGTGATGGAGACCAGCGGTGTGCTTACCGAGTAGCTAGGTCGAGTTCGATGACCGCGCACTTCTCGACCGCCAGAGTTGCTCCGAGAGATCTGCAGGACGATCCAGAGTGAATCTTGCGCAAGAGGCTGACCCGCGCGAGCCAGCCCACTGGTCGGCGTCGCGAGTGCACGACACCACGACACACAGTGCACGAGAGGACGACACGCAGGGGTAGGGGGCGTCAGGGATGGCTGGTGAGGTAGCCACCCATGGCGCGGAAGTACTCGGTGGCGGCGTATTCCGAACCGTCGTCGGTACGGACCCGCTCGATCACCAGGCCGCGATTCCGCCCGCGCCGCGCATCGGCGCCGGCGACGATGACCACCCCGTCGCCTTCCCGGATGAAGACGCGGCCAGGGGTGCCGCCGTACCGGGATTGGGACACCGATGCCCGAACGACCCGGATGCGCTCGCTGCGGTAGAAGGTGAATGCGTTGGGGTACGGGTCGGACTGGGCCCGAACCAACCGGTCGATGTCCTCGGCCGGCCAGGTCCAGTCGATGCGACTGTCCTCGATGGATCGTTTGTGGAAGAAACTGGCTTTCGACCGATCCTGCTTGGTCCAGTCGGTCTGTCCGGAGGTGATGAGCGCCAGCGCGTCGATGGTGATGGGGCCGATCAGATCGACCGTCTTGTGGAACAGATCGGTGCTGGTGTCGGTGGGCCTGACCAGCACGGACCGCTGCAGCACGATGTCACCGGCATCCAGCTCGGCGTTCATCAGGTGGGCGGTCACGCCGACCTCGGTCTCGCCGTTGACCAGTGCCCAGATCAGCGGCGAGAAGCCGGCGTAGGCGGGTAGGAGCGAGTCGTGCACGTTGAGGGTCCCGTGGCGGGGAAGGGCAAAAATCTCCGGCGGGAGCCAGGTTCGCCAGTTGTTCGCCACGATGATGTCGGGGTCGGTCTCTTTCAGCCGGGACATCAGCTCATCGTCGTCGGGCCGGTTGCGGATCAGCACCGGAATGCCGTGTTGGTTGGCGAGGTCGGCCACCGAATCGGACCAGATTTTCTCGTAGGCATGGTCGCTGCGGGGGTGGGTGACGGCCAGGGCCACGTCGTGGTCAGAATCCAGCAAGGCGCGCAGGGTGCGGTGGCCCCAGGTCTGGTAGCCGAACGTGACGACCCGCATGGGCCTCCTCCAGGCGTCGACATCCTCGGAAGTAAAGCGTTACCTAACTCTGGATCGCCCGCAGCGGCGCGCCCGGCGTGACCGGTCGGTCCGAGCTGCCCACCAGCGTGATCCCGTGATCGAGAAACCCTCGACCCCGGTACAGCCACGGCGCGCGATCCGCTCCCATGATCGCGGCGTAGTCGTCCCCCAGATACCACAGGAAGTTCGGTTGGATCACCGCCATCGCCCCGAGCTGGGCGAACCGGGCGAGCTGATCCGGGCGGACGAGCCCGGCATGCTCGATGCGATGCCGGGCCTGCGGGCGCGGCCGGACGTCCTGCGCCCGCGCCAGCGCGTCCAACGCGACATCGACGGCCCGATCACCGATGGCATGGATCGCCAACTGCCACCCGGCGCGATGCCCGTCCACGATCAGGCTGGTCAGCGACTCGGGCTGGGAGTAGAGCGTTCCGCAGTGCGTCAGCCCGCGATACGGGCTGCTCCGCGCGGCGGTTCGGGCCATCATCCCGCCGTTGACGAAGATTTTGAGCGCGCCGATCGAGAACCGGTCGGAGCCGAATCCGGTGCGCAGTCCCAGGTCGAGACCCCGCGGAGTGTCGTCGTTGGGGTGCGACCCGATCGGGCGCAGCAGTTCCCCGGCGACCATGAGCTGCACCCGGATGCCAAGCCGACCCTGCTCCAGCGCCTGCTGGTAGGCGACGAGCTCGACGGGACTGTGGCTGATCAGGCCGGCCCCGATGCCGGCTTCGGCGCAGGCCGTGACGCCTTCGGCCAGGCAGCTGTGCGTCGCGATGTTGATCGCATCGACGAGATCATCGATGGGATAGGGCGCTCGCAGTGATCGTACGGCGGCCATGCCCTGCTCGGTAAGCACGCCATCGTGGTGCGGCACACCCGCTGGGAGAAGATCCAACACCGCACCGTTGACCACGCAGGCGTGGCCGGAGTCGTGCATCACGAACAGCTTGCGACCGGCGCTGACCGGGTCCAGCTCGGCGGCGGTCAGGTGCCGGCCCAGCGGACGCTGGTCGTACCCGACGACATCGAGCCACGAGCCGGGTGGGCCAGCCCGGCTGGCCTGGCCAATGACGGCCAGCACGTCCGCGACACGTCGGCACGGCGCGATGGTGACATTTCGGGTGCGTAGTCCAGTCCACGCGAGATGGACATGTGCGTCGATGAACCCGGGCAGCACCGTCGCCGCCTGCAGGTCCACCACCCGCGTGGCCGGCAGCGACGCCGCGGCGCCGTCGAGGGCGACGATGCGCCCGCGCCAAAGGCCCAGCTCGTGGGCACGGGGATGGCCGGGATCCATCGTGATGATGTTGGCGTTCACCAGCCGGACGTCGAGCACGATCGGCCAACCGCCTTCCCCGGTTGATCTCGCTAAACCGGACGTCTCATCCATCAGTTAGTGTAGGCTAGCCTATAAATTCGATCATCCAGCACCACGTCACGGCGGCGCCCCTTCAGATCAGTCGAGGCGAGGAGAGTGCACACAATGTCGACGAACCCCTTCGACGACGAGAGCGGGATCTTCTACGCCTTGATCAATGACGAGGGTCAACATTCACTGTGGCCCACTTTCGTTGACGTGCCACCCGGCTGGACGATTGTGCACGGTCCCGAGACTCGACGCTCCTGTTTGGACTACGTCGAAGAGCATTGGACGGACATGCGGCCGAAGAGCTTGATCGAGCAGATGGAGCGAGACGAGAAGCCACGCGCTGACGTCTGACTCTCATCGGCGTGGGGTGCGGTGGGGCCACACCTCTGGACGGTGGGTGATTCACCTGGTTGGACTAGCACGGTCGGTTATAACCCTACTTAGGCTACAAACGGCGAGCCGCTCGTAGCCGGCGAGGATCTCGGTGGCGGGTTTGCCGAACCCCTGCACGGCCACCAGCGGGACGATGCCGGCTTGCCGGGGTGGCCGGGTCGGCGCCGCAGGCAGTGAGCAGACCTGTTGCCCGTCCCGGCGATCAGAAGCCAGCGGCGGGTGAGGTCGTTGTACGGGGCGTCAAAGGTGGTGCGCGGTGGCCACGCACGGTCGCTGTGACGGCCCAGCGAATGCCCGGTCCCGGCGCGAACGATCAGGACTGCGGCGCCGTGATCCGGCGTATCACCAACGATCATGCCAAGATCAATTGCTGCGACCGGTTGGGATCAAGCTAGCCTGGAAACTGGGCTAGGGTGTCGTCCCGACATGACCGATGAGGGGAAGCAGGAGATTGCTGTGAGCGATGGGGACGCTCAGAATCTGGCCGGGAAACCTTCGGGGGAACCCGCCCCCGCCAGCCAACCCGCAAGCCCGCCGGTGGACCCGGCGTTGTGGCGGCGCGAGGACATGCGCGCGGCTCTGTGGGCACGCGACATCGGTACGGTGTACCGGCTCATCCTGGAGGCAACCGGGATGTCGCAGTACCGGCTTGCCGATCTGGTCGGCCAGACCCAGTCCGAGGTCTCGGAGATCCTCAAGGACCGGCGGGTCAAGGACGTCGCGGTGCTGGAGCGCATCGCCGACCGGCTGGGTATCCCCCTCGAGCTGATCCGCCTCAGTGCCTACGGTTCCGACGGCACCTACTGTGGTGAGGTCATGGTCGCCGACCCCTCGGAGGGGGTGAGCGCGGAGATGCTGCGCAGACACGTGCTGGCACTGGGCGGGGTTGCTGCGTTTGGCGTCCAGATCACGGGGCTCGGCCAGCTGGCTAAGCTGGCCGGCCCGCCGTCGGTGTCGCTGCCGTCCCGGATCTTCGAGATCCACGTCGTGCAGGTCCGGAATCTGACCCGCAGCCTCGGCGAAGCGCGCCGTGTCTATGGGTCAGACCCGCAGGTGAGCAGTGCGGCGGCCGAGCAGGCGACCCGGCTGCTGCGCGTGCCCGGCCCCGAGCCGATCAAACGGGCGCTGCTGGTGGCGGCGGCCGAACTGCACATCGAGGCCGGGTTCGCGGGTTTTGACGCGAGGCTCCACGGCCGCGCGATGTACCACTTCACCCGGGGACTGGAGCTGGCCACCGACGCCGGTGACGCCTACCTCCAAACCACGGCCCTCAACGGTGCGGGACTGGCCACCATTGAGCACGGCCACCCAAACGACGGGCTGAAGATGCTGCAATGCGGGCAGGTCACGGCATGGAAGATCCCCCCGAATCTCGACCGGAGCCCGGTAGTGGGGGAAGGTTGCCGGGTGGCTCTGGAGGCGTGCGGGCTCGTGGACTCGGCGACCGCGCGGGCTGCGCTCGGGAAGCCCGAGGGGGCCTACCGGGACTTGGGGAAGTCGCGGGAGCTGTGGCACCCCACCCGCGCCGATCCCCGCGGTGACCTGGACCGCCCGGCTGCTGTGCTGGAGCTCGCTCGGGGGCGGCTGGACGCGGCGGAGCAGTTCGCCGCGGCGTCACTGCGCCGTTGGAAGGGCATCAGTGAAGTCGGCTGCACCCACTCCGGCATCGTGCTGGCCACCATCCACGTCCGAGCCGGCGAGCCCGGTGCCCTGGCGCTGGCCCACGGCGCGATCAAGGCGGTGGGCAAGCTCAGCTCGGTCCGCACCCGCACCAAGCTCGAACCGCTCGCCATCGAGCTGGCAGCCCGCCCCGGCTCCGACGCGAAGGAACTGGCCCGGATAACCCGGCAGGTCGCCGCGGCCGGGGCGTGAGGCTGGACCGCACATCATGGTCCCGATCGAGCATACCGGGTCGCCGGTCTTCCGCTGCCCGGTATGCGAAGAGCCACTGCTCCGCCAGGAGCGTAGCTACCGGTGTACCGACGGGCATCTCTTCGATATCGCCCGCGAGGGCTACGTCAACCTGCTGCTGGCCCAGCACCGGCACGCCAAGGACCCTGGCTATAGCAAGGAGATGATCGCGGGGCGGCGGGACTTCTTCGATGCGGGGCACTACCAACAGCTCGCTGATGACGTCGCCCATGTCATCGCCACGTATCTCCCCGAGGGCGGTGAGGGAGTTGTTGTCGATGCCGGCTGCGGCGAGGGTTTCTCTCTGCGCCGCCTGCGGCGCCTCCTCGGTGAGCGCGGTCAGGACCCGAACACGGTGCTCTGTGGAATGGATATTTCCAAGCACGGCGTACGAGTCGCTGTTAAACGCGACCCAGCGGGCCTGTATGCGGTGGCAGACACCTTCCATATGCCCGTGATCGACGAGCGGGTGGACGTCCTGCTCACACATTTCTCTCCGGTCTCCGCCACCGAATTCCGTCGGGTGGTCAAGCCTGGTGGCGTCGTCCTGGTCGGGATCCCCGCCGAGGATCATCTGTTCGCATTCAAGGCGCTCCTCTACGATTCTCCGGCTCAACACGAGCCCACTGCCGCCCTGGCCGAGGAGGACGGATTCGAGCTGATCACCGTCCACCGCATCCGCTATCCGCTGTGCCTGCGTGGGCCGGGTCAGGTAGCCAATCTACTGCTGATGACCCCGTTCTCCTGGTCGGTCGGTGACGAGACCAGAAGCAAGCTTGCGGAGCTGGATGAGTTGGACACCGAGGTCGACGTTGTTGTGCACGCCTACCGTCGTGTCCCCCTCCATCCACGCACCCGAAGCCAGCGCCGGTGAAATAGCCGCAAGGAGTATCGAGCAACGGTGAGTGTGGTGGTCCCTGTGGTGGCATTACCACGCCGAGCGAGGCGGCACGGCGGTGGAACAGGACGTGTCCTGTGTGCGGTGCTCTCCGTCGGGCGCGTCGACGTCGGCGGGGGCGCCGAGCAGCTCGCCGCGCAGCCGGTTGAGCTCGCGCAGGGCAGTGGTGGCGCGGGAAGGCTCGGCGGCGGCCAGTGCGACAGCGAGGGCTTCGAGCAGCAGGACGGTAACGGCATGGCCGGACTGTTCTCCGAGCAGGCCGCGCGGACAGGTGAGCACGAGGTCCACACCCTCGATGCCGGCCAGCATGTCGGTGACCAGCAAAACGGGGATCCGTCGGCGTCGGGCGAGGTCGAGCAGGACGGTGGCGTGGGTGTGCAGGCGGGTGTAAGCCAACAGCAGCAGCGTGTCGCCCCGGTGCAGTCCTAGTGCCTGATCGGCCATCGACATCCCGGTAGCAGTGATCGTGGCCGCCGGACGACCCACTCGGCCCAGTAGCACCGCGGCGTACTGCGCGACGGCAGCCGAGGGTCCGGTGCCGCTGAGTACGATCCGCTCCGCGGCCGCGAGCAGCGCTACCGCGGCTGGGAAATGCTCGTCGAGATTTGCTCGGGTGGCCTGCAGCGCGGCCTGGTGCACGTCCAGCACGTGGTTGAGCACGTCGGTCGGCGTCGCCGCGCGCCGCAAGGTGGCGCCCAGCCGGGCGCTCGGGGTGGGCTCCGGCGGCGGTGCCTCGGCAAGCAGGGCCCGCTTGAGATCGGCCAGTCCACGGTAGCCGAGAGTCTGAGCAGTGCGCACGACGGTGGCGTCGCTGGTACCCAGCCGGGCCGCGATCTCCGCGGCGGAGAAGAACCCCAGCTGGGCGGCGTGTTCGGTGAAGAAACGGGCGACTTTGCGCTGCGCCGGCGCGAGGCCGCCCAGCCCGGCGACGATCTGGTTAGCGGCACAATGAATCATTTGCTACTCCTCTGGAGTTCTTAGGTAGCGAAGACTACCCTTAGCTTGTGCTTGATCTGATGACACCTGATTTAGTGGCACTCAATGTGCTGGCGGCAGCACTGCCCGCTTTTCTGGCCTCGATAGTGGAGTTCGTCGAGGCATTTACGATCGTGCTCGCGGTCGGCACCAGCCGCAGCTGGCGAGCCGCGCTGGCCGGCGCGGCAACCGCGACCGTCGCGCTGGCCGGGCTGCTGATGGCGTTCGGGCCGGGGCTGCTCGAGCGGGTCGATGAGCGGTTGCTGCTGCTGGTCGTCGGCATTCTGCTCTTGCTGTTCGGTGGCCGGTGGTTGCGCAAGGCCATGCTGCGTTCGGCCGGACTGATCGCCAAGCACGACGAGTCGGCCGCCTTCACTGCGGAGGTCGACGCGCTCGGCCAGACCCGCCAGGCCCGCGGGTTCGACTGGGCCGGGTTCGCCGTCAGCGGCAAGGGCGTGTTCCTCGAAGGTGTGGAAGTGGCGTTTATCGTGCTCACCCTCGGCGCCACCAGCGGCGGCTACGCCGCTCCCACCATCGGTGCCGGGGCGGCCCTACTGCTGGTCGTCGCGGCCGGCACGGCGCTGCGCCGGCCGTTGACCCGGGTTCCGGAAAACACCCTCAAGTACGCCGTCGGCGCGATGCTGGTCACCTTCGGCGTGTACTGGACTGCGGAGGGACTCGGTGTGGCGTGGACCGGCGGTGCCGTCGCGCTGGGCTATCTGCTGGTCACCACGTTGGCGCTGTCCTGGCTCAGCGTATGGTGGCTGCGCCGACCCCCCAAGGTCCAGAAGTTGCAGGTCGCCGACGTGGTGGCATCACGATGAGCGCGGTGCTCAAGGCAGTCCTGACTGCGGGGCGCGAAGCGTTCGGCCTGCTGGTCGACGACGGCGCGGTGGCCGTCGGCATCCTGCTCGCGGTCGGCGTGGCCGCGCTGCTCAGCATTCCGGCACTGCTCGGCTCTGGCAACGCGGTCGGCTGGGCGTTGTTCGCGCTGGTATGGCTGGCGCTGGCGGTATCACTGCGCCGAGCCCGCTCCCGGTCGCGCGCCGACTCTGGCGGTTGACGGGTCGCGCTACAAGCCTGGATCACGGTGTTCGACACGTACGTAGATCACAACGGTGAGTCACTACCGTACGCATCGCATCTGTGGCCTCGAAGCCTCGACGACCTGCGCGGAGGGGCGGGTAATGACAAGATCGACGGCGGCGCAGGCAACGACCTGATCGCCGGCGACATTGCCAAGGAGGACAGCGGGAGTGCGGATGACATCATCAATCAGCTGGTGGGTAACGACGTCTTCGAAGGCGGCCCAGGCGATAACCTGGTGGTGGGCGACCACGACGCGGACAACGGCTCCATCATCACTGATGGCGGCAACGACATCATCACCGACGTCTCCAGCAGCCTCGTTCCGCCGCCGGACCCTCAGGGTGTGATCGGAGACGTTCTCATCGGCGACAACTATGCCGGTGAGCTCGGCGACATCACCGGCAAGGCCGGCAACGACACGATAGTTGACAGTGGTGGCAACAATGACCTGCAGCATCACCGGCCCCAACCTAGGCACCCTGACCGTGGTCGGTGACCACCTGAGCAACGGTGCATCGGACTCCGGCAACAGCGGCAATGACCGGATCACTCTCGGCAAGGGCCCGGACGGGCAGGGCAGCACCCACCGGAACTTTCCCGCGCAAAGTCGTCGCCGGTGACAACGTCAATCTCTCGGCGACCGCTCCGATCGGTGGCGACAACGACTTCCTCAGCACCGGTGGCGGCGACGAAGCCCAGATCCTGGCCGGACCCGGCAACGACTACGTTGACGCCGGCGCCGGTAACGACGGGATCGACGGTGGTGCCGGCAACGACTTCTGCAACGGCGGCGCGGGCACTGACACCGCAGCCGCCTGCGAGGCGGTGATCAGCGTTCCCTAGCAGACCGTACTCCGTTGGACTGCTTGACCTGGTGGGAGGCGGGCAGTCCAACGGACGTTTGACTATTACTCAGAACGATGTTTCATTTCACTCGTACGTGAGTATCGCGGTTGCACATGGTATAGATCATCTCATTATATGAGACTTCTTCATCAATTAAGGTGAATTTTATACCTGTTAGGTAGTCTCTCCTGGGTCGGGGTCACCAAGCATCACTGCCAGGCGATCGCAACATCCCGCAACGATGCCTGCGGCGGAGAACGGATCGCTTGGTCCCGTCGAAAGGGGCCCTTCAGCAATGTCAGTTATATCCAGGCGGACTCACGTCCGTGCAGCGGTGATGGCCGCGGCGGTGCTCGCCGCTGGTGTCGGCACCGCGACGTCGGCGAGCGCGCAGGCTGAGTTGTGCTTCGGTGCGCCGGCGACGATCGCTGGCTCTGAACTGATCGGCGGTATCAACGTCTTTACCGGCACCCCCGGCAACGACGTCATCATCGGTACCGATGATGACGATCTCATCGAGGGTTTGGGTGGCAACGATCGCATCTGTGGCCTCGACGGCTTCGATGATCTGCGCGGGGGGCTGGGCAACGACAAGATCGACGCCGGCGGCGGGGACGACCTTGTCGCCGGCGACATCGCTACCGAGACGGGTGACATCACCGATCGGCCGGGCAACGACGTCCTCGAAGGCGGCCCGGGCAACGACCTGCTGGTGGGTGACCACCACACCGACGACGGCTCGATCACCGCGCGCGGTGGCAATGACATCATCACCGACGTATCCAGCGACACCGGTCCGGCCATTCCGGCTGGCGGCAAGGGCCTGATCGGAGATGTCCTCGTCGGTGACCACGTTGCCGGTGAGCTCGGCGACGTCACCGGCAACGGCGGCGACGACACGCTGTCCGACGGTGGCGGCGACGGTGATCTGTTGATCGGTGACCACTACACCCTCGAGGGCGGCGACGTCAGCGGCAAGGGCGGCAACGACCGGATCACCGAGGCCGGTGGCGATCGAGACGACCTCGTCGGCGACCACATCTCCCGCACGGAGACCGTGAACGGCGTGCTCAGCGGGGGCACCGTGCTCGGTGACGCCGGCACCGACGTCATCACCAAGACCACCGGGCGTGCCCAAAGCCTCATCGGTGATCACTTCGCCGATGTGCTGGCCGACGGCAGGGGCGGAAACGACACGATCAACGGCCCCGACCAGGGCACCCTGTTCGTCACCGGTGACCACTACAGCAACGGTGCGTCGAATTCCCGCAACGGTGGCAACGATCGAATCACTCTGGGCAACGTCCAAGACGGCCAGGGCAGCACCCCACCAGGCACCCCGCGCAACATTGTCGCCGGTGACAACTTCAACCGTTCGGCGATTGCTCCGATCGGCGGCGGCAACGACACCATCAGCACCGGTGCCGGCGACGAAGCCCGGATTCTCGCCGGACCCGGCAACGACAACGTCAACGCCGGCCCCGGCAACGACGGGATCGCCGGCAGCGACGGCAATGACCGTTGCGACGGCGGCCCGGGCACCGACACCGCAGTCGCCTGCGAGACGGTGATCAACGTCCCCTAGCTCCACAACAACGTCCCCTAGTACAGCGCCGCATTAATCCTTCGGGGGTTTGATCCAGGCGGTCGGGTCGGCGAGGTAGAGGCCCAGGGCGCAGTCGAGAGC
>JBOHHF010000544.1:0-43199 GCA_050700495.1 Pseudonocardiaceae bacterium
GTGTCTGGCGAGGCTGCGGTGTCTGGCGAGGCTGCGGTGTCTGGCGAGGCTGCGGTGTCTGGCGAGGCTGCGGTGTCTGGCGAGGCTGCGGTGTCTGGCGAGGCTGCGGTGTCGCAGGAAGCGCCGACGCCCTGGAAGGCTGCAGTGACGGGTGCGGCTGTGCCGACGCGGCGAGTCCCAGCCACGCCGGAGGCCCCGGCAGCGTCCACTACGCCAGGCTTGGCGCCACTGCTGCGCAGGCAGCCGGGGAAGGCGCTGGCCGAGTCCGAGCCCGGAGATGTCGGCAAGTCTCGTTCGCTGGTCCAGCCGGGACCGGCTGGACCAGCGAGCCCAGCCGGTGCGCCAGCTGCGGACTGGGGTGCCGCGGATGACGGATGGCGTGCGGCGGAGGCGCTGGCCATGCCGATGAGCGCGGAGTTGACTACCACGGGGCTGCCCCGGCGACAGCCTCGGGCATTGCTGGTACCGGGTGCCGTGGGCGGTGCTGAGCCCGCCGAGCCCACGAGTGCACCGGTGCGCAGTGCGGAGTCGATTCGGGGCCGGCTCGCCAGTTACCAGCAGGGCATCCGCGAAGGACGCCAGACCCGCCAGAATCTCGACCAGGGGGCCACCGGATCGCAAGATCAGCAGGATGGACAAGAGGAGACGAAGTGACCGTTCCCCAGACGCAGCTGGACCACTTCGGATGGTTGGTAGATGACTTTGTCAATCGGGTGTCCGGGGTAGCGCATGCTTTGGTCTTATCGGCTGAAGGTATGCCGCTCGCCGCGTCGGCCTACCTGCCCAGGGATCGTGCCGATCAACTCGCGGCAGTTGCGTCCGGATTGGTCAGCTTGACTCAGGGCGCGGCCCGCTGTTTCGACGCAGGGCAGGTGGTGCAGACGGTGGTCGAGATGGAGCGCGGGATCGTGCTGCTCATGTCGATCAGTGATGGTGCCAGCCTCGCGGTGCTGGCCGCCCCGGGCTGCGATATCGGATTGGTCGGGTATGAGATGACGCTGCTGGTCGACCGGGTTGGCCAGCAGCTCACCCCTCGCACGCGCGCCGAACTGCACGGTGCGCTGGGTCGATGACTCCGGCGGTGAGGCCGTAGTGAGCACACCAACGGGCGGTGACGGCGACGAGCAGTCGTTTGCCGATGTGATGAACAACCTCAGCCGCGGTCCCTGGCGGCTGGGTGGGCGCCGTAAGCGGTCGAAGGAGTCGACGACCGGGCAGGAGCCGGTCGCGGTGTCGCCGCCGGTCGGAAAGCGAAGACCTGCTGGTTTCGACGAGTGGGACGAGCCGGAGAGCTCGGCGTCCGCGGTACGGCCCTACACCTGGACCGGGGGTCGCACCTCGCCGGTATTCGACCTCGCGGTCGAGACGCTAGTGTCCACCAGCGAGCACGGCCGTGACATGGCGTCGCTGACTAGCGTGGAACACCGTGCCGTGGCCGAGTTGTGCCGTGACCCCCGATCGGTGGCCGAGGTCGCCGCTCTACTATCCCTGCCGCTGGCTGTGGCCCGGGTCCTGCTGGGCGACATGGCGGACATCGGCTTGGTCGTGGTGCACCGCACAGCGAATGCCTCTGGCGACATGCCGGAGGTGGCCTTGATGGAAAGGGTATTGAGTGGACTTCGTCGACTCTAATCGAGCCAACCCTCAGTCGATCCCATCGGCTCAGTGGGCCCCATCGGTCCAGCCCAGCGCGGCCCAGCCCGGTTCGGCTCAGCCTGATCCCGCCCAGCCTGGTCTGGCCCAGCCCGGTCAGCCCGCCGTACGGGAATCCGCGAGTGGGCCCAGCGCGATCTCCGCGAAGATCGTCGTGGCCGGTGGCTTCGGCGTCGGCAAGACGACCCTCGTCGGCTCGGTGTCCGAGATCGCGCCGCTGACCACCGAGGCCGTGCTCACTGATGCGAGCACCGCGGTGGACGATCTCGCCGCCACCCCGGACAAGTCGACCACCACAGTGGCGATGGACTTCGGCCGCGTGTCCCTCGACGCAGAGTTGATCCTCTACCTGTTCGGTACCCCGGGACAGCACCGCTTCTGGTTCATGTGGGACGACCTCGTGCGTGGCGCGATCGGTGCGGTCGTGCTGGTCGACACCCGTCGGCTGGCTGATTGCTTTGCGGCGGTGGACTTCTTCGAGGACCGCGGCCTGCCTTACCTGGTCGGGGTGAATTGTTTCGATGGTGTGCTCAGCCACAGCATCGAGGACGTCCGGGAAGCGTTGGCCATCAATTCCGCAATACCCATCATCCCGTGCGACGCCCGCGAGCGTGAGTCGACCAAGAACACCCTCATCGCACTGGTCGAGCACGCCATGCGTAGGTCGGTAGTTGCACACACCTGAAACCCAGTGCGGTGCAGCGGCGAACGGTTCGAATCGACACGTTGAGTGATGTACAGGTCGCGAGCTGGGGGCGACATCAAGTTGGGTCGAGTTGGGAGAGTGCGCAGCGTGGCCGCCCATGAAGGCAGGGCAAGATCCCCCTCCGACCGCTCCCGCTCTGTCGACGTTACGCTAGGTGACAGGATGACTACGCCAACCCGGGGCAGCCGGTGGCGGCTGCGGGAGTGGCGGCTGCGCACCAAGCTCACTGCGGTGCTGCTGGTGCCTCTGGCGCTCGCCGGGGTGCTGGGTGTATGGCGGGTCACCGACCTGGTGCGCGAGGCCTACGATCTCGACGCGGTAGCGCGCCAGGTCGGATTCACCCAGCAGGTCGCCCTCGCCGTACACGATCTGCAGGGGGAACGCGTCCTGGTGGCCGCGGTGCTCGCCACGGGTCGTCCGGCGGACCGTACCGCGCTGCAGGGCCAGACCGAGCGGGTGGACGCTGCCGTCACCATAGTGCGCACCGCGGACTTCCGCGCCGACGCATCCGGCCCGGCCACGGCCTACCGGGCCGCCCTCGACCGGCTGTCCGGGCTTCCCGAAGTGCGGCAGAACACTCTTGAACGCAACGCCATTGCGCGCAACGCGGTCATCGCCTATTCCGATCTCATCGCGGCTCTGCTGGACCTCGATCGCAGGGTGCTGGATGGCGCCCGCGACCCGCTGACGCGGCTAGCCGACGGCCTCCAGGCACTCGCCGTCGCCAAGGAGCAAGCCTCCCGGCAACACGCAGTGTTACTGGCTGCGATCTTGTCCGGTGTACTGCCTGCGGACCAGCAGGCCGTGCTGCGCACCGCCGATGCCCGATTCGACGCCGCTGCCGACGAATTCGGCAGCGGCGTCGAAGCCGTATCTACCCCGCAAGTCTTCGATACCAGGGCGGTGGTCGATCGCAAGCGGCTGCTGGACGTCGCCCTGGAACGGGCGGCGCGGGCAGCGCCACTCGCGACGGTTCCTGGCGACTGGAACTCCGCCGTCGCCGGTACCGTTGAAGCGATCCGCCAAGGGGAGATCACCCAACTCAACGAGTTGCGGACGGCCACCGCAGCGCGCAGCGACCGGGCGTGGGACCAGGCGCTGGCCAACGGCGCCGTGGTCGCCGCGCTGCTGGTGCTCGCTGTTGCACTGCTGGTTGTCGTGGTGCGCTCGCTCGTGCAACCGCTACGCACGTTGCGCACCGCCGCGTTCGACGTCGCCGATCGCAAACTTCCCGAAGCGGTCGAGCAGTTGCAGAGCACCGACGGTACGGCCGGTCAGACGACTGTCGACCCGGTGCCGGTGCACTCCAGGGAGGAGGTCGGTCAGGTCGCCAGAGCGGTCGACACCGTGCACGTTCAGGCCGTCCGGCTGGCCGCCGAGCAGGCCGTCGCGCGCAGCAGCCTCAACGACACCTTCCTCAACTTGTCCGGACGCAACCAGGACCTCGTTGAGCGCCAGCGACGGTTGATCGACGAGTTGCGCAGTAGCGAGCACGACCCCGAGCTGTTGAGCAGCTTGGGCCAGCTCGATCACCTTGCTACCCGGATGCGCCGCCACAGCGACAACCTGCTGGTGCTCGCCGGCGGGAAGCTACCTCATGGCGGCGCAGCGCGGGTGGCGGTGCTCGATGTATTCCGTCGCGCGGTCTCAGAGGTCGAGCAGCACCAGTGCGTGACCATGCGCCAACCCCCGGCAGCTACGGTGGCCGGCCAGGTCGTCAACGACCTGGTGCATCTGATCGCCGAATTGCTGGACAATGCCATCACAGTAGGGGCCATCACAGTAGGGGCCATCAGAGTAGGAGCCATCAGTGTGGGGGTCAGGGATGTCGCGCCCCAGGAGACCACTGTGACTATGAGCGGCACTCTCACCACTGACGAAGGCCTGCTGGTGGAGATCATCGACTCGGGGCCAGGCTTGCCGTCGGACGAACTGCAGACGATCAACGCGCGGCTCGCTTCGCCACCGGCGGTCGATGCGTCGGTCTCCCGTCAGATGGGTCTTTTCGTGGTGAGCAGGCTGGCCGCGCAGCACGGCATCACAGTGCGGCTGCGCCAGCGCCTGGGCCAGATCGGGATCACTGCGGCGGTATCGTTGCCCTCGTCGCTGGTGTCGATCGGCTGTCCAGCGTCGAACGACTCAGCGTCGAACGGCTCCCGATCGTGGAACGAGGGGCCCCTCGAGGCGCCGGTCACCACCGAGTGGAGCGGAACGGACGGGCAGTTGCCGCTGCAGGTGTCGGTGATCGACGAGGCCACCGCGGCGGACCTGTTCAGCCCGGCCTCGATCGGAATCGTGACGTCGCAGTGCAGCAGTCCGCGCACTGCCGAGCAGGAATGGCTGGAGCTCTTCGGCGACGATCGATCCCCGCCTGACCGCGAGTCGCTGACCGATGAGTGGAGTACGGGCTCGGTGGTATCTGGTTCTCCTGCGTCTGATTCCCTCATCACGGCGGCCACTGATCCGCTTGTGAGTCCGCTGCTGCCGGACAGTGCCGCGGTAGCCGGGCAGCAGCACGAGGTCCGCGAAGAGATCTTCGAGATGGTCTCTGCCTGGTTCCGCGAGCAGCAGTCGACGACGGCGAGCAGCCTGGCTCCCAGAGACACCACAGACACCACCGAGATGCCGGCACTGTCCAATGGGCTCCCCAGCCGCACCAACGCGCACGAGTGGCGATCTCCGCTGGACGAGGAGTGGCAGGCAGCACAAGCGTTGCGCACCCCGGTCGACCACGGCACCACCCCTGCCGGGCTGCCCAAGCGGCAGCCGCTGGCGCATCTCGTGTCCGGTGCTGACAACACCGGCCGGTCCGTCCCGGCTCCCCCACCTGCTGGTCCGGTCCGCACCCCGGAGGATGTGCGCGGCCGGCTGAGCAGATACCAGCACGGGCTGCGTGTCGGGCGTCATGCCCGCATCGGCCCTGACGAGCCCTACACCGTTACCGACACCCTGCAAGGATATTTCAAGGAGGATCAGTAGTGACGACAGCAGCGCCGCAGCATCCGGTCCAGCCGGGTCAGTTCGGCTGGCTGGTGGACAGCTTCGTAGAGCGGGTGCCCGGTGTGGCGCACGCTGTCGTCGTCTCTTCCGACGGACTGCTCCTCGTCGCGTCATCGGGGTTGCCCCGGGATCGCGCCGATCAGCTTGCCGCGGTTACCTCGGGTCTGGTGAGCCTCACCCAAGGTGCAGCGCGGTGTTTCGAGGCGGGCGCAGTGGTGCAGACCGTCGTGGAGATGGAGCGCGGCATCGTCTTGGCCATGGTCATCAGCGACGGATCCAGCCTGGCCGTACTAGCCTCGCCGAGCTGTGACATCGGCCTGATCGGCTATGAGATGACATTGCTCGTCGACCGGGCAGGCAAACTGCTGACCCCCGAACTACGTGCCCAGCTGCAGAGCGCCGCGCGCTCATGAGCTGAAACCACCAATAGGTTCCACATGGCTGCGCTCAGGTCGGCCATAACTCGGTGGGAGTGGCGGGCGGGAGGTCGCCGACCAGCTCGGCGAGCCGAGCGATCTTTCGCCGTCCCGAGATCCATAGGGCCGGACCACCCGATCGGGGGCCGAGCATCGTGGGCCGCAGACCGACCGTTGCCAGTGCAACGGCCAGCGGGCCGTGGGTGTCCGGCGCGTGCGGATCCAAACCCAACAGGTAACCGCGGCGAGCTGGCACTCCTGCGGCCAGCGCCCAGAACAGCAGCGCTGCACCGTCGAGCTGCCAGCCGGTTGGCACCGCCTTGACTGCCCCGCGGGTCCACTCGCTGGCCAGGGGTAACAGGCCGGCCACGAACGCGGTACGCACCCAGTGGCGGTCCCCGGTTCGGCCCCACTCAGCGGGCAGCGCGCGCTCTGTGCAGGCCCGCACGATCTCGACGGCTCGCCACTGCTCGGCGACCACGCTCGACACCCGGGCGGCAGTTCGTCGCCCGAAACTGTGTACCTGACCCGGCGCGCAGAGCAGCCCAGCCAGATCGTCCGGGCTGGGCACGTTGGCGTCGGCGGAGAACAATGACGGCTGCCGCACAGTGCAGACTGTAGAACGGATGTTCGACCGCACCCACCGGGCTCGCCGTGGCTCATCGTCAAACGCGCTCCGGGCAGACCACTCCTACGAACTGACCAGCTCCATCCGTTGTTCCTCGGCGGTCACCGTGACCTGCCAGCAGCCGGCCTCGGGCTTGCCTTGGTCCGGCTCGTCACAGCGGTCGACGACTGAGCATCGTGCACGGACACTTACGAATCATGGGTGACCGCCGCCGAGGTGATCCGGTGCAGTGGGAAGCGTCGTAGTTCACCCCGCGACCGGTCGAATCCCTCTAATATGCCACCGCCGACGCTCACCGGCCGCACGATCCGCCTGCTGGCCACGCCATGGGAGTCCACATAGCCGATCCATACGTTGTTGCCGGTGTGGGCGGCACCTTGCAGGAGCTGCAGCGTGTCACCGGTGGATGCCCCATCGGTGACCACCGCGGGCCCGCGCGGAGTGCTGGCCGCGGCGTCTCCGGCCCGTACGCCTTGGATCAGCGCGGTGAGCTGCTCTACAGAGGGAGCTGTGGGCACGGCGGCACGGCGAGTCGCCACGGGTCGGACCCTGGCCCGACGATCGATCGCGCGCAGTTCGACCACCTGACCGTCGGCCCCCTCGGCGACCGGGGTGAAGCCGGCGCGGCGCACCTCGTCGAGCAGCGGACCCAATGCCAACGGGCTGACCAGCACGGTGGGAGCAATCCTACGCAGCCCGCAGTGGGCGGCGACCGGATGTGCCAGTAGTTCAGCCAGCAGCGCGGTGTCGTCGCAGCGCAGGAATGCGGACGCGGTACCACCGCGTAGCCGCCCGTGCCGTCGGGCCACATCGTCGAGGAGGTAGCTCAGCGATTGCGGCACCGGGGTCCGGGACCGGATCCGGAACAGCTCGTGCAGGTCGGCGGCGCTGCGACCGGCATCCAAAGCTCGGCGTACGGTGTCCTCGGTGATCCGGTAGACGGTGGCGCCGCCGGCTGACTCCACGTCGGCCACCAGGCCGATCTCCCTAGCCAGTTCGGATTCCAACGGTCCCGGCGCCACCACGGTCCGGTCGGCTTGGACCAACACGTGGTCCACCGGCTCGGGCAAGGCGGCCTCGAGAACGGCCGCCGCCGCGCTCGCACTGTCCTGCAGCAGCGCCCGGCCGGCCGATGATAACGCACCCAGCGCGAGTACGCCCAGTTCGGTGGCCTCCCGGACGGTCCAGTCGACGATCTCGTCGCGGTGCCGGCCACCCCGGCGCGGGGCCCGCCAGGCGAGCACTGCGGCAAGCTCGTCGGACCGTTGAATCCCGTTACCGGCCGGCAGATCAGCGAGCACGTCGAGGATCCGGCGGCGCTGCTCGGGAGCGCGTGGTTGGCGCAACTCCTCAGACAGCGGAGCCAGCGGCCGGTCCTTGTCGTCGCGAGTTCCGGCCAATCCCGGCAACCGGGGTAACGCCAGCCACGCGTCGGCCAGCATCGCCCAGCGCCTTTCGGGTCGGGCAGCCAGCCACGAATCGAAGGCGACAGTGGGTAGCCACAGTCTCCCGTCGGTCCCCTCGTCGGACCCGATGACCAGGCCGGCGGCGACGGTGACCTCGGCGAGCAGCGCCACCGCAGACTCCTCGACGTCCAGCTGTCGCGCGGTTCGCCGCACGTCTCGAACACCCAGACCACCGGAGCGCAACACCGCGGGCGGTTCCCGCGACCATTCAGCGAGTAGCTTCTCGGTGTGCCGCAGCAGATCGAGCACCGCACCGGCGGCCGTCGAGTCCACCATGGACGGAGCGCGCCGCCGCGTGTGCAACGCCGGCTCGTTCAGCTCCAGAGGCCCTAGCGGCTGGTCGCCGCGCAGTGCCAGACCAACCTGTGCGGGCAGCTCTACGGTGCTGGAGTCGATCCGGTGCAGCAACCCGCGGGCCAGCAGGCGTTGCACCGGTGTGCGGGCCCGGTTCAACGGGAGCGCCTCGGCGGCGTCCCGGGTCGCGCCCACCGGTGATCCGGCGGCAAGTGCCCGCAGCACGCCCACTTCGTCGTCGGCGAGCTGGTCGAGCGCAGCGCCGATATCGACGCCGACGAGATCCGTGGTCCGACGGCCTAACCCGCCCGGATGCGGGCCGATGACCTGGCGCACCGCTGGGACCACCGCCAGCGCAGCATCGTCACCCCAGACCAGCACCCGGCAACGCAATGCGTCCAGTGCCTGCCGGGTCCGGCCGGCGGTGATGTTTCGACCGAGCAACGCGGCGACCTCATGGCGGCTCACCGGTCCGGTGTCGGCACCGGCCACCACCAGCGCCGACAGCACAGCCAGCGTGAATCGGTCCAAGTCCGCGCAGGCTCGGGCGACGGATGCCTGGATCCCGGCTCGGGTCGCCAGCACTGTTGAGTCGGCCGGAGCGGGCACGGCAAGGTCTGGACGGGCCCGCAGTAACGCGGCCAGCGTGCCGTCGTCGCGGGAGCGCAGCCAATCGGCCAGTGCAGTGCTGGACATCCCTTCCACGGTAGCGAGAGCCCAGGGAATGTCGCTCGGCGCCACTAGTCACAATGGAGCTGGGCACAATGGAGTCCCACCGAGCGAGGAGAAGCTGTGGCCAAGCGCACCGACCGGATCGACCCCACCTGGCCGAGCTGGTCGGAAGAGGACCACCCGGTCAGCGAACTTGCCGCGCCGATCCAGGGCGCGCTGTCCCCCTTCGGTGAGGTGACCTTCCCGCTGACCGCTGACCAGCTCCCCTACGAGCATCCGCACACCGAAATCAACCGGAGCGACACCCCTGAGTAGGGGCGTGGTTGCCATCCGTTAGGGTGCCGTCACCGTGCGGCCCCAGCGTCGTTTTGTCCAGCGTCGTTGGGCCAGCGCGGTCGCCCGACCGGGGAGGGCGAGTTTCCCGCAAGGTCTGCTCGTCCGACTCCAGAAGAGGCCATGGCTCAGCGTCCCGGATCTCCACGCCTGCGCGATCGCTCCTACCTGATTGTCTGCGCGCTCGCCGGGGTTCTCCTGGTGGTGCTGGCGATCCTGGCGGTGGCCTTCGTGGTTCCCCTCGGGGGTGGCGGGGCCGGCGAGGCTGCGCCACCGCCCCCGGCACCCGCGACCATCGCGATCCCGCCGGCGGCGGTCCCATCGGATCTCGTGGCGCTACCGCTGAGCACCACCTACACCGTCATCGAGGAGGCACCGCTGGACTCCGGGCCTGCGGGCCCCACCGATGGCGCAGTGGTCCACCCCCGGCGGGAGGTCGTGGTGTACGCCGCTCCGGGCGGCGCTCCGATCGCCAGGATCGGATCGCAGCAGCTCGGCGATACCTGGTTGCCGGTGATCGGCCGGCAACCAGGCTGGGTGCAGGTGATGCTGCCCTCGCGGCCCAATAACTCGACCGGCTGGGTAACCGATGATGCACTCGATCGGGCGGTGACCCCGTATCTCATCCGGGTACACCTTCGTTCCCTCACTATGGAGCTGTTCAGGGGGGACCGCCGCCTGGGTGAGTGGCCCGTGGGGATCGGCAAGAAATCGGCTCCCACACCGGTGGGGCGGACCTTCCTACTCGGGTCGTTCGTCGACCCTAAGCAGAACTACTCCCCGGTGATCCTGCCGCTGGGCACCCACAGCCCGACGCTGGACAGCTTTGGTGGCGGCCCGGGAACCGTCGCGATCCACACTTGGCCCACGGCCGACGTCTTCGGTACCCGCTCCAGTGATGGCTGTATCCGGGTGCCGCCGGACGCGCTGAATATGTTGACCGAGGTTCCGCTGGGAACGCTCGTGCTCATCGACGAGAGCTGAACGAACGAAAGGACAGCACGTGAACAGTAGGAAGCTCGCCGGCGCCAGTGCTGCCAGCGTCGGTGCTGCCACCGCCGTGGTGGCCCTGCTGCTGGGGACCGTGTCCGGTAACGCTGGAGAAGATATCACCGCCTCGGCGTTCGGGATCGCCGCGGATGGTCTTATTGATATCGACCCGACTCCGTACGTCGAGGCTCCACCTGATGAGCGTGAGGCACTCCTGGAGGTTCCGGGTAACTCCAACGGCGACTCCGACGGCATCAATATCGCGCTCTTCAAGGTCAAGGCTCAGGATTTCAGGTCCAAGGCGGTAGCTGTCGATGTGGATGTCCTCGGGATCGAGGCCGAGCTCATCGAGGCGACCTGTGAAAACGGTAAGGGTGATTCATCGATTCTCGGCGGGGACAGCGGCAATGGCACGTCGCTGCCGTCGGATCCATTCGAGGGCCAGGAGCTGGATCTCTCGCCGGTCCTCAGTATCGAGTTCAACCGGCAGCACCGGGACCGCGACAAGCTCACCGTCGATGCTCTTGTGGTCAAGCTGCTGCCCGGCGACGACATCGGGACCGTGATCCAGCAGAAGGATCTCGACCTTCTCAAGAAGGTTGCGCCCAAGCAGCTGAAGGTCCCGGCGACGATGGATGAAGTGAAGTCCGGGAATTCGCCGGAATCAAGTACTCCGGCCAATCCGAGTGCTCCGGTCAATCCGGGTGCTCCGGGTGCTCCGGCCAATCCGTCGCAGCCGGGTCCTGCGACCCTCGGGGACTTGGCCAACACGCTCAAGTCGCTCAACCCGAACCTGGTTCCCAAGGCCGATGGTGACGATGACGCGCTGCTGGAGATCGTGATCTCGTCCGCCAGCTGCCGGGAAGATCGCAAGAAGGACGAGAAGCCCGATGAGGCGCCGAAGCCGAAGCCGGTGGAGGCAGACCTGCCGGTCACGCACTGACCTGGTCAACGTATTGCCGACAGGGGGCTGGCACGCATCGCGTGTTGGCCCCCTTCGTCGTTCTCGCGAGCTACCGGAGCCGTCTGGCGCACGATAGACCGATGCAACCGGCCGTAGGATCGACTGGTGAACTCGCAGCGACGGCTGACCCACGTCGATGATCGGGGTGCGGCCCGGATGGTCGATGTCTCGGGCAAGCAGCCCTCCGCACGGGAGGCGGTTGCCTCCGGTGTCTTGCGCACCACCGAGGAGGTGGTGCGGCTGCTGCGTGCCGAGCAGCTACCCAAGGGTGATGCCCTGGCCGCTGCCCGCATTGCGGGCATCATGGGGGCCAAGCGGACGCCTGACCTCATCCCGTTGTGCCATCCCATCTCGCTGTCCGGGGTGACCGTGGATCTACACATGTCGGACTCCGAGATTCGGATCATCGCCACAGTCCGGACCACCGATCGCACGGGTGTCGAGATGGAGGCGCTCACCGCGGTCGCCGTCGCCGGGCTGGCGCTGCACGACATGGTCAAGGCAGTCGATCCCGCCGCGGTGCTCGACGCAGTGCGGGTGGAACGCAAGGAAGGTGGCAAGACCGGGCTGTGGACGCGTCAGGAGGACCGATGACAACGACGACCCGCCGCGCTGTGGTAGTGGTGGCTTCCAATCGTGCGGCCGCTGGGGTGTACCCGGACCGCACCGGTCCAGTCATCGTCGGCTGGCTGTCCGAGCGTGGCTATCAGACCCCGGACCCCGTGGTGGTACCCGACGGCTCGCCGGTACGTGATGCCGTCGCGGTGGCCGTGGCTGATGCGGTCGATGTTGTGCTGACCACCGGTGGCACCGGAATCAGTCCCACCGACCGCACCCCGGAGGCCACTGCGCCGCTGCTGGACCGCAGCCTGCCTGGATTGGCCGAGGCGATCCGCTCTGCCGGACTGCCCCAGGTGCCGACCGCGGTGCTCTCCCGTGGGCTGGCTGGGGTGGCTGGACGCACGCTGGTGGTCAATCTGCCCGGCTCCACCGGCGGAGTCCGGGATGGCCTGAGGGTCCTCGACGGGATACTTGATCACGCTGTTGAGCAACTGCACGGCGCAGACCACGTTGGTAGCGGAACCGGTCAGCCGGCTATGTCTGGGCACACCCATAGCTCTGAACCCAGCCTCCAAGAGGTTGCCCCTACATCTCCGGACTCTGCGTCTTCGGACGTCCCGCGTTCGGGCACGGTGCTTCGCGCGGTGGTTACCGAGGATCCCCTGGATGTCGAGGCGCATGCCCGGTTGGTCGCTCGTCCGGACGCCGGCGCCGTGGTGAGCTTCTCCGGCGTCGTCCGCGACCATGACGGTGGTCGGGGGGTCCGCGCGCTGGAATACTCCAGTCATCCCGGCGCTGGCGACGTGATCGCCCAGGTGGCGGCCCAGATCGCCGTGACGCATCCGCATGTGCACGCGCTAGCTGTCAGCCACCGGATCGGACCGCTGGCGATCGGCGACTCTGCGCTGGTCTGCTCGGTGTCTGCGGCCCATCGCGCGGAGGCTTTCGTGGCCTGCGCAGCGCTGGTCGACGAGGTCAAGCTACAGCTGCCCATCTGGAAGCGGCAGGAGTTCGCCGACGGTGCGGAGGAATGGGTCAACTGCCCCTGAGACCGCCTGTCCTTGAGGCTGGCGAAGGCCGACGCCGGTTCAGCCGCCGGCGAACGGGGGCAGGACGTCCAGTTCGGCACCGGGTCGTAATGGTGTGGCGCGGTCTCGCACCGCGACCGAATCAAGCAAGAAGCTGCAGGCGGCGAGAACCTTGCGCAGTGCCGGCCCATGTCGGCTGGCGATCGTCTCCAACGCATCGGCCACGGTAGCGCTGTCGCCCACATCGACGTCCTCGCTGGGCAACCCCGCAGCGGCACGTGCCGCTGCGAAGTAGCGCACGGTCACCACCGTGGTGCCTCCGATCGCGCTCAGACATTGGTCGTTACTCTGAGGGAACGGAGTGGAAGCGTAGCCTAGGGCCTGCGCAAAAGCCCGACGCAACACCGGCTTGCCACCGGTGAATCGGACCTTTCGCACTCGGATGTCTTGCACCACAGGGCTCATCTACGACAGATTACCTGTGACGCGCTCAACTCGGTATCCAGGCGCGCCCCCTATCGGGTGTAACCGATTGCTGAATACAAAGCCCGCACCTTTATCAGGCTTTAGTAGATTTAGCCGCGGATGCGGAATATTTAATGAGATAACTCCGCTCCTGCTGCGATCGGGAGGTCACTGATGGCGGGAGCTCTGAGCGCGAAAAACATACACACCGGGCATGGAGACGGACATGCGGGGTTAGTGGCGGGTGAGTTCTTGGCGGGCGACGGTGCGCAGGTGCACCTCGTCGGGCCCGTCGGCGAAGCGCAGCGCCCGGGCCCAGGCGTAGAAGGACGCGAGCGGGAAGTCGTCGGACATCGCCGCGCCACCGTGGATCTGCATCGCCCGGTCGATCACCGTGCAGGCCATCCGGGGGACCACCACCTTGATCCCGGCGATCTCCGTCGCGGTGCCCTTGGCCCCGCCGTGTTGGTCGATCAGCCAGGCGGTCTTGAGTACCAACAGCCGGGCCTGCTCCACCTCGAGGCGGGACAGCGCGATCTGCTCGCGGACCACCCCTTGGTCAGACAGTGGGCCGCCGAACGCGCACCGGGTCCGGGCGCGCTGCACCGTCAGCGAGATGGCCCGTTCGGCCATCCCGATCAGCCGCATGCAGTGGTGGATGCGGCCGGGGCCCAGCCGAGCCTGGGCGATGGCGAATCCGTCACCTTCGGCGCCCAGCAGGTTCGACGTCGGCACCCGCACGCCGGTGAAGACGATCTCGGAATGCCCGTGCTGGTCGGAGTACCCGAAGGTCGGCAGGTGCCGCACGATCTCGATCCCGCCGGCGTCGTGGGGCACCAGGATCATCGACTGCTGCCGGTGCGCGGCGGCGTCGGGGTTGGTCTTACCCATCACGATGAGGACCGCGCAGCGCTCGTCGGCGGTGCCGGAGATCCACCACTTGCGCCCATTGATGAGGTAGTCGCCGCCGTCGCGGCGGATCGAGGTGGTGATGTTGGTGGCGTCGGAGCTGGCCACCTCGGGCTCGGTCATCGCGAATGCCGAGCGGATTTCGCCCGCCAGCAGCGGCCCGAGCCACTGGGTGCGCTGCTCCTCGGTGCCGAACAGGTGCAGTATCTCCATGTTCCCGGTGTCCGGGGCCTGGCAGTTGATCGCCTCGGGGGCGATCGTGGGCGACCAACCGGAGACCTCGGCGACCGGCGCGTAGTCCAGGGTCGACAGCCCGGACACGGCGGGCAGGAACAGGTTCCACAGGCCGCGGGACCGTGCATCGGCCTTGAGCTCCTCGACCACCGGCGGCAACTGGTGCTCGGCGGGGGTGCCACGGCGTGACGCCCGCCAGCTGTCATAGACCGGTTCGGCTGGGAGCACCCGCTCGTGCAGGAACTGCTGCATCCGTTTCGTATAGTCCGCGGCCCGCGGGCTGGGGGAGAAGTCCACGCTGCGCGACTCTGCCACTACTTCAGAGAACCGGCGAGTCCGTATTTCTTTTTCCGCAGCCGCGGAGGTAGCCTTTGCCGCGTGCCGCACTATCGGATATCAGAGATCGCTGAGCTGTTCGGCGTAAGCGATGACACCGTTCGGCGCTGGGCCGATTCGGGGCAACTCACCCCCATCCGGGATGCCGGTGGTCGTAAGGCCGTGGACGGCGCGGAGCTCGCGGCGTTCGCCAAGGCGCAGGCGCAGGCCACGCCCGATCCGTCCCTGGTGGATCGATCGGCACGCAACCGTTTCGTCGGGCTGGTCACTGAGGTGATCATCGATCGGGTGATGGCACAGGTGGAGATCCAGTGCGGACCACACCGGGTGGTCTCACTGATGAGTAGCGAGGCAGTACGCGAACTGGGGCTCGTGCCGGGGGTACTTGCAGTGGCTGTCGTGAAGTCGACCGAGGTCATGGTCGAGACCCCAGGAGGACGAGCATGAAGCGATGGGTGATGGTGGGGCTGGCGGCTGGGTTGGCGCTGGCGGGCTGTGGAGCAGGTGATACCGCCGAGCCGGGTGCCCAGGAGCGGGTCACGGTGACGGTGCTGGCGGCAGCCTCCCTCACGGACGTGTTCAACAAGTTGGAACCGGAGTTCGAGTCCGCTAATCCCACCGCTGACCTGCGGTTCAGCTACGGTGCCTCGTCAGAGCTGGCCACCCAGATCGTCAACGGGGCCCCCGCCGACGCGTTCGCCTCGGCCAACGAGAAGCAGATGAAGGTGGTGGCCGACGCGGGGAAGGTAGCCGGCGAATCGAAGCCGTTCACCACCAACGTGCTCACCATCGTGGTGCCCCCGGGTAATCCGAAAGGCATCCGTACGTTCGCTGATCTGGCCAAGCCGGACGTCACCGAGCTCGTCTGTGCCCCGCAGGTGCCCTGCGGCGCGGCCACCGAGCAGATCGAGAAAGCCACCAACATCACGCTGAGCCCGGCCAGCGAAGAGCCCGACGTGAGGTCCGTACTCGCCAAGGTGCAGGCCAAGGAGGCCGACGCGGGGCTGGTCTATGTCACCGATGCCCGTAGCGCCGCGGGGAAGGTCGAGCAGATCAACTTCCCGGAGGCCAGAGACGCGGTCAACGTCTACCCGATCGCCGCGATCAATGGCGCCCCGCAGGCTGTGCTCGCGGCGGCCTTCGTCGCGTTCATTCTGGGTCCGGAGGGTCAGCGAGAGCTGACCGCTGCCGGCTTCAGCCCTTCTTCTTGATGCAGACCCCGCCTGAATCAGATCTAGCGTGACCCGGACAAGGGATCCGCACACCGTCCGTACGGGATTACCCGGCGCGCTATGGGTGCCTGCGGTAGCGGCTCTCGGGTTGATCCTGCTGCCGGTGGTCGGGCTGGTGGTGCGGGCGCCCTGGCCCCGGTTCGTCGAGCTGGTCACCAGTGAATCGGCGCTCGCGGCGTTGGAGTTGTCGCTGCGCACGGCGGCGGTTTCCACGCTGCTGTGTGTGGTGCTCGGTGGGCCGCTGGCGGTGGTGCTGGCCCGCGGCTCGGTGCCTGGTCTGCGGTTACTGCGCTCAGTGGTGCTGCTGCCGCTGGTCCTGCCACCGGTGGTCGGTGGCCTGGCGCTGCTGTACCTGCTGGGACGTAGCGGGTTCGCCGGGTATGCCCTGGACGTGGCGTTCGGCGTGCGCTTGCCGTTCACCACTGCGGCGGTGATCCTGGCGCAGACGTTCGTGGCGATGCCGTTTCTGGTGGTAAGCCTGGAGGGGGCGCTGCGCACCGGCGGGGAGCGTTACGAGGTGATCGCCGCAAGCCTCGGTGCGTCACCGTGGACGGTGTTCCGCCGGGTCACCGTCCCGCTGGTGTTGCCCGGCCTCGGTTCCGGCATGGTGCTCAGCTTCGCCCGCTGCCTGGG
This sequence comes from Pseudonocardiaceae bacterium, assembly GCA_050700495.1. Classification (GTDB taxonomy): domain Bacteria; phylum Actinomycetota; class Actinomycetes; order Mycobacteriales; family Pseudonocardiaceae. The sequence goes on from JBOHHF010000544.1 coordinate 16,521, forward strand.
CGAGTTCGGGGCCACCATCGCCTTCGCGGGCAGCTTGCAGGGGGTGACCAGGACTCTGCCGCTGGAGGTGTACCTGCAGCGCGAGGTTGACGCCGACGTGGCGATCGCCCTGTCGTTGCTGCTCGTGGTGGTGGCGATCGTGGTGATCGCGGTGGCCCGGCCGCGCTCTGCCGAGGGGCTGCAGTGAGTCCGGGGTTACACCTTGAGGTCACGGTGCGCCGCGGCGATTTCGACCTGGACGCGGCGGTGCAGGTGGGGCCCGGCGAGGTGGTCGCGGTGCTGGGCCGCAACGGATCGGGTAAGTCCACCCTGCTCGCATCGGTTGCGGGTCTGTTGCGCCCGGACGCAGGACGGATCGTCCTCGACGGTCGGGTGCTCACCGACACGGCCACCGGGGTGCAGCTCGCGCCGCACCGCAGGCGCGTCGGGCTGCTGGCCCAGGAACCGCTGCTGTTCCCGCACCTGTCGGTGCTGGACAACGTCGCTTTCGGCCCGCGCGCCGCTGGTATCCGCAAACAGCCGGCTCGTGAGGCGGCGCTGCGCCGCCTCACCGAGGTGGACGCCGTGGAGTTCGCGCAACGGCGCCCTCGCCGGCTGTCCGGCGGGCAGGCCCAGCGCATCGCGCTGGCTCGTGCGCTGGCCTCCGACCCCGACCTGCTGCTGCTGGACGAGCCATTATCCGCGGTGGACGTGGAGTTCGCCCCCGCCTTGCGGTCGCTGCTGCGCTCGGTGCTGCAAGACCGGCTCGCCGTCATCGTCACCCATCAGGTGATCGACGCGCTGGTGCTCGCGGACCGGGTGGTAGTGCTCGACGGTGGCCGTGTGGTGGAGCAGGGCCCGACACGTGACGTGCTCACCCGCCCGCGCAGCGCGTTCGCTGCGCGGTTGGCCGGGTTGAACCTGGTGTCCGGTACGGCAACGGCTGATGGGTTGCGTGCCGAGGACGGCACCGAGCTGACCGGTGCCACCGAATCCACGGTGCTCGGCGCTGCGGCGGTCGCCGTGTTCACGCCCGCTGCGGTGGCGGTGTACATGGATCCGCCCAAGGGCAGCCCCCGCAATGTGATCTCCGACCAGGTCGCAGCACTGGAGCCGAACGGCACCCTCGTCCGGGTGCGCGGAACGGCCGGGCTGGCGGCGGACATCACCCCGGTCGCTGCGGTGGAGCTGGGCCTGCACACCGGTGCCGGGGTGTGGTTCGTCGTGAAGGCCGCCGAGGTCGCCGTCTACCCCGTCAATGGCTCGGGCCGGGCTGTGCGTTCGGAATGAGATCACGTATCACATTCGATCCTGCTCATCAGGAATTCTCGCGGTTGTTCCAGGTACAGGCTGACGATCGGTAGCACCGTGCACTGGCACGATCGCTTTCGCCACCATTCGCGCGGTGTTCGACAATACTGGCACCGACCCTTGTCATTCACCGTGTGTCGCTCAAGCAACGCCAGGCACAGCAACGCCAGCCGCACGCACTCGTCGTGTGGTGCCCGTTTGGCTGTGGCGACCATCTGGTTCAATCGTTCCCGCAGCACCCGATGCCGTACCTCGTACACGGTGCTCACAGATCCCGGTGATAGGCCGTGCCCGCACTGCCGTTCACGTTGTGATGAGCAGTGATCGCAACCTCCCCGTCAATGACCAAGCTCACGTGGGCCGCCCGCACCTGCAACCGCTGTGCCATTGCGGCAAGCCGCTCAGCGAAGGCGTAATGCTCTTGTGCGGTGGCAGTGTCATCCATAATTCGCATAGCCAGCGGCACCACATCGGTATTGAGCCGCCCCAGCTCGGCCAGCAGTAGCCGGTCCTCCCGGATCACGAGTGCACCTCGTTGCCACAACATGGTTGCCGGGTCCCAGCCGTTTTGCCGTTGTGTAGGCCGAACACGCGTGTACTCCTTACTTCTTGCTGAATCTCGATCCCGGATGCGGGCTATAGCGAATCAGCTCGCTGCGCGGAGCAGGTCGGATTGGTCCTCCGGAAAAGTGGTCGGGTGACGGCATGGGCCGGTGAGTGATGACCGGAGCCCAAGATCACCGCCGCCGCGTCGATTCTCCCTGTCGCGGCCGGGAAGTCGGCGTGGGAATGGTCCCCGAACGGCCCAGTGACTGGTTATCCTCAGCGCACGCTAGTGGGTCGAGGAGGAGCGGTATGGGGGTTGACCAGCAGGGCAATGCGGTGTTGGGCGAGTTGCTGGGCGAGCTTGCCTGGTCGCCCAGCCTGCTGGCCGAGGCGGTGAATGGCCTGCTCGGCCCCGGCTCTGTGGCCCGCAGCACCGTGTCGGACTGGTTGCACCGCGACCGGCTGCCCCGCGACCCGCTGCCCACGGTGGTGGCTCACCTGATCTCCGACACCCTGGGCCGGGAGGTTTGCCTCGACGAGCTGTGGTCCGGTCGGGCCAAGCCGGCCGAGCTGTGGGTGCCCGCCGACGCCGGGATGAACCAGCCGTGGACCCCGGCAGGTACCGTGCAGGTGCTGGATGACTGGCTCGGTCACACCGGAGGCGCGATGGGGTTGGACCGCCGTTGCTTTCTCGCGGTCAGCGGTGCCACGCTCACCGCACCGGCGTGGGCCTACGCAGATCACCTCGCGACCCGGGGCGGCTCCCTGGCCGCGCTGATGGGCGGCGGGCGCACCATGACCGTCACCTCGACCATGGTGGATGCCATCGCCGTCACCAACGCCGGGATGCGCGCCCTCGGCAACGCCGAGGGCGGGTATGAGGACAACCTGCGCTACGTCCACCACCACCTGACCTACATCGCCAGACTGCTCCGGCAGGCCAGGTTCACCAGCGCAGCGGTCGCCGACCGGCTGCTCGCCGAATGGGCCCAGCTATCCCAGGTGGCCGGCTGGCTTGCCCATGACACGGGCAGCTACGGCCTGTCCCAGCGGTACTTCACCAGCGGGCTGCGCGCCGCGCACACCGCGGGCGACCGCTCGGTGGGTGTATACCTGCTGGCCAGCATGAGCTCGACTGCGGTATACCGAGGCCGGCTGGCCGATGGCATCGACCTGGGTCGGGCCGCTCGGGATGCGGTCGAGCTGGCCAATGCAGCGCACGAGGCGGCCCGGTCCACCCCCGCCGCGGTGCGCGCATTGGCCGCCGACCGGTTCGCCAGTGCTCAGGCGGCGGCCGGGAATACCCGCGGCTTCCACGCTGCCGCTGACGAGGCCCGTACCCTGCTCGACACTCCACGTGCGCTGGAGGGCCGCCCACCCTATTTGACCTGGTACGGGCCGAGCGCTTTGGAAGCCGACCTAGCTCAGGGCGCGCTCACCCTGGCCGGAGCGACTTCCCGGGACAGCCACTGCCTGCTTGATGGCGCGGAGGCAATTCTCGGCCGCACGGCCACCGATGCCTCCACTACTCCACGCAGTGCCGTGTACCACGCGGCGTGGCTGGCACGGGCGCATGTCGCGGCCGGTGACCTGGACCGGGCAGTGCCCGCCGGACTTACCGCGCTGCGCCGGCTGCCCACCGTCCGCTCCCGCCGCTGGCCGCTGGAGCTGCGCCGGCTGGAAACCGACCTCGCCGCACTGCCACTCACCCACCGCCCGGCATCCGTGCGGTCCCTGCAAGACCAACTCCGCGCCACCCGCGCTGCCTGACCCAAGCGTCAGTCGCGAGCAGCGATCACCGAACACACCGTGGTCTACCCGGTGAGGTTGGCCAGGTAAGACTTGCTGACGTTCCAGGGGGTCAGCTCGATGCCGAACTCGCCGTGGTCGCCATCTTGGAGCCAGACGAGCTTGCCGGACAGGTAGACGGTGTCCCCGGCGCGGAAGGCCCCAGTGTAGGCGCCGAGGTAGGAGCGGAGGCAGGTGATGCGGGGAGCGAACTGCTCGGGTTCGTCAATAGTGGAGTGCAGCACGACGCGGGCGGTGATGCGATACAGGGCGGGGGTGGCCAGGCCCTGGGCGTGGTCGGTGATCGTGGCCAGCAGCGCCATCTCGCCGATCTCCTTGGCATAGACGCGGGAGAAGGACCGGTCGTCGTCGGCCCGCAGAGACATCCCAGGGCTTCAGTTGTCAAGCCGCAACTTGTTGATCTTTGTTGACGGCTGCGGGCCAGGCGGTGTCCTCGTCGTAGCAGGTGCGGGTCTTGAGGCAGCCGTGGAGGATGCCGACTAGGCGGTTGGCCAGCTGGCGCAGGGCAGCGGAGTGGCCCACACCTCGGTCGCGTTGCTGGTCGTAATAGGCGCGGGCGCCGGGTGAGGCGGTCAACGCTGATTGGGCCTGGCGGCCCAGCGCGTCGAGGAGCCAGTCGTTGTGCACGTACCGGGCATGCACGGTCTTTTTCTTGCCGGATTGGCGGGTGATCGGGCTGGTGCCGGCGTAGTTCTTGCGGGCCCGGGCACCGGCGTAGCGCTGCGGGTCGTCACCGAACTCGCCGAGCACCCGGGCGCCCAGAATGGGTCCCAGGCCGGGCTGGGACAGGTAGACCTCAGCGTCCGGGTGCTGGCCAAAATGCGCCTCGACCTGCCCCTGCAGGATCTTGATCTGTGCCTGCAGGGTGGTCAGGATCGCCGTCTGGGCGCGCACGGTGGCGGCGTAGGCCGCGGTGATCACCGCCGGTTGGCCCAGTTGCTCGGTGCGCAGCGCGGCGGCGATCACCGCGGCCTTGTCGGCGACGTGGCGGCGCCGGGCCCGCTGCAGTGCCGCACTGATCTGCCTCATCGATAACCTCGCCGCACTGGTCGGGTCCGGGGCCATGGCCAGCAGCTCCAGCGTATCGGCGCCGGCCAGGTCGTCGCCCAAGGCGAGTAGAGCGGCGGGGAAGAACTCCCGCAGCGTCGAGCGCAGCCGCAGCAGGTGCCGGGTCCGCTCCCAGATCAGCCGTTGGTGCGCCCGGGCCAGCACCTTCACCGCCTCGCCCGGGTCGCTGTCACCGGCCACCGGGCGCAGCTGGTGGGCATCGGTGCGCACCATGTCGGCCAACGTGTGCGCGTCCGCGGTGTCGCTCTTGGCGCCCGACACGCTGTGTCGTTCCCGATAGCGGGCCACCTGCAGCGGGTTGATCGCATACACCCGGTAACCGGCGGCGATCAGCGCCATCACCCACGGGCCCCGGTCGGTCTCGATCCCGACCAGCACCTGCTCCGGCCCGGCGTCCTCATCGAGCTGCTCAGCGATCAGCTCATGCAGCCGGGTGATCCCGGCGATCCCCTCATCCAGCCGGGCCCGACCCCGCCGCCGACCGGCCCCATCCTGCAGCTCCACATCATGACGCTGCTCAGACCAGTCATCACCCACGAACAGCAACCCCGTCCCCCTCCACTCGTGCTCGACCTCTGACACTGCTCGGCAGCCTGTGAGAGAACCAGCGGCCTAATGATCAAGTGCTCGCACCGGCATCCGGCGGGCACGACATCCCATCAGCTGTCATATCTCCCACACCACCGGCAAGGGGCACGATCTCTGCCTAGGACTCCGTGCAGGCGTCCGGGCTCTATGAGTGCTCACCCACCGGCGGCTACCAGGACGGAGTCTGCCTCGGCCGACCCGGTAGCTCTCATTAGGCTCGCAGTTGATGTGCGCGCCGGAGCGAGCCGCCAAGCCTTGGAGTTTGCGTTGCTCTTGCTTGATGAGGGTGTCGAAGCCACCGCCGGCCATGTATTTCGCGCGCCGCAAGTACAGCTGGGTTAGCTCGTCGCCGGCGTAGGGGCGGATCAGACCGGGGTCGGCGAACAGTTCTTGGGCTGCGGCGTAGCCGTCGGGGCCGTAGCAGACGAGGTCGATGTCGGAACGGGCGTTGAAGCAGCCGGCCAAGAACGAGCCCGTGACACCGAACTTTTCAGCCACCCCCGAATCGACGATCCGGGTGATAATCGCCAGCAGGTCGCCACCGGCGTGGGTCCCGTCCACGCGCACGGGGTCGTCGTGGATCGCGGCCAGAACTTGGCGGCAGGAGTAGTGCGCTGCCACGTCGTGGCGGGGCAGCCCGGTGATCACGCAGCCCAGGACCGGCGAGTAGACATAGCACTCGGGCCGATCGGCCAGGATGCCGAAGGACTTGGACACTACGGTGTTCTGCCGGTAGGTCTTGCCGAACAGCCTGCGGTCGCCCCGGTCGTCGGGGTGGTATTTAACGTAGCCGAGGTAGTGGCCGTCGGGGTGGACGTCGCCGATGACCTTGAAGATCACCCCGTGGCGGTCCAGCAGGTAGTCACGGTCACGGACGGGCAGCCGCCAGCCATTGCGTGAACTCGGCCAGGGTGGGGAAGGAAGCGGTGTCGATAACCCCGGATGATTCATACTGTTCCAACCCTGTCTGGAAGAGTGCCCGGCGGTACTGCCACTTGACGTGCTTGTCCGGCCCGGTGCCGTCGGTCGGGCGCATCAGCGCCAGGAAGAAGAAGCACTTCACCAGGAGGAACTCACCCAACAACTCGCTGAGGGGGTGCCCGGCCAGCCGGGTACTGGCGGCGTCCAGGCCCGCAAGGTACTCCGCGCGCTGGGCCGGGGAGAACTGGTAGCCCCTGTTGCCGCCCTTGAACGCGGCGATCTCCAGCATCGGGCACACGTCGTAGCCCAGCGGTGCCGGGCCGCAGTGCTGCCAGTCGATGACCGCGTGCGGATAAGCGTTGGGCAGGCCGTAGTCCAGGTGACTGCGGCACATCGGCACATCGGCTAGGCGGCGTAGCGCGCGGGCGATTGCGTCGTGCACTGGGGGGGTGTCCAGGTCGGGGTTCTCCTTGCGCACGTCAGTGGCGAATCCGGCGCGCTCGAACCACTCCGGCTCGGTGGCGGAGGCGGCCAGCGGGCTGCGGGCCTGGGCTTGCAGCAGCCGGGTCGAGATGCCGACCGCCTGGGCGAGGACCTCGTCGCTGACGCGCCCCACCCGTCTGGTGTCGGCGATGGCCAGCTCGTGCAAGCTGGCGGTCCCGGCGGTGCGCTCGATGAAGTAGCAGTCCTCATCCGACCCGCCGGCCTCGGTGATCTCGGGTACCGGGTAGCCCGCCTCCGCAAGATCGCGCTGGTGCTGGGCCTCAGCCAGCACCGAGACGCCGCCGGTGCGCATGTACAGCTGGTCGTCGGCAGACCGCCAGACCGTCCCGTCAGCGGCGGTCCGGTTCTTGAGGAACTGCCATCCGCTCAACGTCCGCACTCCTCACCGCTCACTTCGGTCCGTGCGCGGGCCGTAGTGTCCAGCCATGGTACTGGCGGTGGTCCGGCACGCCGAGTCGATTGAGAACGCCGACAAATACCGCGGCTTCTATCACGATCGTCGCCCCTACCCTGGGGCGGTCGCGCATATCATCTCCCGAAGCATGGTCGGCTTGACCCCGGCCGGATTCCGGCAGTCGCTCTGGTTGGCCGAGGCGCTGTCCGACCTGACCGGGCCTGGGCTGCGCGTGTACACCTCGACCTACCGGCGCTCGGTCGACACCGCCGCGATCGCGTTCGACGGCCTACCCGAAACCCAGCTCAGCCAGACCGCGCTGCTGGACGAGCAGCACTACGGGGACGCGACCTACATGACCAAACAGGAGCTGTTCGCCGCCTACCCTGACGGCGCGGCCGACCGGCGGGAGCGCAAGCACCTGTGGGTGCCGCCCGGAGGCGGGGAATCCCTGGCCGAGGGAGTGTCACGACGGGCGGGGCAGTTTCTCGCGCTGGCGCGGGCCGACATCCAGGCGGGCTGGCACGTCGTCGCGATCACCCACCACACCACAATCCTGGCGTTGCGCTCCCTCCTGGAGCGGCGGGTGATCACCGACGTGATCGACGAGGCCCGCAAGGCCAAGACCCCCAACGGCTGCGTCCTGCGCTACGACCTGGCGGCCGGCCGGTTCATTCCAGCTGGCGCAACCGCACCGCCGACGAGGTAGGAGTGCCATGGGCATGCTGTTCCTCAACGCCCCCGTGCAAAACGGCGAGTTCACCCTCACCGAACTGCCCGGCAAGGCGACCGGCATCCGCATCGCCGCCGCGCTCAACCAGATCATGGGCGCCCCGCCAGCGCCGCACCTATGGAACACCGCCACCCTGACCGGTGACCTGCGCCACCGTGAGTACACCACCGAATGCGGCCAGATGTCCCGCGAAGACCTCGACATCAGGATGATCGCCGCGAAATACCCCGTCCTGCCCGAGGCCGGGGCCATCACCGACACCGACCGCCTGGTCGCCGAGCTGGCCATCCGGATCATTCAGCGTCGACTGCACTCCGGCGGGCTGCGGATCAGCCGCCAAACGGTGCGGGTCTGCGCCCGTTGCGGACACATGACTGGCATGGACGGCCATCCCTGCAAAGCCTGTGGCTGCGCCGACTCGCGCGCCCGCACCACCCGGCTGCTGGTCGCCGACCGCGACCCAGTGACCCCGGTCCTTCCCATCGGGCGCATTCACACCCCGTGCCGGAACCCAGCCCGGCACCTGCGCGGCATCGCCGGCAACACACCGGCTCGCCTGATCCTGTCCCGTACCCGCGACCACGGCATTGACCTGGGCCCCGTGGGGTTGCCGGGTCTGGTCCTGGATCCCAGAGCCGGCCTGCACACCGCAGCCCTGGCCACAGCACGAGCCCGCCAGGCGGACATTGCCGTCATGGCCATCACCGCGAATGCCACGGCCAACATCGCCGCCTACGGGCAGCACTTCGCTGAGTATGACGAGCTGCGACTGTTGTACGCGCTGTACGGCCGCGTGCCCTACGACCAGGTCACGGCCTTCCACGCCTCCTACGCCGACCTCGGCCTGGGCACCACGGCGCAGCAGGCATTCGAAACGTGGTTCCTGCCGCTATTGTCGTTGAAGGAGAAAAACGGCGTCCGGGCCGGACAGCTGCCAGGGCTGCTGAGGTACTTCCACCGCGCCCATCTGGCCATGCCCGCTGAACCAGACCCCACCATCGTGCACGCACTGCGCCAACAGATCCGCGACGGCGACCCAGCCTGGGTGACCCACAAGACACCGCTGGCCGCCGCAATGAGGATGGCCAACGATGAATGAGCCAGCACCCCCGGCCGCTTACTCAGCGCTTCTGCGGAACCGAAGTTGATCAGCTCGCCGCGTGGAGCGGGTCGGATTGGTCCTCCGAAAGAGTGGTCGGGTGACGGCATGGGCCGGTGAGTGATGGTCGGAGCACGAGATCACCGCCGCCGTGTCGACTTCCCCTCCGGCAGCCGTGAAGTCGGCGAGGAAACGGTCCCGGACGGCCCGGCGGGTGGTTACCCTCAAAGCCCACTTGTGTTCGTGCGGTCAACAGAGGGGTGACGTGGGGGTCGGCCAGCAGGGCAATGCGGTGTTGGGGGCGCTGCTGGGAGAGCTCGCCTGGTCGCCCGGCTTGCTGGCCGAGGCGCTGAATGGCCTGCTCGGGCCGGGCTATGTCGCTCGCAGCACTGTGTCGGACTGGCTGCACTATGACCGGCTGCCCCGGGATCCACTGCCCACCGTGGTAGCCCACCTGATCTCCGACACGCTGGGCCGGGAGATCTGCCTCGACGAGCTGTGGTCCGGCCGGGCCAAGCCAGCTGAGCTGTGGGTGCCTGCCGACGCCGAAATGAACCTACCCTGGACCCCGGCAGGTACCGTGCAGGTGCTGGACGACTGGCTCGGTCACACCGGAGGCGCGATCAGGATGGACCGCCTTTTCTTCCTCGCGGTCAGCGGGGCCACGCTCACCGCACCGGCTTGGACCTATGCTGACCACCTGGGCACTCGGGCCGGGTCCTTCGCCGCGCTGGTTGACAGTGGGCGCGCCATGACCGTCACCTCCGCCATGGTGGATGCCATCGCTGCCACCACCGCCGGGATGCGCGACCTCCGCGGCGCCGAGGGCGGGCATGAGGACAATTTGCGCTTGGTCCACCACCACCTGACGTCTGTCGCCACACTGCTCCGGCGGGCCAGGTTCGCTAACCAAGCGGTCGCCGACCGGCTGCTTGCCGAATGGGCTCAGCTGTCCCAGCTGGCGGGTTGGCTTGCCCACGACGCGGGCGAGCATGGTCTGTCCCAGCGGTACTTCACCAGCGGGTTGCACGCCGCGCACACCGCGGGCGACCGCTCAGCGGGCGTACGCCTGTTGGTCTGCATGAGCTCGACCGCGGTGCACCGGGGTCGGCTTGCTGACCGGCCACAGCGCCGGCTTTACGGCCGGTGACCTGGTAGCGGATCTCGTCTACGTGCCGGTCCGCGGTGGTGACCAGAGCCGCCAGCTGCTCAGCGGCCATACTTCACCAACCGGGAGGTCTTCAAGGGCGATGGCCCGACGTGCGGAGGGGAAGATCGTCGTGACCGCGGTGCCTGTGCTTCCGTCGTATGTTTCGGGGGTTTCGGAGGTCCCGCTGCTGGGCGACACCATCGGAGACAACTTCGACCGCACAGCTGCCCGGCACGGTGGCCGGGAAGTCCTGGTGGATTGCCGCAGCGGGCGCCGTTGGACCTATTCACAGCTGCGCGTCGAGGTCGACGCGATGGCGCACGGACTGCTGGCCGCCGGGATCGAAAAGGGTGACCGGGTCGACATCTGCTACGGCATGACCGAGACCTCCCCGGTGTCCACCCAGACCCGCGCGGACGACACGCTGGACCGGTGGGTGTCCACGGTCAGTCGGGTGCACCCGTACCTCGAGTTGAAGATCGTCGATCCGGACACCGGCCTGACCGTGCCGCGGCACCCCGGGTGAGCTCTGCACCCGCGGGTACTTCGGTCATGCTCGGCTACTGGCACAGCCCGCCCCCCGGACATCCTGGACGCGCAGGTGGTCGGCGTGCCCGACGCGCGCTACGGCGAGGAGCTGTGCGCGTGTGGTGGACGAGTTCCCGATGACCGTCACCGGCAAGATCCGCAAAGTCGAGATGCGCGAACGCTCGGTTGCCCTACTGGGCCTGGCCGATCCCGCCACCACCAAACACGCCTAACCTCACCGCCCCGACAGCGACATGGATGCTTATCGCTGTCCGGAGTCCACTTCGGGCAGCGACATGGATGCTTATCGCTGTGTGCTCACCCGGCTTGGCGTGCCTCCAGCGCCGCGCGGACCTGTACACCAGGTGGCGAGGCGCGCGAAGGTGCTGCGCAGTGATGAAGACGACATCCCAGCCCGCCGCATGCAGACGATTCAGCCGGTCGCGGTCCTGCCCGACCTCAGCGGTGCACCGTGCCACACCCGTCGTACTCAACGGCGAGCCTGCGCTCGGGAAAGGCGAGATTTGCCCTGGCGATCAGGCGGCCGCAGTGATAGATGCGGTACTGCACCTCGGGACACAACCCGCCCAGCACAAGGTGCACCCGCATCTGCGACTCGGGACGCGACTCGGCTCGTGGATCAATCAGTTCAAGCGCGTGGCGGGCCGCGACGATGCCGCGGTCGTGCCGCCCGACCAGGTAGAGCTGCATCTCCTGTTGGCCGACCAGCGCCACCCGCACCGCGGCATCCAGGTCGGCCACTGCGTCGGGCAAGGATCGGTCGAGGAGCAGGTCGAAGCCCATCCGCCGGCGGGTTGCCAGCCGGATTCCTGACCACGCTTCGCTTTCGTCGTCACGGACTTCGCACCGCCGTAGGTCCAGACCGGCCCGGCGGAACACCTGGGTTTCCAGCCCGACGACGGCTTCGACTGGGTCCTCGGTACGCGCCAACGGCAAGCCGCGCAGCGTCGCAGCCGACCTGCCTGTGATCACCGCTTCAGCGGGCAAGATCAGCGCCGCGCCCTGGCACCGCACTTCGTGGGTCAACGGCAGCCCCGCCGGCAGGTAGACATCCCGGAAGATGCGCCGAAATTGCGGTCCTCGTAACTGACCCCAGGTGGCGGACCCCGTGGCGACGGCCGCCGAGCCCGAAACGGTCCAGTCAGGTCGTCACACCCCCAGCGTGTCCCCATGCTGAGCAACATCCCGCAGGCACGCTCAGCTGTCCAACCGCTATCCACAGCCCTCCATGCCTATCCACAGCCCCCAGCTTGCGCCTTACGCCCACCAGAGTGCGACAAGCAGCCATGTCGCTGGAAAGAAGCGCCCGAAAAGCGACTGGAGGTCGTAAGGTGGAACCTACGCGTCCCGGGTGCGCTTGGGGCGCGTTCGCCTTGCTGGTCGCGCACTCCCGGCAGGCGATATTCCACGAGAGAGCGGTGAGGTCAGTGCCGACCGGCAAGGTCAAGTGGTACGACGCGGGCAAGGGCTTCGGTTTCGTCACCCAGGACGGCGGTGCCGACGTCTACGTGCGGGCCACCGCGCTCCCTACCGGGGTGACCGACCTCAAAGCCGGTCAGCGGGTCGAGTTCGGGCTGGCCGATGGGCGCCGCGGTCCGCAGGCCCTGTCGGTGCGGTTACTGGAGCCGCCGCCGTCGGTGGCCGAGGCCCGGCGCCGGCCGGCCGAGGAGTTGCACGGTCTGATCGAAGACATGATTAAACTGCTGGAGTCTCGGGTACAGCCGGACCTGCGCCGCGGCCGCTACCCCGACCGTCGCAACACCAAGCGGGTCGCGGAGGTGGTGCGGGCCGTTGCCCTCGAGCTGGATCCGTGATCGGGAGGTGTCAGCTCTGCTGGCCGGCTCGGCGGGTAGCAGGGTGCTGGCGCAGTGGGGTGCCCGCACCGAACCCGGGGATCAGCGACGATCCGCGCCGGGCCAGCATGGTCTGCACCAGCCCCAAGCCGAGCAGCGCCGAGACCGAGGTGAACCCGATCCAGTAGACGGGCGGCAGCAGCACACCCAGTGCGCCGCCCAACACCCAGGCCATTTGGAGCACGGTCTCCGACCGGCCGAACGCAGAGGCGCGGGAAGCCTCTGGCACACCCCGCTGGATCACCGCATCCAGGCAGACTTTGGCGATCGCGCTGCCGGTTGCTGCCACCAGGGCGGTGACCGCCGCGGCGGCGATCCCCGGCACCAGCGCAGCGAGCACCGCCATGGTGAGCCCGGCCGCCACGCAGCCGAGGATGGCTTGATCAGGCCGGCCGAAGTGCATCTGGGCACCGACCGCGTTGCCCAGGAAGCTGCCTGCCCCGGCGGCCACCCCGACGACGCCGAGCAGCAGCAGCTGCCGTCCTGGCGAGCCCTCGGTCTGGGCCTTGACTGCGAACGCCACGAACAGCGTGAGGAACCCGGTGAGCACCCGCGCGGTTGCGTTGCCCCACAGCGCGACGGCCACGTGGCGCCCCATCGGCTGGCGGCCAGGTGCCGCGATGCCAGCGGTCTTGGTTGCCACGGTCTCGGTAGCCAGCGAGGCTGGGACCTCACCCTCGGTCACCTCTACCCAGGACGGGATGCGCAGGCAGACGGCTGCCCCCGCCAGGCAGACCACCGCAGTGAACAACAAGCCCCCTGCCGAACCGGTCAGCGCCGCCACCCCGGCGGACAGGGCACCCGCTACCCCGCCGGCGGCCAACCCGAACACGGTGAGCCGCGAATTGACCTTCACCAGGGTGATCTGCGGCGGGAGTAATCGTGGGGTCACCGCCGCCTTGAGCACCCCGAATGACTTGGTCAGTACCATGAAGCCCAGCGCGGCCGGGTACAGCAACCAGTCGTTGACGTGGGTGGCCATCACGATCAGCAGCAGAGCGCGGCCGCCGAACGACAGCGACATCGCCACCCGCCGGCCGTGCTGCAACCGGTCCAGCAGCGGGCCGATCACCGGGGCGACCACCGCGAACGGTGCCACCGTGATCAGCAGGTAAAGCGCCACATTGGCACGACTCTGGGCGGTGGCGGCCGCGAAGAACAGCGTGTTGGCCAAGGCGACGGCGATGGCTGCGGCGGCTGCATAGTCCATCATCGTCGTGTAGGTCAGCGAGGACAGCCCGGACCGGCCCGCACCGTCGGCTGTGGTGGCCCGGTGGAACAGTCGCACGCCGTCCCCGACCAGCTGCCTGCTCCGCCAAGCGGCCACTCGCGTGACGGTGATCTTGCGCGGGTACGGGGGGCCACCGGATGCGGGGTGTGGCGGTACCGTCGTCGAGTCGTCTGTGTCGTTTACGGGAGGCGCGACATACCGATCGCTGGGTTGCCAGCGGTTGGCGTTCCGGCCGTCCCACGGTTGGTGCGGTACCCAGGTCGGCGGCGGTGGGGCTCCGGTCGAGCGGGGACGGTGCTCTTCGGGCACCCGGTGGTCATCGGGAACCCAGCGGCGCCCACGCCCTACCCGGCGACGCCCCCGGGAGTCGGGGTGCTCGGCGCCGCCGGCTGGGGATTCGGGCCGCTTCACGGGTTCCATCCTGCACCACCGGCACCGTCTGAGTGCCGCACCCCGGGCTCCATCACGACGGGACGAAGCGAACCCGGAACAGCGACGGCCAGTTCTTGCCGGTGACGAGAAACTCGTCTGTGCCCGGGATCGCCGCGATGCCGTTGAGCACGGCCGCGGCGGACTGTGGCGGCGGGCTGAGCAGACCGGACGCGTCGACCACGCCGGTCACCGTGCCGGTGCTGGGGTCGATGCGCAGGATGCGGTCGGTCTGGTAGACGTTGGCCCAAACGACGCCGGCTACGCACTCCAGTTCGTTGAGCTTCCGCACCGGCTCGCCGTCGAGGTGGACCATCACCTGACCTGAAGGGGTGAAGGTGACCGGGTCCCGGAAGGTGAGCCGGTCGCTGCCATCGCTCATCACCAGGCGGTTCCCGTCGTAACACAGGCCCCAACCCTCGCCCTGGTAGGTCACCCGGCGGCGCTCGGCCAGCGTCGCCGGATCGCGTTCCAACGCCAGACCGCTGGTCCAGGTCAGCTGCCACAATCGATCGCCGGCGACGGTGAGCCCCTCACCGAACAGTGGGGCGGGCAGCGTCGTCTCCTGCAACTCAGCGGTGTTGGACAACGCGGTGTTGGACAACGCGGTGCTAGACAAAGCAGTGCTGGACAAAGCGGTGGCCCGGACCCGGGACTGCCCGACCAGCCCACTGCCCTCGTAGAGCACCCCGTCTCGAATCTCCAGACCCTGGGTGTACATGGTCGTGTCATGCGGCAGGGTGGCCAGCACCTGTACACGCAGCTGTTGCCCAGCCGACCGTTGCCCAGCGCAGCCAGCCAGCCCAGCCGCCGCCAGGACAGCAGTCGCCAGCACAGCAGCCATCAGCTCGGCAGCGGACGAAACGGACACCACCGCGACAGTGTCGCACGACTATCCTGGCCGGGTCGGCGGAGGATACCGCCGATACGGCACAATCGGGGGGTGACTCTCGAGACCACCACGCCGAACCCGGACCTCGCCGGGGCCGTCGAGCTGGCTCGGCGGGCGGCGCAGGTCGAAGCAGGCGACAGCTCGGTCGGTCGGCAGGTGGAGACACAGATCGAAGACGGTGGCGCGGTCACTCATCTGTTCGAGGCCGACCTTCCCGGCTATCGCGGCTGGCGCTGGGCGGTCACGGTGGCTTCGGCAGGCCTTTCAGCTCCGGTGACGGTCAGCGAGGTGGTGTTGTTGCCCGGTCCGGAGGCGCTGGTCGCGCCGGCCTGGGTGCCGTGGACCCAGCGGGTCCGGGCGGGTGATCTCGGGGTCGGGGATCTGTTGCCGACCGACCCGGGTGATCCACGGCTGGTGCCCGGCTATCTCGGTGACGATGACCCGCTGGTGGATCAGCTCAGTCCAGAGCTCGGCCTGGGACGACCCCGGGTGTTGGGTCGTGAGGCTCGCCTCGCGTTGCTGCAACGATGGCGCGACAGTGACCGCGGTCCGGACTCCGAGATGGCCCGCAGCGCCCCCGATCGATGTGTGACCTGCGGCTTCTATCTGCCACTCGGCGGAGCGCTCGGCGCGGCTCTCGGCGTCTGCGGCAACGATCTGGCTCCCGCCGACGGGCAGGTGGTGCACGCCGAGTTCGGCTGCGGGGCGCATTCCGAAGTGCAGGTGGATACCAGCCCCAGCGTGCCGGTGGCCGAGTTGGTCTACGACGACGCCGAGCTGGAGATACTGACCTGAACACCGATCCGTTCGGGACTGCAGCGCTTCGTGACGGGGTACTGGCTGCCTGGCGGGGATCGCCGACGCGATTCCGGGAGGATGCCAACACCGAGTCCGATCTCGCGCTGCTCGGGTACGCAGATCGGTTGCTCGTCGAGTTGGCGCAGAACGCCGCCGACGCCGCCCAGCGTGCGGGTGTGCCGGGGCACCTGCGGGTTTCCGTTGAGGAGGGCGAGCTGCGGGCCGCGAACACCGGGGCGCCGCTGGACTCCGCAGGGGTGGCCGCGCTGGCCGCGCTGCGCGCCTCGGCCAAGCGTGCCGGTGGCAGCGTTGGTCGGTTCGGGGTCGGTTTCGCGGCGGTCCTCGGGGTCACCGACGAACCACGGGTGATCTCCCGCTGCGGCGGGGTGGCGTTCTCCGCGCAGCGTACGGCCGCTGCGGTGGCCGGTGACCCGACGCTGCACGCCGAGCTGCGGCGCCGAGGTGGCCGACCCCCCGTGCTGCGGCTGGTGTGGCCCGCCGAAGGCGACCCGCCACCCGGGTTCGACACCGAGGTCCGGATGCCGTTGCGCGCCGAGATCGATCCGGATGTGCTGCTTACAGCGTTCGCGGACGAGGCCGGTGACCTGTTGCTGGCGTTGCCGTGGTTACACCGCATCGACATCGGTGATCGGATCCTGCGCCGCGAAGGTGAGGATCCGGTGCTGGTGCACGACGGTGCCGGGTCGCGCCGGTGGCGGGTGGTGCGGCGAGCCGGGTTGCTGCCCACATCGGCGCTGGCCGGCCTCGGGGCTGAGGCGCGGCCGGAGTGGAGCCTGTGCTGGGCGCTGCCGGTCGACCCCGACGGCGTCCCGGTACCGCTGGCCGGCGAGGTGCTGCACGCGCCCACTCCCACCGCGGAGCGGCTCACCCTGCCGGCGCGGCTGATCGGCACGGTGCCCGTCGACTCGTCGCGGCGCCACGTCCACCCTGGGCCGGCCGCCGACCTGTTGTTGCACACCGCCGCGCAGGCTTACCCGGAGCTGGCCGCTGTGTTGGCCCCCGATCAACGCACCGCGCTGGTGCCGGCGCCCGGATTCCCGGCCGGGGAGATCGACGCCACGTTGCGCGACGCGGTGCTCATTGCGCTGCGCCACACCAGGTGGCTACCCGACGCGTCCGGTGGGCAGGTGGTTCCCGCCAACGCCCTGGTGCTCGACATGCCGTTGCGCGAGCTGGCCCACGTGCTCGCCGACGTCGCGCCCGACCTGCTCGACGCCGACCTGGCCGCACCCCGGCACGCGGCCGCACTCGCTGCGCTCGGGGTGACCCGGTTGCGTCCGGCGGCCATCGCGGAGCTGCTGGCCGGGTTGGACCGCCCGCCGTCGTGGTGGCGACGCTGCTATGCAGCTTTGGCCCCGCTGCTCGACGCCGATCCGGCGGCCCGCGACGAGCTCGGTGCGTTGCCGGTCCCGCTGGCCGACGGTCGCACCGTCACCGGTCCGCGTGGGGTGCTGCTGGGTGACGTTGCCGGTGCGGTGACGGCAGAGCTGCGGTTGGTGCATCCGGACGCCGTGCACCCGCTGCTGGAGCGGCTCGGAGCCCGTCCAGTGGGCCCCGCGGAACTGCTGGATGCGCTGCGCCCCGCGATCGAACGCAGCGTCGATGATGCCGAGGACGGTGTCGACGTCACCGGACTGGCCCAGGCGGCGCTGTCGCTAGCCGTCCGGCTGCCCGAGCCGGCCGGTGCCCGGTCCTGGCTGGGTGCGTTGGCGCTGCCTGATGACACCGGGCAGCCGCGGCGCGCCGACGAGCTGGTGCTGCCCGGTGGGGCATTGCGGGAGTTGCTCGCCCCGGACGCGCCGCTGGGTGTGCTGGACTCTGTCATTGCTGGCGAACACCCGGCTGTAGCGCTGCGCGCGGTCGGAGTGCTGGACTCCTTCGCAGTGCTCGACGATCCCCATCCGCAGCGCCCGGACCACGACCTGGACGGCGAGGAGCAGTGGTGGGCTCAGACCGGTGGTGACCCGCCCGTGCCGCTGCTCGCGGTCCGGGACCTGGACCTGGTCGACGACGGGTGCTGGCCAGCCGCGCTGCGCCGGATCGCCGCCGATCCCGCAGGTCTCGCCGCGTTACGCCAGCCCGGCGGTTACACCGGCTGGTGGCTGGCCCGCCACGCCCGGCTCGGCGGTCATTCGCCGCCGCATTGGCGGCTTGCCGGGGCTGCCGCTCTGGAGGGCCTCTACGACGTGGTGCCGGTGTGCGACACCGGCGACGCGTTGCTCGCCGCGGCCGGGGTGCGCACCGGGCTGAGCATCACCGGGTCCGCCGACGCCGCTGACCTGCTGGCCCGGCTGGCCGATCCGGCCCGCTCGATCCCCCCCGCCACGGTGCACGCCGCACACGCCGCGCTGGCCGGCGCCGATTTTGATCCGGCGACGCTGGAGCCCCCGGTCCGGGTTCGGGCGGTGACCGGAGCGGTGGTCGACGCCGACCGCGCGTTGGTGCTCGACGCGCCGTGGCTGGCCGCGGTGTTGCCGGCCGGGGAGCTGGTGTCCGGGGGCGAGCCCGATGCCCTGGCCGACTTGCTGGACCTGCCGCTGGCCTCTGAGCAGGTGGCGCCCGAGTTACTCGACGCCTGCACCGGGCGAGCGGTGCGGTGGGCGGAGCTGGTGGAGGTGGTCGCCGTGTGCGCCGCCGCCGGTCTCGCCGTCCCGGATGGGGCGCTGCGGCTGCACGAGCAGCTACGGGTGCGTCACGGCGGCACCGAGCACGTGGTGCCGTTCTGGGTCACCCCCGACGGGACGGTGCACGCCGCCGACCCGGTCCGGGCGGCTCTGCTCACGAGCGGACAGCGCTTGGTCCGGCTCGTGAACACCGCCTGAGGTCGGCGTGCAGCGCCCGTGCGGAGGTGTAGGCGGCGAGGTAGCCGTCCCGGCAGTCCCGCAGCAGACCGGTGGCACCTGGTGGTCGATGTGCCCGGGGAGTGTCGGTCTCTACCCGAAGCAGCCGGGTGCGGTCGTAATGGTGCGCGGGGGCGCTGAGTAGATCTGTGAGCGTCAGCAGCGCACCGCTGACCTGAGTGAGGAGTCCACCGAGCGCGATCAGCTCCTCATGACCCAGCACCTTCTTCGGTAGCGCCCGGTTGACCTGATGAAAGGCGTCGACGACCCGGTCGAGCTGGTCGACTGGATCATTGTTGGTTACCGACGACGACATGGACACGGCAGCGCGCCGCCGATGACTGGATATCCCGTTGGTCATGGCTTGAACAGCCGTGAACCCGACTCCAGAGGCATGGAACATGCCTCCCAGAGCAGCGTGAACAACGGCGGGTGTAATAGCTGCACAATTCCTCCGGCCCGGACCGCTCCACCCACCGATCCCAGATCTATTGGCCCTCCCACTCGCGCCTTGCGACTGATCTCAGGGCCTCAACTGCGGACGTCGTCACCATACCGCGGTGTACCAGCGGAGCCAAATATATCAACTCTCCGCGCTGGCCTGATCACACAGCCAGTAGCCGCCGAGCTGGCTCTGGCGAGATACCCGAAGGCGGGCGTCCTGGCCGAGATTCTTCGCTGAAGCGGGTCCTAACGGCGAATTTCTCCGCCGACGCGATTTCTTGCAGAAGCCTCGATCAAGAAGAAGTCGGTGTCTCGCTACGCACCGTGCACCAGCACTCACAGTGGTTTGGCGGGAAACCGGCCACCGTTAATAGGGAACGCGGCACTCATCACAAGTCGCAATCCATTATATTCCGTCCCGGGTGGACGCCCTCGATCAGACGATCGTGAAGGTCTGAACTCCGGGTGATCACTCGTGCCGACTCGGCTGCGATCGACAAGTCCGTCCGGTCATCAGAGCACATCCCGCTGGGCACTGCGGGATCCGCGCCGGGTGGCGCTTCGCTGCGCGTGAATCATCGCGAAGCCCAGCAGGCCGAGCGCGCCGCCGGTCACGCAAGCTCCCGCCCACACTGAAGGGCCCCTGGCGCTCAGCAGCACCACCGCCGCGGTGAACCACGCCAGGGTGCCGACGCCGACCACCGGTCGGGGATCGGCGAGACGGCGAGGCAGCGGAGGCACGGCGGGTGGCACGACGTCCACGCTAGCGCGGCAAGTCGTGAGCTAGCGACAGGCATCTGCGGGAGATGTCACTGCCGCCGGCACAGCACTACAGCAGTGCCGACGACGACCTCCGCCGGATCGAACGGATTCGGGTGGCATACCGGCGTGCTGGTTTGGCGGCTCCGGTCACGAGTCCCTGGATGACTTGTAACGAGGAAGTAGTATCTAAGCCGTGCACCGTGGACCATCCCACCCGCATTGCCTTGCGTGGTCGTCGTCGAGTTCACGGCAGTTCCGTCCTTGTCGACCGACCTCGGCCAGGAGCAGCAGGGCTTGTCACAAGCCTGATGACCTGGCGGTTGCGCCCTACGGCGGGCCTCGAGGCGGGGGATTGACGGCAAGCCAAGGTTAGCCTAACTTAGGTGCTGCCGGCTTCGTGGTGGGAGCCTTGGCAAGTCAGTTGGGAACACGTCGGGCCCGGCCTGGAGACCTTCGGTCGGGCCCGACGTTCCACCGATCAGAATTTCACTGATCAGACCCTTACTGATCAGACCCCTCAACCCTCACGATCAGAATTCAGTGCCGAACTGCGGCGACCGGTCCGCTGTGAACGCGGTATCCACCCGCTTCATCACGGCCGGATCGTTGAACTGGACAAAACCGGCTCGGACGAGTGTCGCTGCCCGATGCCCGCCGAGATACAGCGAGCCGAGCGCGGCGATCTCGGCGTGCGCGTCGGGCACCCGGTCGGTGGGATCGCAGCAGGCCCCGTCCGGCCCGCCACGCAGTCGGAACCGCCCGCCGCGGTCCAGGAAGGCGTCATGCACCTCGATCGTGACGTCCACCTCCGTGCCGTAGCGACGGGCTGACAGTGCTGCCGGCACGTCCAGAAGCCTGACCCACACTCCGTCGGCGAGGTCGGCGGTGCGCACCCGCCGTGGGTTAGCAAGCAGAAAGGACAACGGGTCGTCCAGCGGGCAGGCCTGAGTGGTGACGGTGTGTATCAGATCCAACCCAAGCAGCACTCGCCACAGCGCTACGTGCGCCTTATCGGTGGCGGTGACCAATTCCACCACGCGGCAGCGCCGCTCGTGGTGGTCGATCCGGTAGGCGGCCCAACCGTCCCGGTGCACCAGATGGAACAGTGCCGATCCTCCCCGCCGGCCGTTCTCCCGGTCGAGGAACTCGTGGTCCCACCAGGCTGGGCTGCGCGATAGCGCGCCGGGGGTGATCGTGCACCACCGGTGGTGCACGTCCGGCGCGTGCTTGCGGGCTTCGTCCTCCTCGACCTGGCGCACCCCACCGGGATCGGGTGCCCCGGGACGGAATGCGGTCAGCCGCCGGTCGATCTCCACCACCCGCCTGGTGGTCGCGGGTCCGTAGCCGAAGCGACCGTAGATGCCACCCTCGCTCGCGGTGAGGATCGACACTGCCACGCCGTCCTCGACGAACCCGCGGTGCTGAGCTGCCAACATCGTGCGAAGCACCCCCTGGCGCCGATGGGTGGGGGCCACCGAGACCCAGGTGACCCCGGGGACGGCGAGTGGGCCACCACCGGGCAATGTCATGGTGAACGGGAAGTCGCCGGTTTTGCCCACAATCTGCCCGTCCTCGGCGTCGCAGGCCAGCAGAAAGCGGTCCGGCTCGAACAGCGGCCGGAAGTCAGCTATCTCCTGCTCGCTGTGGTGCATGCCGAAGGCATGGCCATCGACGAGGGCGAGGGTGCGTAAGTCGTCGTGGGTCGCCCGGCGCAGAATGGTCTTCACGAGTGAGTGTGGGCATCTGCCGCCGACCGAGGCAACTGGATTCGGGTCCTGACGCGTCAGGACTGATGCTTCGACCCTGGCAAGCAGGTCTCAGGATCGATGCTTCGACCCTGGCAAGCAGGTCTCAGGCTGACGGCCAGGCGTGCACCGGCTGGTTGGAGTGCATGTGCTCGAGGTAGCTGCGCAGCATGGCGGCCAGTGCGGCCGGCCGGTCGGCACCCTGGGTGGTCAGCGTCTGGACGGTCGCACGCTGCCAGCTGGAGCCGGTGCGACGCGTCACGCAGCGCTGCTCGATCACCGTGAGATAGCGCTCCCGGGCGGTGTCGGACATCCCGCAGCTGCGCAGCCCGTCGTGAGCCAGCGGTAAGAGCTTGCGCAGCACCAGCTCGTCGGGCCGGACCCACCCGTTGCCCGGCCAGTACAGCTGGGCGTCCATACCGAGCCGGGCCCCTGCGTACAGGTTGTCCTGGGCAGCCTGGAAGGACATCTGGCTCCACACCGGCCGGTCGAGCTCGGTGAGCCCGCGCATCGCGCCGAAGAAGAATGCGGCGTTGGCCAGCACGTCGATGACCGTCGGCCCGGCCGGCAGTACCCGGTTCTCGATGCGCAGGTGCGGCACCCCGTCCGTGACGTCATAGACCGGCCGGTTCCATCGCCAGACCGTGCTGTTATGCAGCCGCAGCTCCGACAGTGAGGGTGCATTGCCCCCGGTGAGTACCGCCAACGGGTCCTCGCCGTCGATCTCCGGCAGCAACGGCGAAAAGTAGCGCACGTTCTCTTCGAAGAGGTCGAAGATCGAGGTGATCCAGCGCTCACCGAACCACACCCGCGGGCGGACCCCCTGGTTGCGTAGCTCCGGTGACCGGGTGTCGGTGGCCTGCTCGAACAACGGGATGCGGGTCTCGTGCCACAGCGCCCTGCCCAGCAGGAACGGTGAGTTCGCGGCCAGTGCAACCTGTACCCCGGCCAGGGCCTGAGCGGCGTTCCAGTGGGCCGCGAAGTCGTCCGGTGCAACCTGCAGGTGCAGCTGCGCCGAAGTGCATGCGGATTCCGGGACGATCGAGTCCGTTGCGCACCGCAACCGTTCCGGTTGGTTTTCCCCCAGCGCCACGCCCTCCATGTCGAGCTCGAGCGCCTCACGCCGGGAGGCCAGGATCTGCTTGTTGAGCAGGGCGTAGCGTGACTTGGGGGACATCCATCGCTGGTCGAAGTGGTCCGCTCGCAGGGTCGGCAGGATGCCGATCATCACCAGGCCAACACCTGCGGTGCTGGCCGCGACGTTGGCCGTGTTGAGCGCAGTTCGTAGCTCACTCTCGAGACTCAACGCTTCGTCGGCGGACAGCGGCCGAGGTTGGACGTTGATCTCGATGTTGTGCTGGCCGAGTTCAGTCTGGAAGGCCGGGTCGTCGATCTGCTCCAGCACCGTCTGGTTAGCCATCGCAGGATCGACGTTGTCGTCGATGAGGTTCAGCTCGAGCTCCAACCCCATCTGCTCAGGGCCGGTGGAGAAGCAGCGCGCGGCGAGCATCCGGGCCAACGCGTCCAGGCAGAGCTGGGTCTTCTGCCGGTAGCGCTGCAGGTCCTGCTGGGTGTAGATCGAATCGATCACGCTCTCACCCGTCCTCCCGCCACCCGGCGCACCCTCACCGTGACACAGCGCTGCGAGCCGTGGCCAGCCGCCGAACTGGTGGGGTTGGCCTGCTGCGCATACGCACTTTGCAAGACTGACAGTGTGGGCGAGATCGTCGAAGTGCACGACATGGAGGATCCACGGTTGGCCGATTTCCGTGACCTCACTGTTGCCGACCGTCGCCCAGACCGTCCCGGCGGCCGGGGCCTGGTGATCGCCGAGGGTGTCGTCGTGGTCCGCAGGCTACTGGACTCGCCGTACCCGCCGCGGGCCGTGTTCGGTGTGCCTTCCAAGATCGCCCAACTTGCCGTCGACGTCGCGGCGCCCTGCTACACGGGGTCGGCCGAGCTGATGGCGCAGGTAATCGGCTTCCACCTCAACCGAGGCGTGCTGGCCACTGCCGACCGGGCGCCGGTGCCGCCGGTGGCGGAGCTGATCATGCGGTCACACTATCTTGCGGTGCTTGAGGGTATCAACGACCATGAGAACCTGGGTGGGTTGTTCCGCAACGCGGCGGCCCTCGGGGTGGACGCGATATTGCTCGGCCCGCGCTGCGCCGACCCGCTGTACCGGCGCAGCGTGCGGGTGTCCATGGGGCATGTGTTGCGAGTTCCGTTCGCTCGGCTTCGCTGCTGGACCGGAGATCTCGACGCACTGCGGGCGGCCGGTTTCCGGATCGTGGCGCTGACCCCGGCGGCTAATGCGGTGCCGCTGTCTGAGTCGGGCCTGGGAACTGCCCGGGTGGCCTGGTTACTGGGAGCCGAGGGGGCGGGGCTGTCCGCCGAGGCCTTGGCCGCGGCGGATCTGTCGGTGCGCATTCCGATGGCGCTCGGAGCGGACTCGCTCAACGTCGCCACCGCCGCTGCGATCGCCTTCGCGACCGTGTGCCGTGCCTACTAGCGCGCCACCCGGGGAACCCACGCCGTGGGCGACAGGTCTCACCGTCAGCGCAGTCACTGCGGTGATCGTCGGGATTGCGCTGCTCAGCCTCTCCCAGGGGCTCGCCACAGTAGGAGTCTGGCCGGTGGTGCTGGCGAACCTGCTGGTCGCGGCAGGGTTGGCGCCGTCGATGTGGCTGGCCCGGGCAACCCCGATCTGGCGCTGGATAGCCTACGGCGCCGCCGCAGGAATCCTCCTCACCTGGATCGCCCTACTCCTCTCCCTACTCTGACCCACCCCACCCCACCCCGCCCCGCATTCTGGATGCAGACTGCTGTAAAATAGTGCCAGAAAACCGCAGTCTGCATCCAGAATTTATTTGGGGGATGTGGATAGGGGACGGGTTGTGGATAGGCTGTGGATAGGGATTCGACGGATTGGTGATGGTGCGGCAGGGTTGCGGGGCATGGGGGGAAGTATTCGTGCGATCGATCTGGGTGGCCCGTTTCGAGGGTCGGAGGCGGTTCAGGAAGGCGCGCTGACCGCGCCGCAGTTACGCGGTCCCGCGGTCCGCCGCCTGTTCCAGGATGTCTACGCGCCCGCCGCAATCCCGGACACCCACGGGCTGCGCTGCGAGGCAGCCGCGCTTGTCCTGCACCCGGAAGCGGTGATCAGCGGCCGATCCGCGGCAACGCTGCGTGGCGTCCCGCTAGCGCGTGCCAAGGATCCCATTGAGTTGGTGGTTCCGGAGGCTGTCCGCGTCTTCCGGCGCACCGGACTGGACATCCGTCGCACGCAACCACGGGACGATGAGTCGCAGCCCTGGGATCGGATCAGGCTTGCGACACCGCTGCGGATGGGCCTGGATCTGCTACTGGATCGTTCCTTACCCGATGCTGTCGCGGATCTCGACGCGGTTTTACGCGCTGGGCTGGTGGACCGCGCGGAGTTGCGCCGGATGTTGTCTCAGCGTCGCGACCGCGGCATCGTCGGTGCCCGACATGCCGAGGAGCTCGCGGATCCCCGGGCGGAGTCGCCCCCGGAGTCCCGGATACGAGTGTGGCTCGTGCTCGACGGACTGTGCCCCGAGCCGCAATACTGGATCGAGGATTCCAGGGGTCGGCTTGCTCGTGCTGACCTCGCCTTTCCCGAGCAGCAGGTGGCGGTCGAGTACGACGGGTCCTGGCGTAACGGGGAATTGTGGGCGCTCAACCACGACCGTGATCGGCTCATCCGGGTGCAGGCAGCCGGCTGGGAAATCGTATTTGTCACCGCTCCACTGCTAGCCCACCCGTCCCGAATGGTCGACACCGTCCGTGCCGCACTCGCCCGCCGCTGATTTCCCGCGTTCTGGATGCAGACTGCATCAAACGGGAGCCGAACTACCGCAGTCTGCATCCAGAACGCAGAAGAAGGGTGCGGGAAAATTAGGTGAGGGCGGTGTGCCAGGCCGCATGCAGGGTGGCGAAGGGGCCTGACGCGGTGATCAATTGCTGCGGGGAACCGTCCTCGATGACCTGGCCGTTGGCTAGTACCAGCACCCGGTCGGCGACCAGCACGGTGGACAGCCGGTGCGCGATGATCAATGCTGTGCGGCCGGCGAGCACGGTGGCCAGCGCGGCCTGCACGGCTCGTTCAGAGGGAATGTCCAGTGACGAGGTGGCCTCATCGAGCACCAGCACCGCGGGGTCGGCGAGCAGCGCGCGGGCGAACGACACCAGCTGGCGCTGCCCGGCGGACAGTCGCGCGCCGCGTTTGCGCACGTCGGTGTCATACCCATCGGGCAGCGCGGTGATGAATTCGTCCGCGCCCACCGCACGGGCCGCTGCCACCAGATCCGATCGAGATGCCCACGGCGATCCCAGTGCGATGTTGTCGGCCACTGATCCGGAGAACAGGAACGACTCCTGAGTCACCATCACCACCGCACGGCGCAGATCGGCGTCGGCCACCGAGCGCAGGTCGACCCCGTCGAGCCGGACGGCGCCCGCCACCGGGTCGTAGAACCGTGCCAGCAGCTTGGCCACCGTGGACTTGCCCGCCCCGGTCTCGCCGACCAGAGCTACGGTCTGCCCGGCCGGCACTATCAGGTCCAGCTGCGGCAGCACTTCCAGACCGCCACCGTAGGAGAAGCGCACCTGGTCGAAGACCACCTCGCCGCGAACTGGGACGGGCAGCGCCACCGGCTGAATCGGGTCGCCGACTGCTGAACGTTCATCGAGTACCCCGGAGATCTTCTCCAACGCCGCGGCTGCCGAGGAATATGAGTTGGCGAACATGGCCAGCTCGTCGAGCGGGTCGTAGAACCGGCCCAGGTAGAGCACGAATGCGGCGAGCACGCCCAGCGCCAGCGTGCCGTCGAGCACCCGCAGGCCTCCGAGCAGCAGGATCACCGCCACCGACGCGCCGCCGACCAACTGGATGGTCGAGGTGAATCGGGCGATCAGCGAGAACGCCTCGGTGTCGGCGTCGGCGAAGCGGCCGTTGAGCTCTTCCATGATCGAGTCGTTGCGCCGCTCACG
>JBOHHF010000545.1:0-15984 GCA_050700495.1 Pseudonocardiaceae bacterium
GATGGCCGACGTACTGCGCGGGCTGGGCTGTGACGTAGAGATCGACCACATAGCGGTGGACGCGACTGGCTCACGTGTTCGCATCACTACGCCGGCCGAGCTCAAGTACGAGGCCGATTACGGATCGGTGAGCAAGCTCCGCGCCTCGGTGTGCGTGCTCGGGCCGCTGGTGGGCCGCTGCCGGCGGGCCAGAGTCGCGCTGCCGGGGGGTGACGCCATCGGCTCCCGGCCGCTGGACATGCACCAGAACGGGCTTCGCAAGTTGGGCGCGCGCAGCGAGATCGAACACGGTTGCGTGGTCGCCGAGGCAGAGGGGCTGCACGGGGCCCAGATCTGGTTGGACTTCCCGAGTGTGGGGGCTACCGAAAACATCCTGATGGCTGCGGTGCTCGCGGAAGGCACCACGGTCATCGACAACGCGGCGCGCGAGCCGGAGATCGTGGATCTCTGCGTGATGCTGCAGGAGATGGGTGCCCAGATCTGCGGAGCAGGCACGTCCACCCTGACCGTGGAGGGGATCGATGCGCTGCGACCTACCGAACACCGGGTGATCGGCGACCGCATCGTGGGCGCTACCTGGGCCTTCGCTGCCGCGGTGACTCGCGGTGACGTGACAGTACGTGGTGTCGACCCGCACCATCTGGACCTGGTACTGGAGAAGCTGCGGCTGGCCGGCGCCCAGGTCGATCACGCGGGACTCGACGGCTTCCGGGTGGTGATGCCCCATCGGCCCACTTCGGTGGACTTCGTGACGCTGCCCTATCCAGGTTTTGCCACTGACCTGCAGCCGATGGCGATCGTCCTGTCGGCCATCTCCGAGGGCACGTCGATGATCACCGAGAACGTGTTCGAGGCCAGGTTCCGGTTCGTCGAGGAGATGATCAGGCTGGGCGCCGACGCGCGCACCGACGGCCACCACGCGGTCATCCGGGGCGTCGAGCGACTCTCCAGTGCCCCGGTGTGGGCCTCTGACATCCGGGCCGGCGCCGGTCTGGTACTCGCCGGACTGTGTGCGGAGGGGACCACTGACGTCTGGGACGTCTTCCACATCGACCGCGGCTATCCCCGCTTCCTGGAAAACCTGACGATGCTGGGCGCCGACATCCACCGCGCCACGGACGCTCCTGTACGCTAAGGGGCTCGGACGTCTAGGGCGCCGGTGGAGTAGCGGTGGCGGATTTGCTTTTTGTCGAACTTGCCTACCGAGGTCTTGGGTATCTCGTCGAGGAACGACCAGCGCTCGGGCAGCTGCCAGGTCGGTACCGAGGCACCGAGGTGAGCGCGTAGCTCGGCAATGCCGACCTGCTCGCCTGCCTCGATCACGACGGTCGCCAGCGGTCGCTCCCCCCACTTGTCGTCCGGGACGGCGACGACAGCGGCCTCAGCCACCTTCGGATGGCCCATCAGCACATTCTCCAGCAGCACTGAGGAGATCCACTCACCACCAGATTTGATCACGTCTTTCGCGCGGTCGCTGATGATGATGAAGCCCAGCTCGTCGATGGTGCCGACGTCGCCGGTGCGCAACCAACCGTCATGGAATCTTGCCGGGTCGGCTTCGCCGTAGTACCGCGCGGTGACCCACGGCCCACGGACCTGGATCTCGCCGACCGCCTCACCGTCACTGGGCAGCACGACGTCGCCGTCATCGACGATGCGACCCTCGACACCAGCCACCAGCCGCCCCGCGCCGGCCCGGTAGCGCCAGGCCTCGTCGCCCTCGGCACCAACCCGCGGGGTGGCGACCGAGGCGATCGGGGAGGTCTCGGTCATTCCCCACGCCTGCCTGATCTCGATGCCCAGCTCCTGCGAGAAGGCCTTCATCAGCGCCAACGGTACGGCGGAGCCACCACAGAGCACCCGGCGGAACGAGGACACGTCGCCGCCGTGCTCGCGCAGGTGACGCAGCACGTCGCTCCAGATCGTCGGAACCGCGCCGGCGATCGTGGGTCGTTCCGCCTCGATCAGCCTGATGAGCGGCTCGGCCGCCAGGAAGCGGTCGGGCATGATCATGCTAGCGCCGGCCATCAGCGCCGCGTAGGGCAGCCCCCAGGCGTTGGCGTGAAACATCGGCACCACCGGCAGGATCCGGTCGGCGGGGGTCAGACCGGCGGCCTCACCGGTACAGATGCATACCGAATGCAGGTAGGCCGAACGGTGGCTGTAGGCCACCCCTTTAGGGTGACCTGTGGTGCCGCTGGTGTAGCACATCGCGGCCGCGGAGCGCTCGTCGATGTCCGACGGCCAGCCGAAGTCCTCGGGTTGGGCTGCCAGCAGCTTGTGGTAGGAGTGCAACTCCTTGCCGGCACCATCCAGCGTAGTAGTGTCGGTCGGGCCGGCTGGGTCAACTGGGTCAACGATGATGACGTGGCGCACGGTTTTCATCGTCGGCAGCGCGCGGGCCAGCAGCGGGACCAGCGAGCCGTCCACGATCACCACGTCGTCCTGCGCGTGGTTGGCGATCCAGGACACCTGGTCCGGTACCAGCCGTAGGTTGAGGGTGTGCAGCACCGCGCCCATCGCGGGGATCGCGAGGTAGGCCTCCAGGTGCTCCTGGTTGTTCCATTGGAAGGTGGCCACCCGCTGGTCACCGGTGACACCCAGGCTCCGCAGCGCCCCGGCCAGTTGCGCGGCGCGCCGTCCCACCTCGGCGTAGCTCGCGCGGCGGGCGCCGTCGCCGGTCCAGGTGACGACCTCGCTATCACCGTGCACGGTGGTGCCGTGGCGCATGATCATTCCCACGGTGAGCGGGACGTCCATCATCGTGCTGTCCACCCGCGGTGCCCCTTCCAGCGATTCGTTACTGACCAGTAGTGTCA
Organism: Pseudonocardiaceae bacterium; assembly: GCA_050700495.1. Taxonomy (GTDB): domain Bacteria; phylum Actinomycetota; class Actinomycetes; order Mycobacteriales; family Pseudonocardiaceae. Next base: position 2,820 of record JBOHHF010000545.1, read on the forward strand.
ACGAGGTAGAGCGGCCGGAGGTGCCACCGATGCCCTACCCCAGCGATCACGAGCGGGACCGGCCGTGGGTGATGCGTACCTATGCCGGGCACTCGTCGGCTCAGAAATCCAATGTGCTGTATCGGCGCAACCTTGCCAAGGGCCAGACCGGGCTTTCAGTGGCCTTCGACCTGCCCACTCAGACCGGCTATGACCCCGACCACGAGCTGGCCCGCGGCGAGGTCGGCAAGGTCGGCGTGCCGATCAGCCATATCGGCGACATGCGCGCGTTGTTCGACGGCATCCCGATGGCACAGGCCAACACTTCGATGACGATCAACGCCACCGCAATGTGGTTGCTGGCGCTCTACGCATCGGTCGCCGAGGAGCGTGGGGCGGATCTGGCGCAGCTGTCCGGCACCACGCAGAACGACATCATTAAGGAGTACCTGTCCCGCGGGACCTATGTGTTCCCGCCGCGGCCGAGCCTGTGGTTGATCACCGACACGGTGGCTTACACCGTCAACCACATCCCGAAATGGAACCCGATCAACATCTGCAGCTACCACCTGCAGGAAGCCGGCGCGACGCCGGTGCAGGAGGTCGCCTACGCCATGTGCACGGCGATCGCGGTGCTGGACTCGGTGCGCGATTCCGGGCAGGTCGCGCCGGAGGACTTCGCCACCGTCGTCGGGCGGATGTCGTTCTTTGTCAACGCCGGGGTGCGGTTCGTCGAAGAGATGTGCAAGCTGCGCGCCTTCGGGCGGCTGTGGAACGAGACCTGCCGGGATCGCTACGGCGTGGCGGATCCGAAGTTGCGCCGTTTCCGCTACGGCGTGCAGGTCAACTCGCTGGGACTCACCGAATCGCAGCCGGAGAACAACGTCCAGCGCATCGTGCTGGAGATGCTCGCGGTGACGCTGTCCCGAGACGCCAGGGCCCGGGCGGTACAGCTGCCCGCGTGGAACGAGGCGCTGGGCCTGCCCCGGCCTTGGGACCAGCAGTGGGCGCTGCGGATGCAGCAGGTGCTGGCGTATGAGACCGACCTGCTGGACTACGAGGACCTCTTCGACGGCTCCCGGGTGGTCGAGGCCCGGGCCGCCGAGATCGCCGAGGGCGCCCGGGCGGAGATCGACCGGGTGCAAGGTATGGGCGGGGCCATCGCCGCTGTCGAGTCCGGGTACATGAAGTCGCAGCTGGTGTCGTCGCTGGCGGCGCGGCGCCGGCGGATCGAGGACGGCGCGGACGTGGTCGTCGGGGTCAACCGGTTCACCGAGACCGATCCCAGCCCGCTGCAAGCCAACGGTGCCGGTGCCATCGAGACCATCGACCCGAAGACTGAGGCGCAGCTGATCGAGGCGATCCGCGCCTGGCGCGCCGATCGGGATCAGGCTGCGGTGGACGAGGCGCTGCGCGGGTTGGTCGAGGCCGCCAAGACCGATACCAACCTGGTCGAGGCGTCGATGGTCTGCGCTCGGGTGGGCGTCACGACGGGAGAGTGGGCCGGGGCGCTGCGCGCGGTGTTCGGCGAGTATCGGGCGCCGACCGGGATAGCCGGCGCGCGCGCGGCAGGCGAGGCCGGTGACGCGATCGCACGGGTTCGGGACCGGGTTCGCCGTGCCGGTGAGGAGCTGGGCGGGCGGCTGCGGATGCTGGTCGGCAAGCCCGGCCTGGACGGGCATTCCAACGGCGCCGAGCAGGTGGCGGTTCGGGCCCGCGATGTTGGTTTCGAGGTGATCTACCAGGGCATCCGGCTGACGCCGGCGCAGATCGTCGCGGCCGCGGTGGCCGAAGACGTGCACGTGGTGGGGCTGTCGGTGCTGTCCGGTTCGCACCTGGAGGTGGTGCCGGCGGTGGTCGAGGGGTTGCGCGCGGCGGGTGCCGCCGACATTCCGGTGGTGGTCGGCGGCATCATCCCGCCGGAGGACGCCGAAGTGCTGATCGCGCACGGGGTCGCACAGGTGTTCACGCCGAAGGATTTCGAGCTCACCGAGATCATGGATCAGATCGTGGACCTGATCTTGCCCCGCCGCCCTGGCGCGCGCCACGTCCACTAAGGCTCGGGGCAATGCTGACTGGCACAATCTTCGTACCAGGAGGTCCCCATAGTGGGCCGGCAGGCCGTCGACTGGACCGAGGACGGCGAGGTTCGTTCTGCGCTGTGGCACTCCGAGAGCGGCGCTGCGCCACCCCAGCGCGTGGTAGTCGCTGATGACCGCACCACAGCGGATGTCGCCTCCCGGCTGGCCCGCGAGGCCACTGCGATGGTGTGGCGCGGTGATTTTCAGAACGCGCGCCAACTGCTGACGGCAATGGCCCGCCGTGTTGACCGTCGACGAGGAAAGACCGCCACATCTGCGGCTCACGCCTTCCAGCTCTACCGCCAGAGCCAGGCGCAGCGGGCGCGCACGCTGGGGATGTTGCTGGTGCCAGTCGATACAGGTCTTGCCATCCCGCTGAGGCGAGCTCCCGACGTGCGGCAAGCGTGCGTTGAGGCGCACTGCCCGGCGAACGAACCGCTGGTGATGTCGCTACGGGAGTTGCTCGGCATCATCAGTGCGCACGAATGGCGCAAGAAGGGCGTCGAGATCCCAGCGTTGGGAGCGCGAATCCATCCGCACTACGGTGTGTTCTCCCCGCTACGGGGTGAGTACGTGGAACTACTGGCGCAGACCCCGTTGCCGTCACGGACGCTTGCCTACGACATCGGCACCGGCACGGGTGTGCTGGCCGCAGTGCTGGCGCGCCGCGGCGTCAAGCACGTCGTGGCGACCGATCAGGACGAACGTGCGTTGGCGTGCGCTCGCGAGAACGTCCACCGGCTCGGGTTGGGCGACCGGGTGGATGTCGTCCAAGCAGATCTCTTTCCGGCTGGCCGAGCTTCCCTTGTCGTGTGCAATCCACCCTGGGTCCCCGCGCGACCCAGTTCACCGCTCGAACATGCCATCTACGACCCGGCAAGCCGGATGCTGCGAGCATTCCTCGCCCGCTTGGCCGACCACCTGGAGCCGGGTGGAGAGGGTTGGCTGGTGCTTTCCGACATCGCCGAGCACCTCGGGCTGCGATCGCGAGAAGAACTGCTTGCTGCCTTCGAAGAGTCTGGATTAGACGTTGCCGCGCGGACGGATATCAAGCCGAAACATCCGCGTGCCTTCGACCCGACTGACCCGCTGCACGAGGCGCGCGCCGCGGAGGTGACCTCCCTCTGGCGCCTCACTCCCCGATGACCTATGGGACACGCTGATCACCCGAATCTTGTCGTCGATGCAGGTCCGCTCAATGCGTTACCGTCGGGCATGGGCTTTGCTGCGCTGAGGGTCGAGCGGGACGGGGGCACCGTCCGGATCACCATGAACCGTCCGGAGCGGCGCAATGCGCTATCCGCCGACCACCTCGTCGAGCTCCGTGACGCGTTCACCGACGCGGGCCGGTCCGACGCCGCCGGCATCGTGCTGGGCGCCGAGGGAACGGTGTTCTCGGCGGGGCACGACTTGGCCGACGTGGCGTCGCGCGATCTTGTCGGGGTGGCGGAGTTGTTGACGTTGTGCACCGAGGTGATGCGCACCATCCAGTCGGTTCCGCAGGTCGTCATCGCTCGGGTGCACGCGCTGGCTACGGCGGCGGGCTGCCAGCTGGTGGCGTCTTGCGACCTTGCGGTGGCGGCCGAGTCGGCGGGCTTCGCGCTGCCCGGCGGCAAGGGCGGCTGGTTCTGCCACACGCCCGCCGTGCCGGTGGCCCGGTCGATCGGGCGCAAACGGTTGATGGAGATGGCGCTGACCGGGGATATCGTCGATGCCCGCACCGCCGCGCAATGGGGTCTGGTCAACCGAGCCGTCCCGGACGCCGAGCTGGACGCCGCCGTGAACGACTTGCTCGCCCGGGCCACCCGGGGTAGCCGCACCAGCAAGGCGCTGGGCAAGCAGACTCTCTACGCACAGCTCGACCGGCCCGAGGCCGATGCCTACGTCATCGCGCTGGAGGTGATGGCCTCGGCTTCGCAGCTCGCCGGTGCCAAGGAGGGCATGGCCGCTTTCCTGGACAAGCGCTACCCCGCCTGGCCGGACTGACGTGACTCGTGAGTGGCATTAAGTGTCCGAACACTGTTACGCACTCACGAGCGCTCGTGCAGTAGGAGCAGGGCGTAGGCCGCCAGTGATTGCGCATCGCACAGCTCACCGTGGCGCGCCATCCCGTCGAGATCCGCCCGGCTGAACCAGGCCGAGCGCATGTCCTGCTCGGTGTACTCGCGCTCGGGGCGCCCGGCGACCAGGTCGGTGGCCAGGAACACCCGGCCGCGCTGGGCCGACATCCCCGGTGCCACGTCGAGCATCCCGAGCAGCCGTAGCCGGCCCGCGACGAGCCCGGTCTCCTCGCGCAGCTCCCGGACCGCCAGCGCGGCGGGTTCGGCAGCGGCCCGATCCGGGGCGGTGCCCTGCGGGAACTCCCAGCGCCGCGCTCCCACCGGGTAGCGGTACTGCTCGACCAGGTGCACTCGGTCACCGTCCAGTGGGATGATCAAGGCATAGTCCGGTTTGTCGACCACGCCGTAGATTCCCGGTGAGCCGTCGGAGCGCTGGACATCGTCTTCCCGCACCGTCATCCAGGCGTTCGCGTACACCTGACGGCTATTCAGGGTCTGCACACCCCCGATCCTGCCTGGCCCCGGGGCGGCGCTCTACGCTGGTCCACCGTGCGCCTCGTGATCGCCCGTTGCCAGGTGGACTACCTGGGCCGGTTGACCGCGCACCTGCCGATGGCGCAGCGGCTGCTGCTGGTCAAGGCGGACGGATCGGTCAGCGTGCACGCCGACGGCGGCGCCTACAAGCCGTTGAACTGGATGAGCCCGCCGTGCACGCTGACCGAGCAGCCGAATCGCTGGACAGTCACCAACCGGGCCGGTGAACAGCTGATCATCGAGATCGACGAGGTGCTGCACGATTCACGCCACGAGCTCGGGGTGGATCCCGGGCTGATCAAGGACGGCGTCGAGGCGCACTTGCAGGCCCTGCTGGCCGAGCACGTCACCACCCTGGGCGAGGGCTGGACGCTGGTGCGGCGGGAGTTTCCCACCGCGATCGGGCCGGTCGATCTGATGTGCCGGGACGCTGATGGGGTGTCGGTCGCGGTGGAGATCAAACGGCGGGGCGAGATCGACGGGGTGGAGCAGCTCACCCGGTACCTGGAGTTGCTCAACCGCGACTCGCTGCTGGCTCCCGTGCGGGGCGTGTTCGCCGCCCAGCAGGTCAAGCCGCAGGCCCGCACCCTGGCCGAGGACCGGGGCATCCGCTGCGTCGTGGTGGACTACGACGCCCTGCGCGGTGCCGACTCCTACGAGTTTCGTCTTTTCTGACCTGCGCCTACGCTAAGTAGCGCGGCGCAGCTGGCCACCCCACCAGGCCGCCTGTTTCTGGTCGGTCAGCTCGTGGGTGGCCAGCAGCGCAGGGCGCGGGCCAAGGCGAGTGTGCACTTGATCACCGCGACAGGCGAGGTCCTCACCGAGCGAGTTGGGGTGGTGGTCGCTTCGCTACTGCCCTGGCCGCCACTCTGACGATGTCATCATTGATGAGTGGACGTAGGAACTTTCCATTCGGAAGCAAAGAGGGAGTACAGGATGGAATCACGCCAGGCGCCGTTGGTGAATACGTGATCGCGTAGCCGGCATTCCTCAGTGAAGCCGAGCCGGGCGACGATGGCGATGGATGCAGCATCGTCGGGACCGATAGCGGCGGAAATGCGGTGCAGTCCGAGCGCACCTCGGCTTGCTGCTCGCGGGTTTGGAGTCGAAAGACAACCAGCGGGTCACCCGGTTATCACCGAGAATGGCGTCGGAGTCGTCGAGATCGTCGATCCGGAACTCGCGCAGGCGCACGCGCGCTCCAGCCAGCGTCACCTCATGCTGCACGGTCTCAGTCATCGTTGGAGTGCCAGACGCTCGGAGGTGAAGCCTTCGATGGCGCCTGCCAGGTCGGCGACGTCCGGCCCGGATCCTCGACGGCGGCCAGTGCGGTGCGCACGTGTCCTACCGAGGTCACGATCCCGTGAAGGCGCTTCGGTGGGGGGAGTTCGAGCACCGGCGCGAGCGCGTCCGCTGCGCCGTCGATCTCGCGTCGTAAGACCCGCGCGACGGCAAGTGCACTGCGCGTGCCGGATTCGTCGCCGAAGGCCCGGGCCTATTCGGGTGCCCCGGCATAGGCGTCCAGTACTTCCAGGGCGAGCCGTTCGGTGTGATTCGCCTCCGCCTCTCCCCCCCAGGCGAGTGCGTCGGCGGCGTAGTAGAGCTGGCGTGGCCGGTTGAACGTGCACAGTCCACCGAGGCTGTCCAGCTCGTCGGGTTCCATCCGGTCCCGTGCCTCGGTGGCTTGGGTCAGGGCGGCGTGGGCGTCGTCCAGCCGGTTCAGCGCGGCCAGCGATCGTGCCTCGCTACTGGTCAGCCAGATCGCCGCGGTGCCTCGGCTTCGGGCTGCGGCTTCGGCACCGAGCTGGGCATAGCGCACCGAATCCTCCAGCCGCCCGGACCAGTAGGTGATCAATGCTTGCAGGCCACGGGTCCAGGCGCGCAAACCATCGTGGCCGGCATTGTCCGCGCAGGCGTAACCCGTCCGGGCGTGCGTCATCGCGTCATGCGGAGCACCGAGGTCGTGCGGACGACTTGGCCATCAGCCCATAGGCGATTCCCGCGATCAGGTAGAGGTCTCTGGTGTGTTCTGGCCGCTGACGCCCTTCAAGCAATTCGAAAGCGCGATCCTGGGTATCCACCAGATCGCCGAGCAAGGTGGGCAGCGGTTGCTGCTGCTAAGCGGTGACCAGGCGGCGTACGTCGTCGATCAACTGGTCCAGCGTCTCGGCACCGACGTTGGATACCTCGATACGGGTGAGGAAGTCGCGAGCCCGGTCGGCGCTCATGGTGATCACCTGTCCTTGCCAGTCCGTTCGCGCGCTGCCCCGTTCCGGCACCACCCCGTCGCGGCACCGGGCCGGCCGGACCGCATCGATGCCGTACGGCAGGCCGAACAACCGAGCTACCGGCTCATCGAACAGCCGCTCCAGGGTGGCCTGGGCCTGCGGGTAGAGCAGGCTGCGGACCTCTCCGGCCACCCACCGGTACGCCTGCCGCTCGCTGAGTGCGGTGCCGGCGGTTTGTTGGTACTGCTTCTGAACTCCTCCAGCGTGACGTCTTGCATCGTGTGGCACCAAACTCGCGGTGAGCTGCTTGGTCTGTTCGCCTGTGGCGGCCGCGAACACTGAGGATCCGCCGCCCTCCAAGCGCGACATGGATGCTTATCGTCGTTCGAGGCCGCTTGCTTGTCGCTGCCCAGCGGCCGTGCAGTGGTCGTAGTCTGTGATTACGGTGATGCGGGGGAGGTGATGACGATGGCTCAGACGGTGGACGCCAGCGAGCAGGGGACCCGCTTCGCGTCGGTGGATCCCAGGACGGGCGAGGTCGTCGGTTATCACCCGGTGCATGACGATGCGGCGGTGCGCGCTGCCGTCGTCCGGGCTCGGGAGGCCGCTGCCTGGTGGGGCGAGCTCGGATACGCCGAACGTCGCCGTCTGCTGCTGTCCTGGTGTTCCCGGCTGACCCGGCGGATCGACGAGCTGGCCGCGCTGATCACCGCTGAGACCGGCAAGCCGCGGGATGACGCCCGGGTGGAAGGGGTGCTCGTGGTCGCGCACCTTGACTGGGCCGCGCGCAACGCCGAACGGGTGCTGCACCGCCGCCGGGTGAGGCCGGTTCTGCTGATGGCTCAGGAGGACTCCACGGTGGAGTACCAGCCGTACGGCGTGATCGGCGTGATCGGGCCGTGGAACTACCCGGCGCATACCCCGATGGGGTCGATCAGCTACGCGCTGGCCGCCGGAAACGCCGTGGTGTTCAAGCCCAGCGAGCTGACCCCCGGGGTGGGTCGCGCGCTGGCCGAAAGCCTGGCCGAGGTGGTGCCCGAACACCCACTCCTGCAGGTTGTCACCGGGTTCGGTGACACGGGTGCCGCGTTGTGCCGGGCGGGAGTGGACAAGCTGGCGTTCACCGGTTCCGCGGCCACCGCGAGGAAGGTGATGGCGGCCTGCGCCGAGACGCTGACGCCGGTCGTGCTGGAATGCGGCGGCAAGGACGCGTTGCTGGTGGACGCTGACGCCGACCTCGACGCGGCCGCCGACGCCGCCGTGTGGGGCGGTATGACCAACGCGGGGCAGGCCTGCGTCGGGGTGGAACGGGTGTACGTCGTGAACGACGTCGCCGAGGAGTTCACCCAGCGGGTGGTCGCCCAGACCCAGCGGCTTCGGGCCGGCGCCGAACCGGGTGCCGATCTGGGTCCGATCACCAGGCCCGAGCAGGTCGACGTGATCCGCGGTCACCTCACTGATGCCCTATCCCGCGGTGGTTGCGCTCTGGTGGGCGGCGGCGAGTCGGTCCGCCCGCCCTACGTGGAGCCGGTCGTGCTGACCGACGTCCCGGACGACTCGATCGCGGTGACCGAGGAGACCTTCGGCCCGACCCTGACGGTGCACCGGGTGGTGGATCTGGACGAGGCGGTGGCGCGGGTCAATGCCGGCCGCTACGGGTTGGGCGCCGCGGTCTTCTCCGCGCGCCGCGGTGCGGAGATTGCCGCCCGGCTGCGATGCGGGATGGTCGCGATCAACAGTGTGATCTCCTTCGCCGCGGTACCGTCGCTGCCCTTCGGCGGGGTTGGGGACTCCGGGTTCGGGCGGATCCACGGCGCTGACGGCCTGCGCGAGTTCACCCGCGCCAAGGCGGTCACCCGGCGCCGGTTCCGCCCGGTGGTGCCGGTGCTCACCTTCGCCCGCCCCGCTTGGGCGATTCGAGTGCTGCTGTGGATTGTCCGGGTGCGCTACGGTCGCTGATATGGCAACGGGTATCACGACGGTCGGCGTGGTGGGCATGGGCACGATGGGCGCCGGCATCGCCGAGGTGCTCGCCCGCACCGGGCTCGATGTCGTGGCCGCCGAGGTCGATGAGCACGGCGTGACCCGCGGCCGCGGACATCTCGAACACTCCACCGGGCGAGCCCTGGAGCGCGGGAAGATCGACGAGACGATCCGCAGCGAGCTGCTCGGCCGGATCAGCTTCACCACGAAGCTGGCTGATCTGGCTGACGTCGACTTCGTGGTCGAGGCCGTGCCAGAGCACCTCGACCTCAAGAGCCGAATCTTCAACGAGCTGGACGGGATCGTGCGGGCCGATGTCGTGCTGGCCTCCAACACGTCGAGCCTGTCGATCACCGAGCTTGCGGTGCGCACCAAGCGGCCGGGCAAGGTCGTGGGGATGCATTTCTTCAATCCGGCGCCGGTGCTCAAGCTGGTCGAAGTGGTGCGCACCGTGGTGACCGAACCGGAGGTTGTCAGCGACGTCATGGCGCTGGCCGAGAAGCTGGGCAAGACGCCGGTGGTGATCGGGGACCGGGCCGGGTTCATCGCCAACGGGCTACTGTTCGGCTACCTCAATCATGCGGCACGGATGTACGAGCAGCGCTACGCGACCCGCGAAGATCTCGACGCTGCGATGCGCTTTGGCTGCGGGTATCCGATGGGTCCGCTCGCGCTGCTGGACCTGATCGGCCTGGACACCGCTTATGAGATCCTCAACGCGCTGTACCGGCAGTCCCGGGATCGGCTGCACGCCCCGGTGCCGATGCTCAAGCAGATGAGCACCGCGGGGCTGCTCGGTCGCAAGTCGGGTCGCGGCTTCTACACCTACGCGGCGCAGGACTCGTCGAAGGTGGTGTCCGACGCGGCCACCCCACCCGACGGCGAGCAGGGCGTGCAGACCCGCCCGATCGGCCCGGTCGGTGTGGTCGGCACGGGGACGATGGCCGCCGGAATCATCGAGGTGCTGGCCAAAGGCGGGCACGATGTGATCGTTCGTGGCCGCAGCAACAGCCGGACCGGCGATGCGGTCGCGGCGGTCACGCGGTCGCTGGACAAGGCCGTCAACCGGGGCAAGCTCCCGGAGGCCGGTCGCGAGGCAGCCCTGCAACGGATCTCCACGACCACCTCGCTGGATGACTTCGCCCACGTCGACCTGGTGGTTGAGGCGGTGGCCGAGGACCTGGAGCTCAAGCGCGGGATCTTCGCCACGTTGGACGAGGTGTGCAAGCCCGGCGCGATCCTGGCCACCACCACGTCGTCGCTGCCAGTCGTCGAGTGCGCCGCGGCCACCTCCCGCGCGGGCGATGTGGTGGGGCTGCACTTCTTCAACCCCGCCCCGGTGATGAAGCTGGTCGAGGTGGTGGCGACCATCAGCACCTCGGCCGACGTCGCGGCCACCGCCCGCCAGTTCGCCCGTTCCCTGGGCAAGGTTCCGGTGACCTGCGGCGATCGCGCCGGGTTCATCGTCAATGCACTGCTGTTTCCCTACCTCAACGACGCGGTGCGGATGCTGGAGGCGCATTACGCCTCAGCGGATGACATCGACACCGCGATGAAGGTCGGTGCCGCGCTACCGATGGGCCCGTTCGCACTGCTCGACGTGGTCGGTCTGGACGTCTCGCTGGCCATCCAACGCAGCCTCTACCAGGAGTTCCGCGAGCCAGGCTTCGCCCCAGCCCCGTTGCTGGAGCACCTGGTCACCGCCGGCCGGCTGGGCCGCAAAACGGGCAAGGGTTTCCGCGACTACTCGTGAGTGGGTAACAGTGTTATAGCACTTAATGCCACTCACGACCGCATGCGCGCTCAGCCGCAGCAACCGCCTCCACCGCAGCACCCGCCCGCCGGGGCAGCAGCGCGTCCGGTCTGACTCGAGCTTGCGCCGGACAGCGCAACGGTGGACAGCAGCCGGACGGTGTCGCCATGGCCGGAGGGACACTCGGCGGGTTCGCCTGACGCGGTCATCGACCGGCTGATCTCGAAGGTCGCCGAACACTCCCGGCAGCGGAACTCATAGCGTGGCACGGCCGAATCATACCGGCACTAATGTGGGCTTTCGTGCCCCGCCGCAATGTTCCGCGTCATGCTCGCCGCGTTGCTGCACCGCCGGCCGTGGGTGCGCCGGGATGGGCGCAAGGAGAAAGCGGCCCCGACGGGGAGTGGCTGGTACGGACCGTACCCGGCGAGCAGGTCGCCAAGACCTACCGTTGCCCCGGCTGCGATCAGGAGATCAGGCCAGGCACCGCACACATGGTGGCCTGGCCGGCGGGGGAGCAGGGGTCATTGGCTGACCGGCGGCACTGGCACACCAGCTGCTGGAGGGCCCGGGGCCGCCGGGCGCCCACTCGCAGACACTGGTGAGGTGGCGGTCCGGTCCCGGTGAGACTGGTCGCCGGCGGCCACGCTGTCCTCGTCCAGAGCAGGAACGAGCTGGTGGAAGGCGTCGTCAAGCTTCGAGCGCACCGATTGCAGCTGCTCGATGAGCCGGCGACGCAACGAGCGCAGCTGATCCACCTGCCGGGTGGCCTCCTGCACCCTGGCGACGGCGGTCTGGTCGGCCTCGGTGACCAGCCGGCGGGCCACGTCAGTCGCCTCGTCGATGCGACGTTGCGCCTCGGACTTGCTGCTCGCCTTCTCCTCGGTCAGGGCCCGCGTCGCGTCGCGGCGGCGGGCGGACATGGTGATGTCGAAGTCCTCTTCCGTCTGGTGCCGGCGGGCCGCCGACTCAGCGTCGCGCTGCTCGGCTCGCTGCTTGGCCAGCGCGAGGATCTCCTCGCCGCGGCGACGCGCGTCGGTGATGACTCGCTCGTGCTCGGCTTCCATCGCCGATCGCCGACGCTGCGTTTCGCCGATCATCTTCTCGTAACGGCCGCGCAGTTCGTCGGCCTCGCGCTCGGCGTTGGCCCTGGTTGCAGCTGCGACCGTGGTCCCCCTGGCGGTGATCTCCGCGGCCTCGTCCTGGGCCTTGCGGAGCATCCGTGCCACGCGCTCGCTCATACCCTCGACCGTGGTGGGTGGCGCGGCGAGCCGCTGCACCTGGGCGCGCAGATCATCGAGCTCCCCGCGGGCCGCCTCCAGCTGCCGGGCGAGTTCCACAGCCTGCGCGGCCCCGGCATCCCGATCCGCCGCCGCGATCTGCAGGTCGGCCTGCAGCTGCGCGATCTGGTAGTCCACCTGGGTGCAATCGTAACCACGGCGCACGATATCGAACGTGGACCTCATCGGAAGCAGATCACGGTCGTCGACTGAGCCCATCTCGCCAGTTTACCCAGGTAACGGTGAATCGAGGCGAGCCCTTCCGGTCAGACCCCCCGGAAGCGGTTGATGCCGGCCAGATGCGTCTCGCGAAGCTCGGGATTGCGAATGCCCAGGCCCTCCTGGGGGGACAAGCACAACACACCGACCTTGCCCTGGTGGATGTTGCGGTGCACGTCGTGGGCGGCCTGGCCGGTCTGGTCCAACCGGTAGACGCGGGACAGCGTCGGGTGGACCTTGGCCTTGGCGATCAGGCGGTTGGCTTCCCACGCCTCACGGTAGTTCGCGAAATGCGAGCCGATAATCCGTTTGAGGTTCATCCAGAGATAGCGGTTGTCGAAGGTGTGGTTGAAGCCGGAGGTGGAGGCACACGTAACGATCGTGCCGCCCCTCTTGGCGACGTAGACGCTGGCGCCGAAAGTCTCCCGCCCCGGATGCTCGAACACGATGTCAGGATCGTCACCCCCGGTGAGCTCGCGGATCCTGCTGCCGAAGCGCTTCCACTCCTTCGGGTCCTGATTGTGTTCGTCGCGCCAGAATCGGTAGCCCTCCGCGTTACGGTCGATGACCAACTCGGCACCCATCCGCCGGCAGATTTCGGCCTTCTGGGCGCTGGAGACCACGCACACCGGGGTGGCGCCGCCGCCCAGCGCCATCTGGGTGGCATACGAGCCTAGGCCCCCCGAGGCGCCCCAGACGAGCACCGTGTCGCCCTGCTTCATGTCCGCGCCATTACGGGAGACCAGCTGCCGGTACGCGGTGGAATTGACCAGACCCGGGCTTGCGGCTTCCTCCCAGGTGAGATGTCCCGGCTTGGGCATCAGCTGGTTGGACTTGACCAACGCGAGCTCGGCGAGGCCGCCGAAGTTCGTCTCGAATCCCCAGATGCGCTGCTCGGGGTCGAGCATCGTGTCGTTGTGCCCGTCGGGATGTTCCAGCTCGACGGACAGGCAGTGCGCCACCACCTCGTCGCCGGGGTTCCAGGCGTTCACCCCGGCTCCGGTGCGCAGCACCACCCCGGCCAGGTCCGACCCGACCACGTGGTAGG
>JBOHHF010000546.1:0-2309 GCA_050700495.1 Pseudonocardiaceae bacterium
CGAGCGGATCACCCGGGTGACAGACAGCGGGGAGAAGTAGGTGGCGCTGTCGGCAGCGGCGCGCTCCCCGGGGATCAGCTCGCGCGGGTCGCCCGACTTCACCAGGAACCGCTGACTCCGACCCGCAAGGCCTTGTCGATGTACGCGCTCTCGCCCGAGATCACCGACGAGCCGCTCGTCCAGCCAAGGCGTCCCGCGTCAACTACCTGACCGGGCGCGCCGGGCGTGGCTGACCCGTCACGCCGACAGGGGCTACGAGCGCACCCAGACTTCGAAGTAGATCGGCCGGTAGGACGACAGCAGTTTCCGGCCGGACTCGTCGACCATCTTCCATCGCACCTTGCAGTCGACCGGTGCGGTCGGCGGCGTCCGGACGGTGACCGTGATCTGCACGTGCTGCTGCGGTGCCGTGTCGTTGATCGGAATGCGTTCCGGAGTACGGCAGTCGTCGGGGCCGATCGGCAGCTCGATCCGTTGCAGGGACCGGTCGCGCCAGTGAACCGAGCCGCTGTTCTGGATTTCCCATACCTTGACGAACTGCGTGTCAGGTTTGACCACCGTCCTGTCCGGAATGGTGACATCGGTGATGAACCGGCTCGCGTCGCCTGGATAGACCGGCGTGTTCGGGCTCGCGGTCGGCGGGTCCTCGTCCGGCGCGACGACCATGGCGACGGCGACGGCGACAACGACGGCCAGTACGGCGAGTAGCCACATGGACCGCCACCACGCCCGCGGCAGGACACCCTCGTCGTGGTTCTCGTTCTTGTCCTCGGTGGAGAGCGCAAGGGAGACGTCACACCACCGGGTGTGCCATTCGGCCTCGTCGCCGTCACAGGCACGCACGAACTCCCGGACGGTCTCCCACGGCTGCAGCCGGTGTCCGGTGACGGTGAGGTGCAGGGTCGCGTGTGAGATGGCGCCGGACTTCGACGCCATCCGGCGAAAGGACGGCTCACCGGCGCGCTCGCGCAGCTGCCGCAGCCCGGCCATGAACTCATCGAGTGCGGCCGGTCGTTTCCCCGTGCTCAGCTTCGGCACGCTGTCCTCTCCCTGCGTACCTGTCTTGACCGACCCGCGCAAGCCACCACGGATCTGTCAGGTTGACACGGCATTTTGTCACTCACCGTGTCCACGCGGATCCTAGCACGGACGGCTGCTCCGACCCCTGGCCAGCAGCGGCAAGTGCCATGTCATAGCACGTCAAGCCGCTGTCAACCGGACCTTTCTGACGTCAGGAATGCCGTCAGACGGGTATCGGACGAGCCTTCGCCGTGGCCAAGGTTGTACGCAGCGTTGTCATCCAGATGAAGGAGTGGACCCCGATGAAACCGATGCCGTCCGGCGTCACCTCTCCTCCGCGCCGGGTACCGGGGCGGAGGAGGTCATCCAGCCCATTCGAGCACTGCGGCTGAACCACCAAGAAACCCATCGAGATCAAGGGAGTAGTCATGCGTAAGTTGGCAATCGCCGCGATGTTCACCGCCGTCTCCGGCGCCGCGCTCACCGGCACGGCGACAGCGGGCCAGGCCGCGGCCGAGCCCACGGTGAACATGGAGTCCGTGGTCAAGGCGGCCATGTGGGATCCCTACAAGAACGACCAGTCCGTCACGCCGGGTTCCGGGGACAGCGTCAAGATCGTCGAGCAGGCGCTCGCGGACAAGAAGCTGCTCGACAAGAAGTACGTCGACGGGCACTTCGGCACCACGACGGTGGACGCGTATCAGAAATACCAGCGCTCGCTCGGCCACAGCGGGCTGGCGGCAAGCGGCCTTCCGGGCAAGGACTCGCTGGCCGAGCTCGGCAAGGGCCGGTACACGCTGACGGCGACCATCAGCGTCGGCTCGAAGACCACCATGGACGGCCAGACCGTCAACAAGCGCACCGCCGACATGGTCAAGGCGGCGGAGAAGAAGGCCAAGGTGGACTTCTCCATCACGCAGGGCTCCTACAACCCGGGCGAGGTCGGCGCGTCCGGCGGCACCCATGACGGCGGTGGCGCCATCGACATCTCGGTGCGCGGGTTGTCCGACACGACTGCGGCGGTGAAGGCGTTGCGCGAGGTGGGCTTCGCGGCGTGGCACCGTACCCCGAGCCAGGGCGACTGGCCGCACCACCTCCACGCCGTCGCGATCAGCGACACCGACATGTCGCCCCAGGCCCAAGCGCAGGTCGGTGACTACTTCAAGGGCCTCAACGGCCTCGCCGGGCACGGAAAGGACGACGGCCCGAAGGTCGAGAAGGTGACCTGGGAGGAGTACAAGCGTAGTTGACCACGACAGTGCCGGGTGGGGCAGGCGGTTCCGGCCGCC
>JBOHHF010000547.1:0-12714 GCA_050700495.1 Pseudonocardiaceae bacterium
ATGGGCCACCAGCCCGACCCGGAACCGGAGCCGGAGCCGGTCCCCGCTCATACTCCCCCAGGGGTGATCGTCACCCAGGACCCGGCGGCAGCGGGTGAGGGTGTCCTCGCCGAGCTGGCGGGCCGGCTCATACTGTCCCAGCTCCCGCAGGGTGGCGGCGAGGTTGTGAGCCGATGCCAAGGTGTCGGGGTGGCTATCGCCCAGCCGGGAGCGGCGCAGCTCCAGGACGCGTTCAAACAGCGGCCGGGCGAGGGCGGGTTCCCCTCGGGTGAACAGATACAACCCGGCGCGGTCGAGCAGCCAGACCATCTCCTGCTCGACCGTGTCGAGGGTGCGGTGGGGGCTGGCGGCGACCAGGACGTGCGGGAGGAGCTGGCGCCAGGCCGGTGGGTTGTCCCACGGATCGGCCGGGACCGCAGCACGCAGTAGCCGAAGCATCAGGATGTGCAGGTCCTGTTGCTGGTGGGGTTGAGTGCGCAGGACCGCGGCGAGCAGCTGGTGAAGGTGCAGGGTGGCGGGCTCGACGCGGGCCAGCCCGTGCTGGCGCAGCAGCCGGACCAGTGCGGTGAACATCAGTGGATCCCCGGCTGCGGTCGCCAGAGGCTTAGGCAACTCGCGGGAGTGGGTGGTGAACAGGGTCAGCGGGATTGGTTCAGGGGCTAGGTAGGCGGCCAGGGTGAGCAGCACCAGCGCAGCCGGGGACTGGGCGGCCAGCCGGTCGAGAGCTATGCGGACGCTGGCAGCCAGCGACACCGGGTAGGTGGCGGAAACGCCTTGAGCCAGCAGTTCTGTGGTCCGCTCGGCCAACAGGGTGAGGTAGTCCTCCACGCCGGTGGCGGTATCCGCCAGATACGCCCCGGCCTGGGCCAGCGCCAGCGGCAGATCCCCCAGGGCCGCCGCGATCCGCCCCGCCTCACTGTCTGTGAGTCGAGGAGCACGACGACGCAGCGGCGTGATCGACTCGCTCCGGTCAAACACATCCACGCCCACCGGGCCGCCAGCTCGTGCCAGCCGGGATTGCGGAGGTGATCACCACCTGCCCACCACTCCCGGGTAGATATCGGTCAGCGCCTCGGGTTCCTCGGCGTTGTCGAAAACCAGCAGCCATCGGTCCCGCTCCCGCAAAGCTCCCAACAGCCGAGCCACCGCCGCCGATACGGGCTCGGTGACGGCCGCCACACCCAGGGTGTGGGCTAGCTCGGCCAGCCGGTCGGCCAACCAGCGTTGGTTCCTCCGCCGGGACCCACCAGACGACGTCGTAGCCGGCCCCGTAGCGGTGGGCGTACTCAATGGCCAGCGCGGTCTTCCCGATCCCACCCATCCCATGCAGCGCCTGCACCACCACCGTCGAACGCTCGTCCTCCAACCTGGCATGCAGCGCGGTGAGCAGCTCATCCCGTCCGGTGAACTCCGGGCTGCGGGCGGGCACGTTCCACACCCGCCTCACCGGCGCATCGTCCGACCGGGCCTGCGGCAGATCCCGTAACCCTTGAAACAGCGCCTCGCTGAGCTCCTCCGGTGTTGTGACCGTTGCCGTGGTCACCCCACTCCCAGCCAGCCGGGACCGGAAGGCATCCTGCCGAGCGGCATGGCATAGATCGACAAACAGATCCTTCGGGCCCTCGGCTTCCTCGCCCAGCAGTACCACCAGCAGTACCACCAGCAGTGGCAACCCCGCATCGCTGGCTGCCTGGAGCTCCCACTCCGTGTAGGACAGCTCCGGGCGGTCGGCCACCGGCGAGCCGTAGCGAAACCCCACCACCGCCACATACACATCCGCAGCCTGCACCGCATCCAGCACACCTGCGCCGGCTGCTCACTCCGCGGCCCGAAATATGCCATCTCAGCAACTGCGTCTCCGGCCCGGGACACCGCCCGCTCCGCCGCTGCCACAAACGACCGCCCCACCGGAAACCGCGCCAACTCCGACGTATGACTCACGAACACTCGCCGCGGCCGAGACACAACATCGAGCATCCCACCTCTCCCACCACGACCCCGAGCGAACCCGCACACCGGCTGTGAGCCCCGCTCCGCCGCTGTCGAGGGATAACGACGTAGTGCGAGGGCGGCGCAGTCCTGACCGCAACCGGAGCTTGCGCAGCCCGGCCCGCGCCTGAGTGGTGTGGTTCGTGCACCGGCAGCTGGGTCGGGCTGAGGTCCGAGCGGGAGACCCTAGTCGGCATTCGACTTCATCGTGAAGGGCCGGAGCGCGGCGATGCTCCCTTGCTACCCGGGTTAACGTGTTTCGGGCCGCTGGCGCCTAACTGAGTCTGGCCCTCCTGCCGGGGAGAAGCGGCTTTACCCGCCGGGCGGTGGACAGTGGCCTTCGGGGCGTTCCGGTCTCGCGGAAGCTTCGCGAGCTGGTCTGCGAGCTGCTTAAACCGTTCGCGCGGTGGGATGGAATCAGGGGGTTTGGGCACGGAGGGTGCGGGCTGAGGGGGTTTGGGCACGGAGGGTGCGGGCTCAGGAGGTTTGGGTCCAGAGGGCGTGGGCCCAGGGACTGAGGGCACACGGGGTGGGCCAGGCGGGGCCTGCGGTTCGGGACGTCGGATCGGTCCGGCGTGACCGGGCTGGCCTACCGCCGGTGGGTCACCTTGCTGTCCGAGATCGGCGACCTTGGCTGATCCGCCTGGCGGTGCAGGTTGTGCTGCTGGGCCTGGCTGGGCTCCTGCCACCAGGAATCCGACACCACGGTGCACCCCGCTGAGACCGTGGTGGATGTCACCTTCGGGCGCTGAACCGCGATCGAGGCCCGCCGACGCGTCCGGCCCGGCAGCGAGTTGGCCGCCGATGGACCCTGAGTCATCGCGATCCGCGGCTGCGCCATCGGCGCTGCCACTCTTTGGCGGCGCCGCCGTCGGGCCGGAGGAGGTTCCCCATGGGAGAAGCGGCAGCGCGATCGAAACCACAAATGCGGCTACAATGCAAATCACTACACCGACCACGACATGAGTACTTGCCCGCCTTGGAATCGTTGGCGGCGCAAGCTGCCTGATGTTCTCCCGGAGTCGCCGAAATGGTAGACTTGCCGAAGCCCGGTGCCTTGTGGGCGGCCGAGGCGGAGACGGCGGCCCAGGCTGCCTGTTGTTCTCCTGAGGTCGCCAAAGCGGTAGATCGGGCGCAGCCCGGTGCCTTGCAGGTCGATGCGGCTGGGGTGGGGGTGGCCCGGGCTGTCTGTTGTTCTCCCGGAGTCGCCGAAACTGTACGGTCGGCCAAAGCCGTAGTCTTGTAGATCGACGCGGCTGAGATCCACGCGCGCTTCTATTCCGCGGAATTGGATTCGGCATACTTGGCTCCGGCTAGTTTTAGTGACGCTGGCGCGAACGCGTGCCCCGCGGTCGGCGCAGCCTGCAAAGGTGCTAGATCGGCCACTCCCGCAACGCCGTGAAGGCCGCAGGTCGCGCACTCGGGCGAGTGGTGAACCGCGGCTGGAAACGTCCGCTGGGCTTGTGCGTCGTAAACGACAAGCTTCGGCGTGACGCCCTTTTGGCCTGACACGGAAGAAAAAATTCGCACTGTTTCTGCTACCTGCATTGATGCCACAACGCCATTCAAGAATATGACCGATGGTGCGGCCTCCTCGGTGCCGTAGCCGTGGGCCCGTTCGTACTCTTGCACCTCTGGAGGCGCTAAATCATACGCGGCCCGCTGCGGATGAATAAAGCCACGGCACTCGAGGCAACCGGCTCCCGGTGCAACGACTTGGACCTGTCCGCCAAGTCGCGCAGCGAGACTGTGGGTCTCAAGCCTCGCCCCAGTGCCGGCATCGATAAGCGGTATAAGATAGCGGACGGACAGATGGTTCAACGACAGGCGGGCGCCGTGCCCGTCGACGCATCCCAGCAGCAAATCCGCTGCTTTAGCGTAGTTAAGGGCCTCGCTGTCCAGTAGTGGCACTGTCACGGCTGTTACCGCAACTTTAGGCGCCACGCGTTCGATAAGTTCCCGGAAGACGTCGGCCTTGTACCGGCCGACGTCGTCCGGTCCAGCCCCGATGAGGCGGTTAAGGTTACTTGGCTCGACACGGTCGGGATCAATGAGAGTCAGGTGACCGGCGCCGAGGTAGGCGAGTTCCAAGGCAACGAACGAGCCAAGACCGCCAACACCAACGACAGCTATTCGCGCTTGTGAGAGGGCCTCTTGCGTGGAGACGCCGAGCAGGGGTCGTTGACGGCTGTGGCGCGCTTCTTGCAGACGGATCGGTTCAGGCGTGGAACTGGATGCAGGAAGGTACCGTAACATTGATGGATCGTCGGAAGAGCTTCCGACGATCGTCACGTGCCGCACTGGTCGAATTGCTCCGGTAGCCCGCTGGTAATAATGGGCGTCGAGGCTGTTTCGTCCCAGGATCATCGTAGCATGGTAAAAAGGATCAGATAACATCGTAGCGAGGCGAGGCATCTTCATTCGGTCGTTGGACCAGTCGATGCCGCTAAAGGTTGCCGAAGATCCCGAGTCAAAGGGATGTGAGTGGACCTCAACGAGGCTCCAGCCTTCTTGCCGGCACCGGGTCAATGCGGTCGCGACGAACTGACCATTGGGAACGATTCCCGTGGGTGACTGATGATCTAGATTCGTCGGCTGTGCCCGTAATAGCTCATGGGCTATCAAACGTATCCTGCTGTCAGATACGTTGGGCGCGGCGAGGATGAATGCCAGCTGCTCGTTGCGGCCCTCTCGTTCTAGTTTGTCATCGGTAGGCAGAAGATGGTCGCGCAGCTGCCGCCAGAGGTCCGAACTCAGGACGATGTCCTCCACCTCGAGCGCCATTATCTTCCTCCGCTCAAGGTGCGCCGATCTCGAAAGATTGCCCCGATCAGGTTCAGGTAAGTTACCAAACTGTGCCCGCTCAGCAAGTCCGTGCCGCCAGCTGGTCGCCACCCGATAAGGTGTACGCAGAAATGCCCCCATCCCTGATGGTGGTGCTCTTTGTCGCTGCCCGGGCCGCGTGTGAAGAAATGGTTGAGTGGCTGATTTTTGCTCGTCCGGAGATCGTGGTCTGTCCAGAACCATTCTGGCGGTACGGAAGGATAGCCCGGGGTACCGTGAGGGATGTCGATGAGGAGTTCGATGTGAGTCTTGTTCCAGCCCGGTGAAATCGGAAAGCGCTCAACATAGAACCATATGCCGCTCTCGGTGTCGAAGCGGACGTCACCAAATCGTTGCGAGAGCAATAGCGCCTCAGCCTTGAGCCGGCTGAGCCGGCGCCGGGTTTCGAGGTCGGGCGTTATCGGGGACATCCCGACTTAGCCGATGCACCCATAGGTGAACGGCGTCACCACAGAATAGTCGAGTGCATCAGCGGGTAGCGGTCTATGATCTTCGAGCTTGACAATCTCACCATTGGGCATGCTAGCCATCACCCAATCGGACAGTACGCTCTTGGAGTGGCGCTTGAGATCGGCGGCAGTTGGCTGCTCCGCGCGCACGTCGATAACCTCGCCGTTAACCAGGTAGTTCCCCATCTCAGCGCCTTCCTTCTTGTCAGTCGAGTAGCTCCACGCCGGGTGACGGCCCAGGCGCCAATTGTCACTGCACTCGGGGCGGGTATTGTCTGTGCTGCGCCTACCGTCGGGAACGTGGGTTCTCTTGATCCACCTTGTGGCGCGATCTTTTTGACGTTCATCGCTTCCGGGTAAAAATGTGTTACAAATTCCGCTGTTGATAGCGCTAAGTCGTGGTACGTATGCGCAGCGAATGCGATATGGCCTTCTCTTCGTGCCGTTCGTACTGTTCGTACTGTTCGTGCCGTTCGCGGGGCGCCTCGACAGTGGATGCCGGCTGAGGGCGTCCCGCGGCTGATGTTCTTGAAGCTGCGCTCACGGCATGGCAGGCGGTACCGGGTGCGCAGCGTATCGACGGTGCAACCGGATGCAGCGCATGGTGATGGTTCGGTGGCCCGTGGTCACGGTCACGACCCCCTTCCATGTGGGTGTTGCACCCAGCGGCGATTTTCCGATCATAAGGTCGGACTGCAGAGAGGAGGGGTGGATGAACGCGCTGTACCGGGCGATGATCAGTAGCACGACCAGGGACATGCTCGTCCACCGCGAGCAGGTGCGGGACGCGTGTACCCGTCTGGATTTCTTCCCCCTCATGATGGAGCAGTTGGCGCCCAGCCCGGACGATGCGGTGCGCAAGTCCTTGGACCTGGTGGATCAGGCGACGTCTACGTGCTGATCCTGGGGCTGCGGTACGGCGAGGTCCCGGATGGCTACCAGAAGTCCTATACCCACCTGGAGCTGGATCGGGCGATTGAGCGGGGCATCCCGGTGCTGGTGCTGCTGACCGGCCCGCAGCACCTCTTCACCGAAGCTGACCTTGATCTCGGTGCGGCCGGTGAGCGGGTGCTGCGGCTGCGCGAGGAGGTACGCAGCCGCGGCGTCAGCTATTCTCCTCGCCGGACAATCTTGGCTACCAACTCATCCACGGATTGGTGGACATTCGCCAGCGGCTGCCATCGCGCAGCGCGTTAACGTGGCACGCCAACTGGCCGGACCCGCCGCCGGCTCCTTTGCTGGACGGCCCGTACACGTTACTGCAGACGACCGAGGTGGTGGGACGGCAGCGAGAACTCGACGTGCTCACCGACTGGGTATCGAACCCGGGGACGGACGTGTATCGAGCCCGGGTGCTCGTCCTGCTCGCGCTCGGCGGGATGGGCAAGAGCGCGGTCGCGTGGAAATGGTTCAACGACATCGCGCCCCAGGAGCTACTGACGCTTTCCGGGCGAGTGTGGTGCAGTTTCTATGAGATCGATGCCCGATTCGACAACTTCGTGCTGCGAACCCTCGGCTACGTCACCGGCCAGCCGGTGGAAGAGCTCCAGAAACGTCGCGCGCCGGAGCGCGAGGAGGAGCTGCTCGGCATTCTCGACCGCGAGCCGTACCTCGTGGTGTTGGACGGCGTCGAACGGCTATTGCTCGCCTACAGCCGCTCCGATGCATCCCGACTCGCCGACGACGACCTTGATGAGCAGACCGCGCATCAAGTGGCCGGGGCGATGGGCCTGCCACCCAGTGCGGCCGCGTCCTTCACCGGTCAGTCCCGGCTGCGGAACACCGTGGACCCGCGCACCGGGGTATTCCTGCGCCGGCTGGCCGGGCTGCGAGCGAGCCGGGTCCTCATCACGAGCCGGTTGTTCCCGGCTGACCTGCAAACGGTGACTACCGAACCCGTGCCCGGCGCGTACGCCTATTTCCTCGGGGGGCTGACCGATACCGACGCGGTCGCCCTGTGGCGCGCCTGGGGCATCACCGGCAGCCGGGCAGAGCTCATCGAGCTGTTCGCGGCCTTCGGTAACTACCCACTGCTCATCCGGGCGCTCGTCGGCGAAGTCGCACTGTTCCACCAGGCACCTCGCAATTTCGCCGCCTGGCGGCAGGCCAACCCGGGGTTCGATCCGTTCTCGTTGCCTCTGGTACAGCGCCAGGCACACGTACTGGCGTACGCCCTCGGCGGGCTCACCGAGCCGGAACTGCGGGTACTTCACACCGTCGCTGCCTTCCGGTCGTCGACGGTCTTCCCGACGCTGGCGGCGCTGCTCGTGGGTGACGATCGGCCGTGCGCCACCCAGGCCGATCTGGGCCGGGTGCTCACCGACCTGGAGGACCGCGGCCTGCTCGGCTGGGACCGGGCGAGCAACCACTACGACCTGCATCCGGTGGTGCGCGGAGTGGCCTGGTCATCGCTCGACCCGGACACCCGGTATGGCATCGACTTACGTCTGGTCCGGCATCTCGGAGAGACCCCTGAGGTAAATGACACGGCAGTGACCTGTGTGGATGATCTCTCAAGCACGATCGAGCTATACCACATGCTCGTCCGGCTAGGCCGGTTGAACGACGCCATCGAACTACTCAACGATCGGATCTTCGAGGTTCTGGCCCGGCTCGGCGATTTTCGGTACCTAGCCGAGCTGGCTCGCATCGTCATCGAGGACCCGGACTGGTTGCAGCGGATAGCAAGCGAGGGCGATCTGAGGGATGCGGCGATCGTGTGCGGCATAATGGGGATTGGCTATCAATTTGCTGGCGACCCGGTCCGCGCGCTCGACAGCTATGGCCTAATCTCTTCAGAGCAGCTGGACGGGGATTTAGTCGTTGCCAAGCTCCTCCTCCAATCGATGGCGCTGGACCAGCGTGGCTGCCTTGCGGAGGCCGAACGCTGTGCTCGCGCCGCGCTTGCGCAACCCGATCTCGACGGGGACATAGCTGGTGACGCCATGACGGCGTTGGGGTCGGTGCTGTTGCATCGAGGCTTCCTGAAGGACGGCGCGGCGTGGCTTGCCGATTACCGCACTACGCTCGGTCGTAGCCCTTTCGGCGAACTCTCTCTGGGTTACCTCTCTTTGCGCGAGCTCGGCTGGGATGCGTTGCATCGAGACGATGTCCTGGCAGCAGAGGTGTTTGCGAACCGGCTGGACAACCACGCTGCAACCAGTAATCGCAAGGTGTACTTGGGTGTATGCGCCATGGTGCTGCGTGGCGTGGTGGCGGGCCGGTGGGGTGATGAGGATCGGGCTGGTGAATTGCTCAGCGGCGGCTTGGCCGACGCTCGGGAGACCGGACTTGGTGAGTTGGAAATCGTCGGGCTCACTCAGCTGGCGGAGTGGCATTTGCGTGGGTGCCGGTTGTCCGAGGCTCGGGACCACGCACGTGACGCTGTTGAGTTGGCCGAGCGTGCGGAGCTGCGCCTGCGGCTGGCCGATGCGCTGAATGTGCTCAGCCGCGTCGAGCGGAAGGCGGGTAACACCGAGGCAGCCGCGCGCGCCGCACACGCTGCCTACCTCCAGGCGTGGTGTGACGGCCCGCCATTCAGCTACCAGGCTGGCATGGCTGAGGCGCGCGCCAACCTCAAGGAGGTGGGCGCTCCAGAGCTAGCTGGTCTCGACGGTGTCGAGTTGGGTGAGCCCTTTCCCGAGGTGCTCATCAAGCCTGCCCGGCCGGTCTCGCTGGCCTCGATACTCGCTGGTGTGGAACTCCCGCAGAGCCATGTCATCGCCGCGATCGAGCGGCTCGGCTGGGCGGCGGTGGACCCGGTTGCCACCGCCGAACTGGACGCGATCCTCGGTTCCGGCGTGGCCGCACCGATCCGGACGGCAGCGCTGCGCGCCCTCGCCCGAATCGAGACCGACAACGAGCGCAGGCGTGAGCGCGTCCAGCGGGCGGCCCGCGATCGGGCGGACGAAGTTCGCGCAGCCGCATTGCCGCTGCTGGACCACCAGACCGACCCCCAGGTGGCCACCGTCTTCCGGGCGCTTGCGGAGCGCGACCCGGCGCCCATGGTGCGCCTCGCTGCTCTTCCACTGCTGGCTGAGCGGGACAGTGATGACGCGTTCACCATGATGAACCGGATCGCCGGGCACGACGGCGATCCGGACGTCCGGGTAGGTGCCCTCACCGCGCTGGCCGGAGTTCGTGACGGCATCATCCGGGTGCGCCCGGCCCTCCTCCACGCAGTGGTGGCCGACCCGACGGGCTGGGTCCGCGTTCATGCCGCCCAGCTGATCACCGGGCTCGAACCCAGAACGCACGATGCGTTGCTGCTCCGAGGTGCACGTGAGGACCCTGATCCGAGAGTGCGGGAGCGGCTGCTTATGCTGCTGGCTGGGGCCCGCGGGACGTGGTTGTGGAGATGGCAATGGCTCATTCTCTCCGGGGCCACGGTGCCCCGTGCGGCCGCCACCATCGAACTCGGCGTTGGCGTGAAGTCGTTCCTGGAGGAACACGCATCCGCTGACCCCAGCGTGCTGGTTCGGGTGGCGGTACGTCTTCTGACCGTTGCCTCCCACCCCGTCTCGCCGGAGGCGCTGCTGCTCGGTGAGTTTCTCGCCGCACCCGCGTCCGACCACGTGGAGCTGGGTATTGCTCTCATGGCCGCAGGTGGCCTGGGTCGAGACCCCGCCGTCTTTGCCCGCCTCAGTGAGCTCCTCGAGTCCGAAGAGTCCGAAGAGCTGCGACTCATGCTGGCGGGCGGCCTCTGCCGTGCGGGACATGTCGACTCCGAGCCAGTTCTGCGCACGCTGCTCCATGCCGCAGACAGCGACATCCGGCGCGGTGCGCTGCTCGTGCTGAGCTGGGACCTGGAGAGACCGGATCAACGGCTGCTCACCAGGGACGTTGACTGGACTTCTCCCTTGTTGGATCCGATGGAGTCGATCACGGCGACCCGGATCGCGCACGTCGCCGAACAGATCGGCAAGTCCATCGATGAGGTCCGACGGGACTACGCGCGACTTGCAGCCATCTTCGACCTTGGGGATTGGATCAGGGATTGAGCCGTTTCGTCCGGTCCTGCCCGGACTTGCCGAGGGTCGCCCGTTCACAGTGCACAACCCGGAGGCGAGCCCGATGACGGACGGCGCTACGAGATCATCGACGGGATGCTTCTGGTGACTCCCGCGCCAGGTTGGTCACACCAGGAGATGTCGGCGGCGTTCTACGTGATGTTGCGCGCAGCGTGTCCGCCAGCGCTGCGGGTGCTGCTGGCGCCGTTCGCGGTGCGGACCGCCCCGACCAACGAGGTGCAACCTGACGTGCTGGTGGCGCGCTACGACGACCTCACCGAGGCGTGCCTGCCTGTGGCGCCGGTGCTGGTAGCGGAGACGTTGTCACGCAGTATCCAGCTCAACGACCGCAACACCAAGAAGGCCCACTACGAGCGGCTGGGCGTGCCCTCGTGCTGGTTGCTCAGCCCGGCCCAGCCGGGTGGGCTGGAGGCCTATGAGCTCGATGAGCAGGGCCGTTACCAGCTGATCGCGAGGGTGACCGGCGACGAGGTCTTCGTCGCGAATCGGCCGTTCCCGGTGCAGATCTACCCGGCCCGGCTGCTCGATGGCCTGCGCCCGCGGTGATGGTCGCCGCACCGTTTATCAGATGACTGGTCGGAGCACGGTGCTGCGTACCTGAGTCCGGGTGCTCCATTGCGTTGCAAGTGGATCATGTCTGGGCTCGGGCACGCTGAACATTCGGGTGACTTCGCGGGCGTCGCTACGCTGCGTGCTGTGCTGGACCGGTACTTCTTGGTTTCCGAACGTGGGTCCACGGTGGTCCGCGAGGCTCGCTGGCGACATGGCCGACCGGGGTCTTCACGGTGGGGCTGCTCATCACCGTGGCGCTGGTCGCGCGCCGGGTTCGCGGCGCCATCCTGCTCGGTGTGCTCGCCACCGCGGTGCTGGCGATCATCGTCGAGGCTGCCGTTGCGGTTGGCCCTTCATCGGGCACCAACCCTCGCGGCTGGAGCCTGGGCTACCCGGCCGTGCCCGACCAGGTCTTCGGGATCCCGGATCTCTCGCTGATCGGCCAGGTCTCCTTCAGCGCGCTGCTGCAGGTCCCGATCCTCACCGTGGTGCTGCTGGTGTTCACCCTGGTACTCACCGACTTCTTCGACTCCGTCGGCACCCTGACCGGGCTGGGCAAGCAAGCCGGCTTCATCCGGCCCGACGGCACGTTGCCCGGCGCGGGCAAGGCGCTGGCGGTCGACGCCCTGGGCGCGGTGGCCGGCCGCGCCGCCTCCTGTTCGTCCAACACCGTCTACATCGAGTCCGCGGCGGGGATCGCGGACGGCGCTCGCACCGGCCTGGCCAGCGTGGTCACCGGGCTGCTGTTCCTCACTGCGATGTTCTTCACCCCGCTGTACACGGTGATTCCCATTGAGGCGGCAGCGCCCGCGCTGGTTGTGGTGGGGGCGCTGATGGTGGCCCAGGTCCGCGAGATCGACTTCACCGACTTCACCGTTGCGTTGCCCGCCTTCCTCACCATCGTCGTGATGCCGTTCACTTACTCCATCACCAACGGGATCGGCGCGGGCTTCATCAGCTGGGTGCTGCTGCACGCAGTGACCGGCCGGGCACGTGGGATGCACCCGCTCATGTAGGCCGCCGCCGCTTTCGCGGTCTATTTCGCGGTGGGCTAACCGCGTAGGTGCCTACCATGAGCTACGTCAAGAATTTAGGGCCGACATCGCCTGCCAGGCGTCCCACGGCACAGTCCAATCGTAGATATCACCGTGCTCCCCGCTGAACTGGGTGGGGCTCCCGGTGACCTCGACCGGGTCCCCGAACATCGCGCTCTCGAAATACTGCTTGGCGTTCGCGGTGGACAGGTTGATGCAGCCGTGGGTCACATTGGCCGAGCCCTGCGCGCCGGTGGACTCCGGGTTGGCGTGAATGAACTCGCCGTAGTTCGAGACCCGCACCGCCCAATACATGGGTAAGTCGACGTAGCCGTATTTGGGGTTGGACATCAGCACTTTCTGGGACTTGCTCATCACCACGTGGACGCCGTTAGTGGTGTGGCGTTGCGGGTCGGCGGCCAGGCCGTAACTGGCCGGGAAGTTCATCACTTCCTGACCGTCCCGGATGACGATCAGACGGTGGCTGTTGACGTCGGCCTTGACGATCTGGGCGCGACCGATGGTGAACGCCGTAGTCAGATCTTCCTCGCCGTAGGCACCGTCACCGTAGTCCACGCCGTAAAGCTTGGCGGCGATGTTGATCCTGGTGTCGGGCTGCCAGTACTCCCGGGTCCGGTAGTGCGCCCGGGAGCCGCCGTTGTCGTCGGGGAGCCAGGCCCACGAGCCCTCCGTCGGCACTGACGTCTGTACCTGCAGGGCCCGTTCCACGGCGGCCTTGTCGGCCACGTGGTTGTCGAACTGCAGGATGACCGGCGCGGCGATGCCGACGGTATCGCCATCACCGATGTTCAGGGT
>JBOHHF010000548.1:0-15393 GCA_050700495.1 Pseudonocardiaceae bacterium
CATCACTCCGGATCCAGCGACTCGTAGGTGATCACGAGCTTCTCGGTGAGCACGCTTGTGTCGCCCGCCTTCAAACTGCCGATCTCAAGGGATTTCGGCCAGGCATTGGCGAGCTTGTAGCGCTTGATGGCCGAACCCTCGTAGTCGTAGACGATGATCGCGCCACCCTTGCGGGCGTCGTTCATCTTGCCGAAGCGGCTGTCCTTCACCCATTTCTCGAAGCTGGTGTCTTCGGTCAGACCACGGGTCAAAGTGAGCTCGCCCGCCTTGGGTCGGCCGGGCAGCTTCTTGATGATGTACTTGCCGTCGGCGGTGTTCTGCTTGAGTTCGATGACATCCTGCTCGAACTTGAGCCCGGATACCTCCTGGATTTGCTTGATGACCACGCCGTCCATCTCGAGGCCGAAGGAGTGGCCGACGGCTTTGTCGAGGTCCGGAAGCGCCATGTCCGCCTACCTTTTCTGGGTTGAAGCAGCTATTCGTTGACCAAGCTGGTGCCGCCGGAGAACTGGGCCAGCCTGAATATCACGAACTCGGCGGGCTTGACCGGAGCGACCCCGATCTCGCAGACGACCTGGCCGGCGTCGATGCCCTCGGCGGGGTTGGTCTCGCGGTCGCACTTGACGTAGAACGCCTCGTCGGGAGTGAGCCCGAACAGGGCGCCCTTGCGCCACTCGTTCACGAGGAACGCGCTGATCGTGCGCCTGATCCGGGCCCATAGCGCGTCATCGTTCGGTTCGAAGACCACCCACTGGGTGCCGCTCAGGATCGATTCCTCGAGGTAGTTGAACAGCCGGCGCACGTTGAGGTAGCGCCACGCCGGATCGGAGGAGATGGTGCGCGCACCCCAGATCCGGATGCCCCGGCCGGGGAACGCCCGGATGCAGTTGATGCCGATCGGGTTGAGCAGGTCGTGCTCGGACTTGGTCAGCTGGATCTGTAGCTCGACCACGCCGCGGACGACTTCGTTCGCCGGGGCCTTGTGCACGCCCCGGGTGTCGTCGTTGCGCGCCCAGATCCCGGCGACGTGTCCCGATGGCGGAATGAACTGCTTCTTACCGCTCACCGGGTCGAACACGCTGATCCACGGGTAGTAGAGGGCGGCGTACTTCGAGTCGTAGTTCGCCTCCTCGCGCAGCCATTCCTTGACCTGCTGGGGCCCGAGACCAGGAGGCGGGTCCAAAATGGCAACCCGATCACCCATGAGCTCACAATGGGTGATGATCTCTTTCTGCACGGCCTGCACCCCATCGAGCCCGATCGCACCGCGCTGATAGGCGCTCATCAGGTCGGGTACCGCGACCATGGTCACCTCGTCGACCGCGGCCAGGCCGGAGAAGCCGGTCCGCTCGCCCACATCCCCGACGTAGTCGTCGGTCGAGATGCGGGCCGGCGCTGCCGGAGCGGCGGGTGGCGGGGCGAGCGCGACGCTGCCCACCTCCGGCTTGGCCGGTGTCGGTGTGCTGCCAGTCTCGTCAATGGTGATCAGCTTGGAGCCTTGCTTGACGGCGGTGACGACGTTGTCCTTGCCGCGATTCGTACTGACCCGGTCGAACGTCTCCTCGGTCTTGCGGCCGCGTTTGACGACGAGCTTGAACATGTCCTCGGGCGCCGCTGTCTCACCCTCGACGGGGCTAGGTGGCTCGATCTCGATGGAGATGTCCGTCTTACCGTCATCCGCTTCGAGCTCGGCGACCCGGTAGCCGCCCAGCTCCGCCTGGCGCGGACCGGACAGGGCCGGTTTGTCCTGCTTCGACCCTGAGTCGCCGGCGCCGTTCTGGCCGACCCGGACCACGTAGGCCGCACCGCCCCCGTTGGAGAAAAAGCCATACACCGCGTGCGCGAGATAGGCGCCGTCGATGAAGTCGCCGAAGGTGCTGGTGAACTGGCTCCAGTTCGACACCAGCGTCGGCTGGTTGAACGGTCCGTTCGCGGCGAAGCCGACGAAGGCGGCTACCGCGGTGCCGACACCCTCGATCGGGCGCGAGCCGGCCTGGACCTCCTCGACGTACACACCGGGGGACAGATAGTTGGGCATGGCGCCTCCTCGACGACCGAACCGCCTCGGACCCCAGCCTCTCCCGGCTCGATCAGCCGCGGAACGGTCGTACGGACGTGCCCGAGGGCACGCCGCCTTGCACGAACAGGCAGACGGCGACGCTGCTCGCCGGCGGTGACACCGCCAAGCAGTTCGGCGGACGGACTCACCAGCAGCCTGGAGTTACCGCTGTTGGCTTACTGCACGCTGAGTGCCGCAGCGAGCTGAGCGGTCGCGATCCCACCTACCAGGGTTTGAAGCCGGCTCGCACCCAGCGCAGCGATGTCTCGGCAATCTGGTCCGGGCCGGTTTTGTGCCGGAAACCCGATTTAAAGTTGATCAGGTAGTTGACGAAGTTTTCGGGATTGAGCTGGCGGAGCACCTCAGGCGTCGTGTCGACGGACATCACTTCAGTAAGGCCGTCGGCGAGCTGCTCGATCAGCGGCTCTGGCACTCCCAGTCCCGGAAGCGGCCGCTGCATCCTGTCCCTGAACCACTCCTCGTCGAGCTTGCCTAAGTGATTCCAGAAGATCTTACCAACGTGTTCAACGTCCAGCGGTACGTCAAACTCGGTGCCGTCATCCGCTCGAGCGGCTGGGATGGCATCAACGTCCCAGTTCAATGGGTTGATCATGGCCCGCGAGCGCACGAGCGGGTACAAGTGCAAGCGTAGCGCTCCCTCGTTCTCATACCTCCCGCCGGACCCCGAGACGTAGGCCGGGTCTTGAACGAAGGTGACCCTCCATTTCTTGAGGATTGCGGCGAATTCGAACAGATTCAGCTTGAGCAACGCTTCCGGAGTGATCACCAGGTAGTCCTGGCCGTTTTTACGCGCGATGTCGCTAACCGCCCGCGCGAGGCGACCGGCCACATCTCCCCGCACGCCGAGTGACTCTACCGACCTGGCTGCGACGCCAAGGAGGCCTTGGGTGTCGAGGGAACCGACGCGACTCCAGACCGCCTCGCCAGCAGTGCGCAGGTCATTCTGCAGGGTGGCTGGGAGATACCGAACATCCCAGTTCGCGACGTTGAGCTCTTCCCGTCGCTCGATCAGGTTCTGGATCAACATGTCCTGAGGAGCACGGACAACCGAAATCGCGCCAGTTCCAAGCTCGCCCAAGATTTCGCGGGCTTCTGCCAGCGCCGCGCCGACCAATGCGGGAGCGTTGATGATCGAATCGAGTGCACCGCCAACTCCGCGGCCAACCCTGCCACCCAGCGCGCTGCCGCCGATGCCACCGAAGATGCCGCAGGCCAGGAGGGACAAGCCAGCCGTACCGGGGGCCAACGCCAAGCAGGCGCTCACCCCGACCGACGCACCTGCCATGCCGCCGCCATGTCCGCCGAGTTCTTCGAAGATGACCTCGGCCTCGTGTCCTTTCGGTGCGTTGGCAATTCGGTAGACGGACAACCCATAGCTGAAGACACCGAACAGCCTCCCGCCGTGCTTGAAGACCTTGATATAGGTGGGCATCTGGCCGAGCTTGGGCGTGACCGTCTCACCGCTGGAAATCTTGACGGAGTCCAGCGGCCTCTTGGGGTCCGGGGTCAGAAGGTCCTGCATCTTGCCTTGGCGGGCCCGATCGATGCCCCCGATGTTGACGACTGACTGGCCCTTCGGACCGACCGGCGCTCCCAGCGTCTTCTCAACCTCCCCAACCGCCCAATGGACGCAGTTACGTCCCATGCAGAGGCGGGTGTTACTGCCGATCTTGGCTGCCGTCTCCGGTTGGGCGGTATAGAGTTCGCCCGGGAGTGAGCCACCCTCCGGCAGTGAATCCGCGAAGCGGATCGCCAGGTCCTTGGGGACCGCGTATTCGATGGATCGTCCGCTCGTGATGTCGAACATGCGACCGCCGGGCGGATGTGGGTTCCCGAGGTGATCGACGATCTGCGCGGGCACACCGCCCGTGCCAGAGCGCACACGGCCGAAGTTAATGGCCGCATCAGCGAGGCTGACCGGTGCGTAGCTTCTGATGAGATGGATCTTGTTGTCAATCCGCACGTAGACAGCTGTATGGCCAAGAACGATCTTCGATTCCGGCAACAGGGGGCCGGGGGTCATCAGGTTCTTGACGGTCGGACCTGTGCCGAAGCGCACCAATCGCGACTGAGGGAAGGCGACAATGCCGATCGCATTGGGTCCCGCACTGTTGTATCCGTGGTGAGCAAGATGGTGGGAGACGGCGTGATCTGCCCCGCGCACGGCCCCATGGATCTCGTGGACGGGCGCATGTGACTCATGCTCCTGCTTTGGTAGCCCCATAAGGTCGTTCTCGTCGACTTCCACGACTTTGCCTTCGGGGATCGCCGCGGCCACCGCGTCTGGAGCGCCCACCACTTCCTCGAGGCGGGCCGCTGACGCACCCGGCGTGTTGGCCGCGAGCGAGAGCAGGAAGTCAGGATTGGACAAGGCGCCGGGCGGGATGCTCTCCGGTGGAAGACCGAGGAGGCCTTCAAGTTCACCGCTGCCTGGCGCCCGGATGTTGTCCTGGACCACGCGGACCGATGGCCCGGCGCCCGGCGCGCCAGATGGTGCGGTAACGGTGCCAGCAACCGGAGCTTCCGCCCACGGATCGTGCGTTGTTGGCTGGCGCTGGATAACGGGCCCGTTCGCCTGCCGGCTTACCGTGACAGGGTCGCAGGTGGCGCAGTCGACGTCGACGTGGCCCCCACATCGTTGTACCTGCTGAGCTATGCCCTGTTCCGGGATCAGGCGGCTGACTGGAGCCCTCGTCTTGCGCTGCACCTGGCGGGTCGCCGCGTGAGGTGGGGCGTCGCTCGGCTCGGCTTGTTCCCGCCCGTCCGGAGAACAGCCACACGATGTGTCGCTGCCGCACCGCTGCACTTGGTGGGTAGACGAGCCTACGAGCCTCGACACCGCATGGTTTCCGGCAGCGCGCTGTAGGGCAATCACGGCGAGGTAATCGGGACTTAGCCGCTTGGTGACTCGCGACACGCGCGGCGTCGCGTAGCCGCGGGCGTCGGACTTTGCCACATTCGCCGCCTGGGAATGCTTCTTCCAGCCAGAGGTGGTCATATCTAGCCCTCGGGTTCTTCGTCGAGCTCCTCGCCTTCGCGCTGGACGAAGGAGCCCTGCACGGGCTCACCCTTGGTCTCCTCGTCGGTGGCCTGCCGCTGCACCTGAGTGGACGCCATGGACGGCGCAGCCACAGTGGGAGCGGCCATGGCACGTTCTGCCGTTGTCGCGGCCTCCCGCTCGAACCGGTCGGACGGGTCGCTGACGCTGATGCCGCCGGCCGCCGGCGTGCCGTCCACCGGCCCGTTGCGCTGCTGCACCACGTGGGTCAGTTCGTGGGCCAGCGTCGTACGGCCCTCGTGGGAACCCGGGTCGAAGGCTGAGCGCTGGAAGACGACGTGGGAGCCCACGGTGTAGGCGTTCGCGTTGACCGACCGGGCCGATGCGTCCGCCGCGCCATCGGAGTGCACCCGCACGTCGTGGAAGTCGTGACCCAGACGGCTCTCCATGTCCTCGCGGACATCGTGGGCCAGCGGCTCACCGGACCCGGAGATGACGTCGTGCACCGGTGAGCGCTCCTCCGCCAGCAGCGCTGCGGTGCCCGCGTTGCCGGCGGCCCGTTGCAGCCCCAGCACGCCGTGCGGGGTCACCGCGTCGAGCCGGCCGGACAGCGCGGCCCGCATCTGGAGGGCCGACTCGGGATCCTCCAGCCGTGCTGCCTTGGGCCGCAGCGACCCGCCGTCGACGTGATCGCGATCATGATCGTGCACTGCGCTCATGGGTTCTTCACCGTGCCCTCGATCCGGAGGTTCTGCCAGACGGCCTGGTTCGCCGTCGTGGTGGGGGGTGCGGCCGGTGCTGTGGTTGCGCCACCTGGTGCCGGGGGCGCCGGTGCCGATGGGCTGCCGGTCACGCTGATCTCGATCGTGTTGGCACCGACGAACGCATCGAGAGGCTCGTCGACCGGCACCAGTTGCCCAGGCGCGGCGGTGATCGCAACGGGGAGCACCTGGCCACCGATCTTGATGGCGAACTGCATACCGCCGGTCTGCATCCCGATGTTGGCTTTCAGCCGGTCACCTGAGATGATCTTCTGGTTGGCGGAGAGCGTGAACACTCCGGTGACTGATCCGTTGCCGGTCTGAGGCGGGACCATCACCAGCACCTTGTTGCGTGCCAGCACGGCACCTCTGGCGTCGGTCACCCTCCCAGGGAACCTCAGCGGGCCGGCGCTGCTCTGCCAACTGGCCCTGCTGGCCAGGGCGACCAGGTCGGTTGCCGTCGGCGCAGCGACGAACAGCGTCATGCGCCGGGGATCGCTGGCGTCCTGAACCGCGCGCAGCACCTTGCCGGCGGCGAACTCGTTGCTGCGCTCGAGTACTTGCTCGACCCTGAAGCTGCCACCCAGGGCCTTCTTCACGTTCGCCGGGGATTGGCCTTGGAAGCTGGCCAGCTGGTCGGGGGGCAGCTTGAGGGAGGCGCCCGACGAGGTGAACATCACCACTGCCACGTTCGTCGGGGCCTGAGTCTGCTCTGCCGGACTCGTTTCCTTCACGCTGCCCGCCGGGAGGTCACTCGGGCCCGGGACGACCTGGCCCACGGTGAAGCCGGCAGCGCCGAGGACGGCTCGTGCATCGGCTTCTGTTCTCCCCTTGGTAGCCGGCACGGTGACATTGCAGACGGGGTTGCATGGTCCCGTCGAGACGAACACCTGGACCCGTTCCTGCTCTTCCAGTGCCGACCCCGCTGCCGGGTCGGTCCTGACCACCAGCCCGGCTTGCCTCGGATCGGAGATCGGCGTCGCGCCACTGACGACGTAGCCGGCGTCCCGCAACTCCTTCTCGGCCGCACTCTGGGTGAAGTCGCCAACCTGGGGAACCGTGGGCGTGCCCGGCTTGAACAGGAAGAACAGCGGGAGGATGAGGGCGATAAGGATCGCCGCGGCGACGGGGATCCACCAGGGGAAGACCGCGGTCTGCTGCCGCGTGCCGTTGAGCGTGATTGGTGGTTGCGGGCCGGCCGGGGTGAGCACGGCGGAGAACGGGTGGCGCTCGGTGCGGCCGAACCAGCGGTGTGGGCCGTTGATCCGGACCGAGTAGTCGAGGGTGCTCCCCGGTGGCAGGGTCACCGCTCCACTGGGGGGCTCGAACGTCAGCTCGCCGTTCTGGTCGCGGAAGGCGAGCTGAGTATTGAGCGGCGTGTTGCCGCCGTTGGTCACGCTCACCCGATGCCGCGCCGGCCGGCGGCCACGGCTGGTCTCGGGCCGCAGGACAGCGCTGAGCTCTGCGAAGGGAGTGACGGTGACCTGGCCGCGGGCGATGTCGCTGACGTCACCGTGAATCGCCGAGCGGGCCACGATCTCGAAGGCAGCGACGCCGGCTGGGCTCTGTGGCCCCCGTAGCGGCGCGAACCGCGCCACGGCGGGCTGCTCGTCTTCAGGGTAGATCGACAGCGTGGTCGGCTCGATCGAGACGAAGGGGGCCGCCGGTCCGCCCGGCATCAGCCGGAACTCCTCCACCCGAGTGCCGAGGTTGCGCACGGTCACCGTGGTGGTGACTTCGCCGCCAGGGTCGACGGTCAGCTCGGCGGGATCGATCGTCACCCGAACGCCGCGTTTCTGCGGCGGGCCGGCCGGGGGCCCAGGCACCGGGTGCATGTGCTCTACCGGTGGGCTAGGCGATGGGCGGGGCGGCTGTGAGGTGAACGGTTGTGGCGGAGACGTGGCGCTTGCGGCGCTGGCCCAGCCCAGGTAGGTGCGGCACTGCGGGTTCGGGCAGAAGTCGACGGCGCCAGGGTTCGCCAAACCGCACTTCGGGCAATCCCCCACGGCGGCGCCTCCCTTCCGGAGCTGCCGAACGTCGAATTGTCTGTCAGGTCAACTGTCTGTCCAGTCTTCGGACTGACTGCGCCCCGGCGCACGTCTCTCGGTGAAGCCCGCCGGTCCATGCTCGGTGCCCGATCGGGCAACGGGCCGATACTCCGAGCTATAGCGGAGTGACGTAGGCGCCGGAGATACCGCCGTCCACCAGGAACGTCGACGCGGTGATGAACGACGCGTCGTCGCTGGCCAGGAACGCCACCGCGGCCGCGATCTCCGTCGGCTCCGCGAAGCGCCCCATCGGGATGTGGATCAGCCGGCGCTGCGCTCGCTCGGGGTCGGCGGCGAACAGGTCGCGCAGCAGCGGGGTGTCCACCGGTCCCGGGCACAGCGCGTTGACCCGGATGCCCTCCCGGGCGAACTGCACGCCGAGCTCGCGGGACATGGCCAATACCCCGCCCTTGGACGCGGTGTAGGAGATCTGCGAGGTGGCGGCGCCCAGCACCGCGACGAACGACGCGGTGTTGATGATCGACCCCCGGCCCTGGCGCTGCATGTACGGGATGGCCGACTTGCAGCACAGATACACCGATGTCAGGTTCACGTCCTGAACCCGGCGCCAGGCGTCAAGCCCGGTGACCAGGATCGAGTCGTCGTCGGCCGGTGAGATTCCGGCGTTGTTGAACGCGACGTCCACCGCCCCGTAGCGCTCCTGCGTCGCGGCGAAAAGGTTCTCGACGTCGGGCTCGCTGGTGACGTCGGTGGGTATGAACAGCCCGCCCACCTCGTCGGCCGCGGCCTTGCCGGCCACGGCGTCGACATCGGCGACGACCACCGAGGCTCCCTCGCCGGCGAGCCGGCGCACGCTGGCCAACCCGATCCCGCTTGCTCCTCCGGTGATCACCGCAACCCGACCTGCAAGGCGTTCGGTCACGACTGCTCCGTCACGGTCAGCGGTCGCCTAGAGCCGTTCGAACCCACGAAACCTCTCCCAGTCGGTGACGGCGGCGTCGAACGCGGCCAGCTCGACCCGCGCCGCGTTGAGGTAGTGCTCGACGACGTCCTCGCCGAACGCCTCCAGTGCGACCTTGCTCTCCGCGAACAGGTGCGCGGCGTCCCGTAGCGTATTCGGCACGTGCGGCCGGTCGGAGTCGTAGGCGTTGCCGGTGAACTGCGGTTCGAGCGGGAGATGCTTGTCGATGCCGTCCAACCCCGCTGCGATCAGCGCCGCGACGGCGAGGTAGGGGTTCACGTCGCCACCGGGCACCCGGTTCTCCACCCGCAGCGACTCGCCGTGTCCGACCACCCGCAGCGCGCAGGTCCGGTTGTCCAGCCCCCAGGCCAGGGCCGTCGGCGCGAAGCTGCCCGGAACGTAGCGTTTATAGGAGTTGATGTTCGGCGCGAACAGGTAGGTGAGCTCGCGAAGGCAGGCGAGCTGGCCGGCAAGGAAATGCTCCATCAGCTTCGAGAAGCCGTTCGGCCCGTCCCCGGCGAGTACCGGCGCACCGTTGAGCGAACGCAACGAAAGGTGGATATGACAGGAGTTGCCCTCCCGCTTGTCGTACTTCGCCATGAACGTGAGGCTCATGCCCTCCTGGTCGGCGATCTCCTTGGCGCCGGTCTTGTAGATGCTGTGGTTGTCACAGGTGGCCAGGGCATCGGCGTAGCGAAACGCGATCTCATACTGGCCGAGGTTGCACTCGCCCTTCACCGACTCCACGTACAGTCCTGCGCCGGCCATGCCGTTGCGGATGCGGCGCAGCAGGTGCTCGATGCGGCCGGTGCCGATCATCGAGTAGTCCACATTGTACTGATTGGCAGGTTGTAGGTCGCGGTACCCGGATCGCCAGGCTTCTTCGTACGATCCCTTGAAGACGATCAGCTCGAGCTCGGTGCCGACGAACGCCGCCAGCCCACGCTCGGTGAGCCGGTCGAGTTGGCGGCGCAGGATCTGCCGTGGCGAGGCGGTGACCGGGCTGCCGTCCCTCCAGGCCAGATCGCAGAGCACCAGCGCGGTGGCCTCGTGCCAGGGCACCCAGCGCAGAGTGGACAGGTCGGGCTTGAGCACGAAGTCGCCGTAGCCGTGGTCCCACGACGACATGGCGTAGCCGTCGACGGTATTCATGTCGACGTCGACGGCCAGCAGGTAGCTGCACGCCTCGGCGGCGTGCGGCACGACCTCGTCCAGGAAATACCCTGCCGCGCACCGCTTGCCCTGCAGCCGCCCCTGCATGTCGGTGATCGCCACCAGCACCGTGTCGACCCGGCCGTCGTCCACGTGGTTGCGCAGTTGCTCGACAGTCAGCAGACCACCGGTAGCCGACATGCTGCGGCCTCCCTCCTGCTGCATCATGCAAGCCGCCATGCAAGCATTGCCTGAGCAAGCCGGTCAACAAGCTCCCCGGACCGCGGAGATCGGCTATCCCTACTGGAGCGACCTTTCGATTGACTCCAGCTCCTGCTCGGTTTCTGCTTCGCGCACCGGACCCGTGAACCACCGACGGGCCGAGAACAGGTACCAGCCGCCGAACAAGAGCAACGCGCCGCCGACCGTGAGCGGGGCGTAGTTGACGACCTCCCAGGTGAAGTCCGGATTGCCCGGGATTCCCCTCGGCGAGACCGGCATCAGGAAAAGGATGCACACCACGATGATCCAGGCCAGCGCGAGCACTCCGATCCACCGGTAATGCCTGCCGAGGCTCCAGGCACCGTGCTCGAAGCGATCACCCTGGCGCAGCCGCAGGTAGATCGGGATGGCGAAGGCGATGTACAGCCCGATCACGGCGATCGAGGTGCCAACCAGGTAGCCGACGAACGCGTTGGCCAACGTCGGCAGCATCAGCGCCCAGGCCAGCACACAGATCGCGGTCACCGCGTACACCGGCACCCGGCGGTTGTTGACCTTGCGCCAGATCCGCCAGCCCGGCACCGCGCCGTCCCGGGAGAACGCAAACATCATCCGGGACGCCGAGGTGACCGAGGCAGCACCACAGAAGAGCTGCGCCGCAACCGCGATGACCAGCAGGAACGCAGCCCAGCCGGTGCCGAGCGATGTTGTCCAGATGTAGGCCACCGCGTTGCCGGCCGCGTCGAGCGTGCCCTGCACGTCGGGCACCGCGAACGTCACCGCCACCAGCAGGATGAAGCCGAAGATCACCGACATCACGACGGACATGACCATGCCCCAGGCGGCGGTTCGAGATGCCTGCTGGGTTTCCTCGCTCATATGCGCCGAGGCGTCGTAGCCGGTGATCGTGTACTGGGCCATCAGCAGGCCGAGGCCGAAGACGAACACGAACGTGAACCCGCCCAGCTCGTTCGTGAAACCGGAATTGTTGATCGTCTCGGTGAACACGAACGCCACCGGCTGATGGTTGCTCGGGACCACGATCAGCACGCCGACGATGACCAACACGCCGATCATGTGCCACCACGCCGAGAAGCTGTTCAGCGTGGCCAGCAGGTTGATGCCGAGCAGGTTGAGCAGCAGGTGCAACGCGACGATCACGGTGTATACGATGAAGATCGTCGTCGGCCCGGTGCCGAGCGCCGGGAACCAGATGTTCAGCAGGGCGGTCGTGAAGACCGCGGCGCCGTAGTCGATGGCCGCCGTGACCGCGATCTGGCCGAGCAGGTTGAACCATCCGGTGAACCACCCCCAGGCCGGTCCGCGCAGCGTGGACGCCCAGTAGTACAGCGCCCCCGCGGTGGGCATCGACGACGCGATCTCGCCCAGGGCCATCGCGACCAGCACGCAGAACGCGCCGACCAGCAGCCAGCCCCACGTGATGGCGATCGGGCCGCCGTTGTTGAACGCGATGTAATACGAGGTGAGGCAACCGGCGAGGATCGAGATGATCGTGAACGAGATCGCGAAGTTGGAGAACCCGCCCATCTCCCGGTAGAGCACCTGGACGTAGCCCAGCTTGTGCAGGACGCGTTCGTCCTCGCTGCTGTCCGGATGATGACGTGGAGTCATGCTGGCCTCCTTGCCGATCTGGTGTCAGTCGGCCAGCTGGACCTCCCGCAGCAGGCCCTCGAACTCCGGGCCGTCGAATTCCGCGACGGCCCGCTCGTATTTCTCCAATCCCCAGGACCAGAAGTCGAAGTCCTGCTGGCTGCAGCTGTCCTGGATCGAAGCCCAGAGCGTCCAGCCGTACTTGGACATCAGGCCGAGTAGGCGCGCGCGGGCGATCTTGTTGCGCAGCGTCCGCGCGTAGTAGGCGGTGACCAGCTCGTCCAGGTTCTCAGGTGGAAGGCTGGCTTCGCTCCAGATGTTGCCGAGCTCGAAGCAGGCGTCGTTGTTGCCCGAGTACTCGTAGTCGATGATCCAGATGCGGTCGCCGTCGTCGACGAAGTTCTCGGCGAGCAGGTCGTTGTTGCAGGGCACCGTGCCGTCGTCCCGCACGGCGAGAGCCTTCCGGATGCACTCGACCGCCGGAGCGAACTCGTCGTAGCGCGGCGGTAGCCGGAAGCCGTGGCTGCGGACGATGCCGAGGTAGCGTCGCTGCGTGGTGAACATGTCGAAGTCGTCGCGGAACCGCGGGCCGCCGTGCAGCGTCCGGCAGGCGTCAGCAACGCGCGTGAGGTTGCGCGGATCGGCGAGATCCGCGTCGCGCAACGTGCGACCGTCGAGGTAGCCGACGACGAGGACGCCCTCGCCAGGCAGGTAGTCGACGACGGGTGGCCCCACGCCGGCAGTCGCCGCGGCGACGGTGTTCACGTGCTCGTTGTCCCGATCGATGGACAGCAGACTAGTGGTGGCGTTGTCCGAGAGCCGGACGACGACGCAGCCGGCGGGCGTGGTGACCTTGAGGTTGCGGTTGGTCAGGCCGCCGGGGAGATCCTCGACGGTGCGCGGCGTTCCCGACGTGCTCGGCATGCGGTCGAGCAGCGCATCGATGTCCCAGTCGCCGGCTGCAGCACCGACCGGTCCCTCGACTGCCGCCGGATCGGCTGGAGGGTGCACGACGACCTCCTGTAAGGCGCAAACCTCGGCCGAGGATTCCAGCTTCCTGGCCGAGTAACAGTCTAGATCGTTATGGGGGAGCTGGATTAGGCTCTCGGACGTGTCTGCCGACCGGTCGCTACCGGCCTCGGTCCGGGTGGTGGTCGTCGGCGGAGGCATCGCCGGTGCGAGCATCGCCTACCACCTGACCGAACTCGGGGAGCGCGACGTACTGCTCGTCGACCGCGCCGAGGTGACCAGCGGCTCGACGTTCCACTCGGCCGGCCTGGTCGGGCAGCTGCGGGCGGATCCGACGCTGACC
This sequence comes from Pseudonocardiaceae bacterium, assembly GCA_050700495.1. Lineage (GTDB taxonomy): Bacteria > Actinomycetota > Actinomycetes > Mycobacteriales > Pseudonocardiaceae. The sequence goes on from JBOHHF010000548.1 coordinate 13,107, forward strand.
CGGATGAACATGTACTCGGTCGAGCTGTACCGCCGGCTACAGCGGACCGATCATGCGCCGAGCTGGGTCGAGTGCGGTGGCCTGCGGTTGGCGTCGTCCCCGGAGCGGTTGGCGGAGATCCGGCGCCAGGTCGGCTGGGCTCGGGCGGTCGGGCTGCCGATCGAAGAGGTGTCCGCGGCGCAGGCGCAGCAGCTGTTCCCGCTGTTGAGCCCGGCGGGCGTCCTCGGTGCTGCATACCTGCCCACCGACGGCTATGTCGACCCGTCGCAGCTCTGCTACGCCCTCGCCAACCTGGCTCGGGATGGCGGTGCCGTGATCCGCCCGCACACTCGGGTGCGGGCCATCGACACCGCGCACGGCCGGGTCACCGGCGTGCACACCGATCGCGGCCCAGTCGAGTGTGAGGTCGTGGTCAACTGCGGCGGGATGTTCGCCGCCGAGATCGGGCGCATGGTCGACGTGCGGGTCCCGGTCGTACCGATGTCGCACCAGTACCTGGTTACCGAGGCCTTCTTCGAGCGCGGCGATCGCCCGCTGCCGACGCTTCGCGATCCGGACCTGCTCGTCTACTACCGCCAGGAGCTCGACGGTCTGGTCATGGGTGGCTACGAGCGGCGCTGTGCCCCGTGGACCGCATCGGCGCAGCGCTACGATGCCGTGCCCGCCGACTTCAACGGGCGGCTGCTGCCGGAGGACTGGGACCGGTTCCTCGAGATCACCGAGAACTCCCAGCTCAGGGTGCCCGTGCTGGCCGACGTCGGGGTGCGGAAGCTGATCAACGGGCCAGAGGCGTTCACCCCGGACAACGAGTTCTGCCTCGGTGAGACCGAGGTCGGCGGGTTCTTCGTCGCCGCTGGGCTGTGCGCGCACGGCATCGCCGGCGCTGGGGGAATCGGCAAGGTGATGGCGGAGTGGATCGTCGGCGGCGAGCCCGGGATCGATGTCTGGCACATGGACATCCGGCGGTTCGGCCGCCAGTACCGGTCACCGTCGTACACGCTCAAGCGGACGGTCGAGACCTACGAGACCTACTACGACATCCGCTATCCGAGCCACGAACGCCGCGCCGGGCGGCCGCTGCGCACCTCCCCGATCTACCAGTGGCACGCCGAGCACGGCGCGTTCTTCGGCGAGAAGTCCGGCTGGGAGCGGGTCAACTACTACCCGGTCAATGCCATGCGCGGCGACGAGTCGCTGCGGCCGGACGGCTGGGCCGGCCGGCACTGGTCGCCGGCGATCTGCGCCGAGCATCTCGGGACCCGGGCCGGCGCCGGGCTGTTCGACGAGACGTCGTTCGCGAAGATCGAGGTGACCGGCTCGGATGCGGCCCGCCTCCTCGAGTGGGTGTGCGACAACGCCGTCGCGCGCGGCCCGGGCTCCGTGACCTATACCCAGGCGCTGAACAGCCGGGGCGGTATCGAGTCCGACTTCACGGTGACCCAGCTCGAGGACCAGGCTTTCCGGATCATCACCGGGACCGCCTTCGGCAGCCGAGACCTGGGTTGGCTGCGCAAGCAGGCGCGCATCGCCGGCGCGGACGTCCGGATCACCGACATCACCGGACAACTTGCCTGCATCGCGCTGTGGGGCCCGCGAGCCCGCGAGGTGCTTGGTGCGCTGACCCCGGCTGACCTGTCCAATGCCGCCTTTCCGTTCATGTCCAGCCGCGAGATCACCGTCGGCGACGTGCCGGTGCGCGCGCTGCGGGTGACGTTCGTCGGTGAGCTCGGTTGGGAGCTGTACTGCTCGACGGAGTACGGCGCAGCACTGTGGTGCACGCTGTGGGAGGCCGGTCAGCCGCACGGTCTGATCGCCGCCGGGTACCGCGCAATCGACAGCATGCGGCTGGAGAAGGGCTACCGGGTCTGGGGCGCCGACATCGGATCGCAGACCACGCCGTACGAGGCAGGGCTGGGCTTCTGCGTCAAGCTCGACAAGCCGGGTGGGTTCCTCGGCCGGGGCGCGCTGCTCGCTGAGCGGGAGCGCGGCGTGCGCCACCGGCTGCGTGCGGTGTTACTGGACGACCCGCGGTGGCTCGCGCTGGGCAACGAGCCGGTTCGGGTGGGCGACGCGATCGTCGGCCACGTCACCTCCGGCGGCTACGGGTACACGCTGGGCCGCTCGATCGCCTACGCCTACCTGCCCGTGCCGGAGGTGGCAGTGGGCTCTGAGGTGTCCGTGGAGGTCTTCGGCCGCCGGGTGCCCGGGATCGTCGCAGCCGATCCGCTGTTCGACCCGAAGAGCGCGCGGGTCCGCGCCGACGCTGGGTAACGGTGTCTGCGCGCGG
>JBOHHF010000549.1:0-2417 GCA_050700495.1 Pseudonocardiaceae bacterium
CCATGGGCGAGCTGGCGATTCCGGTGCTCGCCGACCATGCCGGTGACGGCAATGTGTGGGCCGTGGACGACCTCGCGGTGGTCGGTACTCCGGCCGCAGCAGAGTCACTGGCGCGGATGCTGTGGTCGACCGAGGAGGTCGCGACCAGAACGGCATGGCGGCTGGCTGAACTGCTACGCCATCCCGACATCGAGGAGGCCTTGAGCCGCACGGACAATACGGCAGGTCCGGCCGCACCCAGCTACGACTGGGTCTGGCGACCGTTCACCCCGAATACTTCTGCCGCGATGCTCGCGATCGCGGGCAGGATCGCCTACCTGCTCGATCAGGTTCCGTCGACCTCATTCCGCAGGATACCGAGTGCATTGACACCCGGATCGGCCTGCCCATCGTCGCACTCGGGATCAAGCCAGGATACCCGGACTACGTAGGGGCGATTCGACAGCTTGCGAAAGAATTCGTCCATGAGCAGAAGATCACGACGATCTTCTGGGTGTCCGTATCTCATGTGCAGGACGCCTATGACCGGGCAAGCCGCAACGATGCGCCGAGCTCATCGGCCACCCGCTTGGCCGGGAAACTGTTCGACGAGCAACGCATCGACCCGCGCCATCGGCGCATAATCGAGCTGCTGACCTGGCCTGTCCGCGCCCAAGTGCTGGGCAATCTTGTCGCCGTCGACAGGCACCGCCCTGTAACGGAGAAACACTGGATCCAGGTCACCGATACGCCGGGCAGCTCGCGTGCGTTGTGGGTGGTCGCCGGTCTGGTCACCGCGGCGTCGCTGCTCGGGACATCGGAAATCGCCATTTACCGAGCGGTTATGACCATCACCGGGTCTTGGCCGCTCGGACCAGAATGGCTGGCATGGCTCTCCTTGGTCAGCTTCGTGCCGCTCATAGTGACGTTGTTTATTCTCTACCACGAAATGAAGTTTTTTATTCGCTACCGCGAATTTTTCGCGAAAAAAATCTGCTACGGTTTGACGGTGGAATCGCAGCCGGTCTGCCGATAGCTTCGTTGCTCGCACTTATTTATGGCGTCATCGTTGCCATGATCACCATTGCCCACTGGATCGGCTGGATGGTCATCCCAATTGTGACGCTGATTGCTGCGCTGATAGGCACGCTGACCGTAGTGGCGGCGCATCGGCACGTGGCCAACTCCAATGTCCTGCGGCGCTGCCTGAATGCCGATCGGCAGGTGCAGCTGGGCCGTCGGTCCGTGATCGCCGGCCCCCAGGCGAGTTAGATATCTCTCCAGGACTTGATTGGTTTGGGAGATCCATGACCCAGTGGCAGGGGAAGGACAGTCACCGTGAGCTCCTCAGCTCACGGCCAGCGTCCCCACGGTGGATTCCCGCTGGTCGGCGTCAGCCGGTGGGGAAGTCGAACTCGCCGAGCCGGACACCGGCGGTGAACGCCTCCCACTCGGCGCGGGTGTAGACGATCACCGCGTCATCCCGGTGGTGGCTGTGGCGTACCGCGACCCGGCCCGAGCCGTCGCACAACGGCCCGGCCTCCACACAGCTGCCACCGTTGGTAGGGCTCCGGCTGCTGATGTGCCAGCCGACATTCGCCAGCTCGTCGCGGCCCACCGCAGCAGGTCCGATGGTCGTGCCCATTACAGCTCCTTCGCCGCGACCGCGATCAGCGCGGCCGACTCCTTGCCTGCGAGCGCCATGGCGCTGAGCTGATCATACGCCTGCCGGAACCGGTCCACCGCCGCGTCCTCCTCGACGTACACCGCACCGGCGAGGTTGTCCACATAGGCCACGTCGGGGTAGGGATCGGGCATCTCGTAAAGCAGGAACGAGCCGTCCAAGCCGGCGTGCGCGCCGCGGCGTAGGGGCAGGACTCGGACCTCCACGTTCGGCCGCTCGACGACGTCGAGCAGCGTGGTGAGCTGTTTGCGCATCACCTTCGGCCCGCCGATGACCCGGCGCAGCACCGATTCGTCTACCACGGCCGCGAAGCTGACCGGTGTCTCGCCGTCGAGCACCTGCTGGCGAGTCATCCGCAGCTCGATCATCCTGCCGATCTGCTCTTCGGGGGTGTCGGCTGCCGCCGCAGTGCGGATCAGCGTCTCGGCGTATTCCCGGGTCTGCAACAGCCCGGGCACCAGCATCGCCTCGTAGTCCCGGAGCCGGTCGGCGCGGGCCTCCAACCACGGCAGGTCGATGAACTTACGGTCGACGGTGTTGACGTAGCTGTCCCACCAGCCCTTGCGCCACACGTCATCCGACAGTTGCAGTAGCCCGTCGCGGGTGCGCTCCTCGGAGACTCCGTAGAGGTCGAGCAGCGCCAGCACGTCGCCGCGGCGGATCGGGTACTCGGCGGTCTCGAACCGGCTGACCATCGACGGATCGCGCTGCAAGTAGTCGCCGGCCTGGCGCAGCGTCATCCCGGTGGACTCGC
>JBOHHF010000550.1:0-11967 GCA_050700495.1 Pseudonocardiaceae bacterium
AGGCTGCTGAGTTCACCGCCCAGGACGGGGTCGGAGCGCCGGACGGGATGCAGCGGCTGTGGACACCGCACCGGATGGCCTACATCAAGGGCGAAGGCAAATCCGGACCTGAGGCCGGCGCGGACCAGTGCCCGTTCTGCCGGATCATCACGATGGACGACGCGAAGGGTCTGGTGATCGCCCGTGGTGGAACGGTCTATGCCGTGCTGAACCTCTATCCCTATAACCCCGGCCACCTGATGGTGGTGCCCTACCGGCACGTCGCCGACTACCCGGACCTGACCGCCGAAGAGACCGCCGAGCTGGCCACCTTCACCCAGCGGGCCATGCTCGCCGCTCGCCGCGCCGCCGCCCCGCACGGCTTCAACATCGGGATCAATCAGGGCGTCATCGGCGGTGCCGGCATCGCCGCGCACCTGCATCAGCACGTGGTGCCCAGGTGGGGCGGCGACGTCAACTTCATGCCGGTCATCGGGGGGACCAAGGTGCTGCCGCAGCTGCTGTCGGAGACCCATACGCTGCTGGTGGACGCGTGGAAAGAGCTGTCCTGAACGCCACCCCAGCGGTGCGGCGGCGGGTGGGCGCCGCCGTGGAGAACACGCTGCCTTGGCAGCGCTGCCCTATGGTCGTCGGTGGGGTGCTGTTCCTCGCGCCCCAGCGTCCCGGCAGCACCGTCGATCTCCAACCCGTTCCCGGATAGTCTCAACGCTGCGATGCTCAACATCTTCGCCCGCGCGTCGGTCGCCCGGTTCCTGGACCCGATAGGTTGCTGGTTGTTCCGGGCCGGTGTCGGGCCCGACGCCATCACGCTGACCGGCACGATGGGGACGGTCGCGTCGGCCCTGTGGTTCTTTCCCCGCGACCAGCTGCTGGCCGGCACCATCGCAGTGACGGTCTTCGTGCTGTTCGACCTGCTCGACGGGGCGATCGCCCGGGCCCGCGGGCACGGCACTCCGTTCGGGGCAGTGCTGGACGCCACCTGCGACCGGATCGCCGACGGTGCGCTGTTCGCCGGGCTGACCTGGTGGTGTTTCGGAGCCGGAGAAGATCGACTATTGGCTGTGGCAGCGCTGTTCTGTCTGGTGAGCGCCCAGGTGATTTCCTATATCAAGGCGCGCGCCGAAGCCACCGGCCTGTCCGCGGACGGGGGGATGGTGGAGCGTGCGGAGCGCTTCATCATCGCGCTGGTGGGGGCCGGGCTGACCGGGCTCGGCGTGCCCTTCGCGCTGGACATCGCACTGTGGTTGCTTGCGGTTCTGCAACTGGTGACCGTGACCCAACGGATGCTCGCCGTGCGGCGCAGCGCCCGGGAACGAGGGACCAGGTGAGCCGGCTCGCCGAATTCGGGTACGCAGCGGGGTGGAGGTTGGCCCGGGTGGCGCCCGGGAGAGTGGCCACCCAGGCGTTCCGAGCTGGTGCGGACCTGGCCGCGCGTCGCGACGGCCCCGGCGCCCGCCAGCTGCGCCGCAACCTCGCCCGGGTGGCGCCCGGTGCCACGGCGGCTGAACTCGACGCGCTGGTCAGGGAGGGGCTGCGCTCCTATGCCCGGTACTGGCAGGAGACCTTCACACTGCCCTGCGCCGACCATGACGCACTGCTGGATCGGCTGGATGGCGCGATGGAGGGAGTAGCACACCTGGACGCCGCGCTGGACAGCGGCCGGGGAGTGGTGGTGGCGCTGCCGCACAGCGGCAACTGGGATATGGCCGGGTTGTGGTTCGTCAGGCATCACGGAGTGTTCAGTACCGTGGTCGAGCGGCTGCAACCGGAGGCGCTGTACCAGCGCTTCGTCGACTATCGCGCCTCGCTGGGCTTCGACATCGTCCCGCTGACCGGGGCGGAGAGCCCGACTCGACGCCTGCTACGCCGGTTGCATGCGGGCGGAGTGGTGTGCCTGCTCGCTGACCGGGATCTCACCGGTGCCGGAGCTGCCGTGACCTTCTTCGGCAGCGCGGCCCGGATGCCGGTGGGGCCGGCTCGGCTGGCCGCGGCTACCGGTGCCACCCTGCTGGTTATCGGCTGCTGGTTCACTCCCGACGGCTGGGGCATTCGCTTCCACCCGCCGGTGCCCGTGCCGGGGCGGTCGGCTGCGGAGGTGACCCAGTCGGTGGCGGATTGCTTCGCGACCGATATCGCGGCGCACCCGCAGGACTGGCACATGCTGCAGTCGCTGTGGATCGATGACCTGCCGGTGAACCGGCTGCGCGACGCGGGATAGTGGGCTGGTGCGGATCGGGATGGTGTGCCCGTACTCCATCGCTGCGCGGGGAGGGGTGCAGGCGCACGTGCTGGGCTTGGCCAGCGGCCTGCGCAGCTTCGGGCACCAGGTGGAAGTACTCGCCCCGGCCGCGGTGGGTGACCCGGTGCCGGAGTTCGTCACCCCGGCGGGGCGGGGCATGGGGGTGCCCTACAACGGCTCGGTCGCCCCGTTGGCGTTCGGACCGGTTGCGGTCGCCCGGGTCCGGCGCTGGCTGCACGACCACAACTTCGACGTGCTGCACCTGCACGAGCCCACCGCGCCGAGCCTGTCGCTGATCGCCTTGGCGCTCGCCGACCGGCCCGTCGTGGTGACCTTCCACATCGCCACGACACGGTCCTGGGCGCTGGCGGCGGCGCACGGCCTGCTGCAGCCTCCGATGGAGAAGATCACCGCTCGGATCGCAGTTTCCCCGCTGGCCCGACGGGTACAGGTGAAATACCTTGGCGGGGACGCGGTGGAGATCCCCAACGGGGTCGATGTGGCACAGTTCGCCGCTGCCCAGCCACTGCGCGGATATCCACGTCCTGGCGGCACGATCGGCTTCGTAGGCCGTTTCGACGAGCCCCGCAAGGGCATGCCGGTGCTGCTGGCGGCGCTGCACCCGCTGGCCCGGACCCGGCCAGACCTGCGCCTGCTGGTGGTCGGTGCAGGGGAGGCAGCGACGCTACGGCGCGCAGCGGGCCCGGAGCTGGCACCCCGGATCCGGGTGCTGGGTGAGCTGGGAGACGAAGGCAAGGCAGCGGTGCTGGCAAGCGTGGACGTGCTGTGCGTGCCGGCTCTTGGTGGGGAGAGCTTCGGCATCGTGCTGACCGAGGCGATGGCCGCCGGCGCTCCCGTAGTAGCCAGCGACCTCGATGCTTTCCGCCTGGTGCTCGATGGCGGGCGGGCCGGTGTGCTCGTCCCTGCCGGAGTACCGGCCGCGCTGTCCAGGGCGCTGGGAGACCTGCTCGATGATCCCGGCAGACGTGCCGAGCTGGCCGCCGCAGGCCGCCGGCGAGCAGCGATGTGGGACTGGCCGGTGGTGGCGCGGCGGGTGCTGCAGGTCTACGAGACGGCGGTGGCCGCCGACCCGCGCCGGTTACCGCCAGGTGGCTGGGCCCACCCGATACCGGCTGGCTAGGGTCACGCGATGAGAGTTGCCGGGGCGGTGACCGCCGGGCTGGTGGTCGCTGCGGTGGGAACGATCAGCGCGGCCACCCGGCTGGACCGGTTGCATGTGCGGACCGATGCGGCGTGGGCCGCCCTGGACGCCGCGCTGTGTCACCGAGCACGTGCGGTGAGTGCGCTTAATGGCGCCCCGACTGGCGGCAGCACGCTGCGCTGGGCCGCCGACGTGGCGCTGGGGTCCAGCGCATCCGCGTTGGTGGCGGGCGGAGCGCATGCGGCCCGTGAAGAGGTCGAGAACGAGCTGGGGCGCGCGCTTGCGTTACTGGACCGTACTGAGCTCGCACCTGCCTGCGCGCGCCGGTTGGCCGACGCGGAACAGCGGGTGGTGATCGCCCGGCGGGTCTACAACGACGCGGTGCGGGACACTCTGGCCCTGCGCTCGCACCGCACCGTGCGCTGGCTGCGGCTGGCCGGTACGGCTGCGCTACCACGCTATTTCGAGATCGCCGAACCCACGCCGGCAGGCTATGGACTCGAGGGATTTTATGGACTCGGCGAACCTGAGGGATGTGAGTTGGACGGCGCCGGAGCGTAGCGGCAGAAACGTCGGGTGAACGCGGCGGTGCCTGAGGTCAGCCCGCGCAGGTCGACGGCATAGCGCAGCAACTCGGCTGCCGGCACTTCGGCGCGTACCAGCATCCGGCCGGCCTGGTCGGTCTCGGTGCCCAGCACCCGGCCCCGCCGGCTGGACAGGTCTCCCAGCACGGTGCCCAGATGCTCCTCGGGCACCCGCACCTCCACCTCGTCCAAGGGCTCCAACGTGACGATGCTGCCCTTCTCCGCGGCGTCCTTGAGCGCCAACGCCCCCGCCATCTGGAAGGCCGCGTCAGACGAATCCACGCTGTGCGCCTTGCCATCGACCAGCGTGGCTCGGACGTCCACCAGTGGGAACCCGCTACCGAGGCCGCGTTCCATCTGCGCCCGGACGCCCTTCTCCACGCTCGGGATGAACTGGTGCGGTACCGCACCGCCGACCACCTTGTCCACGAACTCGAACCCGGAACCCCGCGGTAGCGGTTCCACCTCGATGTCACACACCGCGTACTGACCGTGCCCTCCGGACTGCTTGACGTGCCGTCCGTGCCCCTTGGTGGGGCCACCGAAGGTCTCCCGCAGCGGCACCATCACCGGCTCGGTGTCCACATCGGCGCCGACCGCACGCAGCCGGGAGAGCACGACGTCAGCGTGCGCTTCGCCCATACACCACAGCACCATCTGGTGGGTCTCGGCGTTGCGCTCCAACCGCAGCGTCGGATCGGCGGCCACCAACCGGCCCAGCCCGCGGGCCAGCGCGTCCTCGTCGCTGCGGCTACGGCCCACCACTGCTACCGGTAGCAGCGGCTCAGGCATCGTCCACGGCGCCATCAGCAGCGGGTTGTCGGGCGCGGACAGCGTATCCCCGGTCTCCGCGGAGACCACCTTGGTCACTGCGCATAGATCACCGGCCACACAGTGGGGTACTTCGCTCAGCGTGCCACCCAGCGGGGTGTAGACGTGTGCCACCCGCTCGTCGACATCGTGGTCGGCATGCCCGCGGTCGGCCAGTCCGTGCCCGGAGACGTGCACGGGACGGTCTGCGTGCAACGTTCCGGAGAACACCCGCACCAGCGACACCCGGCCCTGGTAGGGATCGACCGTGGTGCGCACCACCCCGGCGACCAGCGGCGCGGTGGCGTCCACGGCGACCGCGGGGTGTGCCGCCCCATCGAGACGGGTCACTGGGGGAGGGGTGTGCTTACCGGGGGCCGGGAAAGCGCCGGTGATCACCTCGAGGAGCTCGGCGAGCCCTACCCCGGTGGCAGCGCACGCCGGGATCAGGGGGTAGAACGACCCGCGGCTGATCGCGGTCTCCAGGTCGTCGATCAGCGCTTCGACGTCAAGGTCGTCACCGCCGAGGTAGCGGTCCATCAGGGACTCGTTCTCGCTCTCGGCGATGATCCCCTCGATGAGCTCGTTGCGGGCCTCGGTGAACTCGTCGGCGTCCACGGCGCTGTCCAGCCCGTCGCCTTCCACCGGCGGGTACCCGGTGCGGTAGTCGAACAGCCGTTGTGACAACAACCCGGCCAGACCGGTGACCGCGCCGGCCCCGTCGCGCACCGGCAGGTACAGCGGTAGCACTCCGTCGCCGAAGGTCGCTCGGCAGGCGATGATCTCGCCGTCCAGATCGGCTCGTGGGTGATCAAGCCGGCTCACCACCACCGCCCGCGGCATCCCGACCGCCGCGCACTCCTGCCACAGCGCGACCGTGGCCGGATCGACGCCCTCCCCGGAGGACACCACGAACAACGCCGCGTCGGCTGCTCGCAGCCCAGCCCGTAACTCGCCCACGAAATCGGCGTAGCCGGGGGTGTCCACGAGGTTGATCTTGATGCCGGCGTGTTGCAGTGGCGCGATGGCCAGCGTTACCGACCGTTGCTGGCGCACCGCGGCCGGGTCGTGATCACACACCGTGGTGCCGTCGGCGACCGTGCCCGCGCGGTTGATCACGCCGGTGGCCGCGAGCAACGCCTCCGCCAACGTCGTCTTCCCCGCCCCGGAGGGCCCGACCAGGGCCACATTGCGAATCCGGGACGGGTCCTGCGCCGCTACCGCGGGATCAGGACGCTCACCGTTGCCTTTCGTGCCCATGGCACCCCACCCTCGGCTGTGCGGACCGTGTGGTCGATCTCACACCGGTGCGCCGATCGAGGCAACCCCCCAGCAGCCTGGAAACGCTCCGTGGTATGTGGACCCGACGTACGATCGGGTTTCGAGTCCTGTGCTTTTCTCGTGCCTTGCTTGTCCTACTGCCCTGAGGAGCGAACCGCCGTGCCCGCCGAGAACATCAACACCGAGCGTCAGATCGGCACCGCACGAGTCAAGCGCGGGATGGCCGAGATGCTCAAGGGCGGTGTGATCATGGACGTGGTCACGCCGGAACAGGCCCGGATCGCCGAGAATGCGGGTGCGGTGGCCGTCATGGCGCTGGAGCGGGTTCCCGCCGACATCCGTGCGCAGGGCGGCGTGGCCCGGATGAGTGACCCGGACATGGTCGCCGGGATCATCGAAGCGGTGTCCATCCCGGTGATGGCCAAGGCCCGCATCGGGCACTTCGTCGAGGCGCAGGTGCTGCAGGCGATCGGCGTGGACTATGTCGACGAGTCCGAGGTGCTCACTCCGGCCGATGAAGCCCACCACATCGACAAGTTCGCCTTCACCGTGCCGTTCGTCTGCGGCGCCACCAACCTCGGTGAGGCGTTGCGCCGGGTCTCAGAGGGTGCCGCCATGATCCGCTCCAAAGGCGAAGCCGGGACCGGCAATGTGGTGGAGGCAACCCGGCACATGCGCTCGATCCGCGCCGGTATCCGCGCCCTGGCCGCGATGTACCCCGAGGAGCTGTCCGCGGCCGCCAAGGAGCTAGCGGCCCCGGTGGAGCTGGTCCGCGAGGTCGCCGCGGCCGGCTCGTTGCCGGTGGTGCTGTTCACCGCGGGTGGTATCGCCACGCCCGCCGACGCGGCGATGATGATGCAGCTCGGTGCCGAAGGAGTGTTCGTCGGCTCGGGCATCTTCAAGTCCGGTGATCCCGCCAAGCGCGCCGAGGCGATCGTCAAGGCCACCACGTTCCACGACGATCCGGACATGGTGGCGAAGGTGTCCCGGGGGCTCGGTGAGGCCATGGTGGGGATCAATCTCGGCGAGCTGCCCGACGGGCAGCGGCTGGCCCAGCGCGGCTGGTGACCGCCGGGGAAGGTGTGACCGACGCCGGCGCGCTGCTGCTGTCTTCAACCGCAGGCGCGCGGCTGCGCACTCCGGGGCCCGAAGGTGGGGCCGCCCGTCGCTCCAGGATCAGCCGCGACACCATGCTGGTGCATGCCGACCTGCACAACCACACGTTGTTGTCTGACGGCGAAGGGGACCCGGAGGCGGCGTTCCCGTCGATGCGTGACGCCGGCCTGGACGTCGCGGCACTCACCGATCACGCGGTCCGTGGCGCATCTGTGGAGGGCACCGGGTTGGGCGGCACGCCGTGGATCGGGCTGGACCGAGCCGGCTGGCGGCGCACGGGTGAGCTCGCCGAGGCCTACGACCGGCCGGGTGAGTTCACCGCGATCCGCGGCTTCGAGTGGTCGCATCCGCACCTTGGACACGTCAATGCGTGGTTCACCGATGATTTCACCGACGTCGCGACCCACGGGGCGATGGGTGAGCTGTACGCCTGGCTGGCCCGGTTCGGTCGCCGCAACGGCACCAGCCCTCCGACCGGGCTGGCCGGTTTCAACCATCCTGGCCGGGAGCACGGCAGGTTCGCAGGCTTTGGCTACACGGCGGCAGCCGCCGAGCAGATGGTCAGCCTGGAGATGTTCAACCGCAATGACGACTACCTGTTCCGGGGCGTCGAGGCGGGCGGAGTCTCCCCGTTGGTGGACTGCCTGGACGCCGGCTGGCGGACCGGGCTGCTCGGCGTCAGCGACGAGCACGGACCGAACTGGGGCTTGCCGTCGGGCAGGGGACGGGCCGGACTGTGGGTGACCGAGCACAGCCGGGCTGGGGTCGCTGAGGCGCTGCGGGCCCGGAGGTTTTTTGCCACCCGGGTGCCAGGACTGCGGGTGGACGCCACCGTGGGTGGTGTACGCATGGGTTCGGCGCTGCGGCACCGTCACGGACCTGTCCAGTTCGCACTCGACGTCGACCACGGACCTTCCTGGATCGGCCGCCGGCTGGAGGTACAAGTGCTGCGCCCGGGCACTCCGGTACCCGCAGTGGCCGACGTCGTGGAGATGCGCTGCGGTGACGTCACGCGCTTCACGGTGCCGCTGGACATCGACGATGGCGCGTGGACGGTCTTGCGGATCGCCGACCCGGACATTCCCAACGCCACTTCAGGGCCCCCCCACCATCCCGCCAACAACTACGCCATCGCCTACACCAGCCCCTGGTTCCTTGAGCCCGGTTCCTGACCGCGATTCGGCTCCGAATAGCTGTTCCACCCACCGACTGGTTGCGATTCGGCGCCGAATGGCGGCCTACCCTGGGGAACTGTGACTGAAAACGGGCCGGTTGTAGGTGTGCTTGCGCTGCAGGGTGATGTGCGTGCGCACCAGCGGGCGCTGGGTGAGTGCGGGTTGCGCAGCACGCTGGTGCGCCGCCCCGGGGAGCTCGCCGAGGTGGACGCACTGGTCCTGCCTGGTGGCGAGTCCACCACAATGAGCCGGCTGCTGGTCGCGTTCGGCTTGATGGAACCGTTGCGGACCCGGCTGGCCGAGGGCATGCCGGCCTACGGCTCGTGTGCGGGGATGATCCTGCTGGGCCGGGAAATCCTCGATGGCAGGCCCGACCAGCAGCAACTTGCAGCACTGGACGCAGTGGTGCGCCGCAACGCATTCGGTCGACAGGTTCACTCTTTCGAGGCCGACCTGGAGGTGGCCGGCGTACCCGGCGGCCCGATCCGGGCGGTGTTCATCCGCGCCCCGTGGGTGGAGCAGGCCGGCACCGGCGTCGAGGTACTGGCCAGGGTGCCCGACATCCCGGCTGCCGGGCGCGCCGCCGGTAGGATCGTGGCGGTTCGGCAGGGGTGCGTGCTGGCCACCGCGTTCCATCCGGAGCTGACCGGCGACTGGCGGGTGCACCAGCTCTTCGGCGAGATGGTCCAGCGGTCGAGTGCAGCCAGGGTGAGCGCACCCGGGTGAGACTGCGCAAGCGAGAAAGAGTGGGGTATGAGCGGCCATTCGAAATGGGCGACCACCAAGCACAAGAAGGCCGTGGTCGACGCCAAGCGCAGTAAGCTCTTCGCAAAGTTGATCAAGAATATCGAGGTGGCCGCCCGCGTCGGTGGTGGGGACCCCGACGGCAACCCGACGCTGTATGACGCGATCCAGAAGGCTCGCAAGAGCTCGGTGCCCACCGACAACATCGACCGCGCCCTCAAGCGCGGTTCTGGTGCGGATGCCGGTGGTGCTGATTACCAGGCGATCATGTACGAGGGCTACGGCCCTGGCGGGGTGGCCCTGCTCGTCGAGTGCCTCACCGACAACCGCAACCGGGCGGCGTCGGAGGTCCGCACCGCGATGACCCGTAACGGCGGCACGATGGCCGACCCCGGGTCGGTGTCATTCCTGTTCAGCCGCAAAGGCGTGGTGATCGTGCCCAAGCTAGAGGGTGTCTAGGAGGACGACGTGCTGGCCGCGGTGCTCGACGCAGGTGCCGAGGAGGTCAACGACCTGGGCGAGTCATTCGAAGTGGTCTCCGAGGCGACCGACCTCATCGCGGTTCGCACTGCGCTGCAGCGCACCGGCATCGACTACGACTCCGCCGACGCGAGCTTCCTGCCGTCGGCGAGCACCACGCTGGACGCTGACGCCGCCCGCAAGGTGTTCAAGCTGATCGACGCCTTGGAGGACTGCGACGACGTGCAGAACGTCTACGCCAATTTCGACGTTCCCGACGACGTGCTGGCCGTGCTGGCTTAGGCCAGCTGAGCCACCGATTATCCCGTTCAGCGGGGCTGAATGGGATAATCAGCGCACCTATAGCCACGCTGAGCCCGCTGAATGCGGTCGAGTAGGGGTGCTCATCGCAACGGCGGGAGGAGGATCTTGAGGACCTTGAGCGCGTCGCGACGGCGTTCAGGGGTGGGCGCGAGCACGGAGATCAGTGCTATCACGGTGACTGTGGCTGCGTACAGCACGGCATTGCCACCGGCGATAAGAAAAGAGTTCTGGAGCACCGTCATCGGTGGTCACCTTTCTGATGGGGCAGGCAAGGCGTTACCGGTTCTGGATGACTCCTGAGACACGTTTTCCGTATGGTTTCCGGCGGTGTGCCTTTCGCCCATCTTCATGGTGGACCGCTCGCAGAGCGGTGTGGGCTCGTCCACGAGCGTCGCCTCGTTGAAGGGATTCTCGCCGGAGAACACCCTGCGTGCCTGATCGGCATCGAACTCCGTGGTCCACGAGCCGATCAGCACGGTGGCGACTGCGTTGCCGGCGAAGTTGGTCAGGGCACGGGCCTCGGACATGAAGCGGTCAATGCCCAGGATGAGGCCGACTCCGTCGACGAACTCTGGGCGGTGTGACTGCAGCGCGCCGGCGAGGGTGGCGATTCCGGCACCACTGACCCCGGCGGCGCCTTTCGATGCGATGATCATGAATACCAGCAGGGAGATCTGCTCTGCCACCGACAGTGGGCGGTCCAGTGCCGCGGCGATGTACAGGGTGGCCATGGTCAGGTAGATGGCGGTGCCGTCGAGGTTGAAGGAGTACCCGGTGGGCACGGTGATGCCGACGACCGGTTTGCTGACGCCGAGGTGTTCCATCTTCGCAATCAGGCGCGGCAGCGCGGACTCCGATGAGGAGGTGGACAGGATGAGCAAGAACTCGCGGGCGAGGTAGCGCAACAAGCTGATGATGTTGATTCGGGTGCCGAGCCACAGCACCGCGCCCAGCACCACGAACACGAACAGCACGCAGGTCAGGTAGAAACCGAGCATGATCATGGCGAGGCTGCGCAGGACCGTCCAGCCGGTCTCGCCGACCACTGCGGCGATCGCGCCGAACGCGCCGATCGGCGCGGCCCACATGATCATCGATAGGATCCGGAACACCCATCGCTGGACGTACTCGAAGCCGCGCCGGATCGGTTCGCCTTTCGGGCCGAGCTGCTGTAGGGCGAATCCAGCGAGCAGGGCGACCAGCAGCGTCTGTAGCACCTGGCCTTCGGTGAACGCTGACAGCAGCGTCGTGGGCACGATGTCGAGCAGGAATTCGACGGTGCCCGCACCGCCCTGGGCCTGCTGGTGGGCCTTGGCCGCGGAGGCTGGATCGAGGTGCAAGCCCGCGCCCGGTTGCAGCAGGTTGCCGACGACCAGACCGATCAGCAGGGCGAACGTCGACATCACCAGGAAGTAGCCGAGCGCGAACAGCCCGACTCTGCCGACCTTGGCTGCCGTGGCGACCGATCCGATGCCGAGCACGATCGTGCAGAAGATGATCGGCGAGATCATCATCTTGATCAGGTTGACGAATGCCGTGCCGAGCGGTTTGAGCTCGGCAGCGAAGTCTGGCGCGGCGAACCCGACGATGATCCCGAGCAACACGGCCGCGATGACCGCAAGGTACAGGAAGTGCGTGCGATCCCGGCGAGCCCGTGCCGGGACGGCGTCGCCGATGGTCGGCGTGGTAGCCACCGTTACCTCCTGGTGAGTTCAAGCGTCGTTGATAGCGCGTGTACACGGCGACTATGCGGCTCGGTGTGATCCGGGTCACGCTTGTGTTCATTTCTTTCATTACGGTGGCGAGGTGCTCGAGGTGTGTTCAGATGGAGCGCGTGCAGGTCGGATCGGGCCAGCGGCGCAGGAGCTGGAGCGTCGCCAAGCAGCTACTGGTGCTGCAGATCGTGATCGTCGTTGTGCTCGTATCGGCCGGTGCCACGCTGGCCTACCTGGACGCCGCAGAGTCGGCCGACCGCAGGGCACGCGAGACTGTCACACGATCATGAATCCGGACGGTATCCGCTACACCCATCCCAAATCCGGCCAGGATCGGCGAGCGCTTCCTCGGTCACAC
>JBOHHF010000551.1:0-6630 GCA_050700495.1 Pseudonocardiaceae bacterium
CTGGCCAAACGCAAGATGAGCGTCGGTGAATTCGCCGAGCGTGTCGGGCTCACGCCGGCGAACGTGGCAGTGCTGAAGAACGGTCGTGCCAAGGCTGTGCGCTTCAGCACCCTGGAAGCCATGTGCCTGGTACTCGACTGCCAGCCCGGCGACCTGCTCGAGTGGGACGGGGCAATGGAGAAACACGGCACGGATACGACAAGCACGTCCTGATCCACCGAAGCGCACTCGTCCTCGTCGCGATCATGCTTTGGCTCCGCTGACCAACCAAGGAGACAACCCCTAGCGCCCTCGCCGAGGCGGTAGGTCTCCGGGACGGCCGGGCAGGGCGGGGAGTGCACCGGATGAGGTAGGCGGGCAGGGCGCGGCGTCCCGTCGACCTCCCCGAGGGCTACCACACGACGGCCCGACGGCAGAGCTTGCGGAGGTAGAGTCCAGATCGGGTCGAGGGCTGCCGCCGGGCCGTCGCGCGGTCGGGCTAGACAAGGTCGACGGGACGCCGCACGACACCCATGTTGCAAGATCTTCGTTGGCCTCCGTCTTTCACAAGGTTGACGACACGCCGAGCGTGATCTCGGTGAAGACGGGTAGAGGTGCACCTGAGCAGCAAGGATACGATTGTCTAGGATCGCTGACTGGCTGAGGCAGGTGCACCTCTTCCGTGCAAAGTACTTCATGGGCTGACCGGCTGGAACTCGTCGGCGATGATGATCGCCTGTCGGGTTCGCCGGGGCGTTGCCGTCGCGGCTGTTGGCCGAGCGGAGCGGTCTGCGCGCCGGTGTTGGCGGCGATGGCGCGCCCCGGGGTTCGACCCGAGTCTATGACCGGGGACAGGTCCTGATCGACCTGGCCCTGGCCCTGACCCAGATCCTGGGCGGTGAGGCAATCAGCGTGGGTCTGCGCCACCTGGGCCCGGTGCCAGGGCCGGCGCCCTCCACGCCCACGGTGTGGCGGGCGCTGTCGGAGGTCGGGGAGTTGCAGGGTTGGCGCAGTGGTGACGATGGGTCCCACCGCAGTACCCACGCTGATCGATTAGAGTCGTCGTGGACGTGGGCGACGTCCCAGGACGCGGTCCTGACATCTCTCGTGGGCGCTGGCTTGGCCGTGTGCAATCGCACTCTACGGCCCGTCCCGGCGCCTGGTGACGAAAGCGGCCATGGTGGGGCCCGCATCGGGGAACAGTGTGGTCACGGCCGCAGAGTGGCGCAAAGAGGGCCAACGACCCCGGCGTGCGCGAGCATCAGGAAGGCATCACGAGCAACGGCACGACCACGTACGGACCGGTACGGGCTGGCCTGGCGACCAGCCGGAACAGAGTCGGCCGACACCTCCGTGCCCGCATGTTATCCGCGTTCACACCGAAGTGCTCTGCCCTCGCCGGGCGGCAGGTCTCCGGGATGGTCCGAGCGCGATCGGCTGGCGGTGCGCGGTGGTGGGGGAGCAGGGTGCAGCATCCCCCGATCTCCCAGAGGGCTACCACACGGCAGCCAGAGGACAGAGGCTGGCAAAGCTCGGCGGCGGTAGGGCGAATGCTGCCCTCGGGCTGCCGCGCGGTCGGGCTGCGTCAGGTCGACGGGATGCCGCACGAGCCCAGCGTGTCAGATCAAAGGCCCGCATCGCTCAGACAGGCGCCATACCGCCCGGGTTACTGCGTGATCGATGATCTTCGTCAGTCTCAGTCCTAGACGCTTACGAACTCCCGATCGACAAAATGTTGTCGATGTCGTGTCCGTGTGCCACTCTCAGAGGTGAGTCCTCCGTAGCCGAGGGAGAACAGCCAGCTTGCCGGCACAACCCAACATCGCCGGCTGTCGCACATCCAGCCAACAGGGACGCAGAGACCTCGTCTCCAGCGGAGACCATAGGGCGACCCATCGGATGGGCGACTGCTGGACCGGATCGGCCCGCGCCGTCTACCTGCGCAAACGCCACAATGCGCAGGTAGGGTGAGGGCTTTGCGCTCACCTGGCCGGCAACGCCGGGTGGGTGTGGCGCGCCGGCTGCCGGAGCTGCCCGAAGGGGCCACCCGTTCCGGGCGGAGTCCCGGAACGGGACTGGGGGCCTTGGTCCTTGGTCTCATTCGTCCGCGGCTGAGTGGTAGGTCGGGGGATCAGTAGATCAATAGTACGGTGCCGGGTTGACCAACCGCCGGTTCGGTGACACGTCAGGGTGACGGGAAGAGTCATTTCGCCGGGACAGTGTGAAGCTTAGGCGATCTCGTCCGACATGGAGCACCTGCCCCGGAGAGGGGGTCACCCGACTATGCGTCTACGTATTGCGATCGCCGCCGCCGTCGCCGCCGCCACCGCTGTTGTCCTCGGCCTGCCAGGTTCCGCCGTAGCGGCCGACGGACAGCTTCACTACGCTGTAGCGGCCGACGGACAGTTCTACTACATGTTCGTCGATGACACCGGCACCGAGCAAAGGGCTACGCTGCAAGATCCGCAAAACGCTAAGTGTATCAACCTCCAAGCTGTAGGCAGCGATGACCTCAAACCCGGGTACGCTCCGCACAACCAAACGGCCTCATGGGTCACGGTCTTCCTAGGCGCTGACTGCAACGGTCCTCCAGCATGGAGGCTCCCGCCACGCGGTGAGCCTGCCGGGGAGCAACTGGAGGTGCGGTCGGTGCGGTTCTATTATGAGGGGGCCCGGTATTCCAGTGATTAGCGCGCATCGGTTGATTGTGGTCTCCCGGCCGTTTCACGTTGGGTAGGCGAGCGGACTTTGACGTGTTTGGGCTGATCACCTACGTTCCCAAGGTCTGGTGACCAGGACGACAAGAGCCATATGACGGGAGGGTCGGGGGGTGAAACTCCCCCCGGCTACTCGGCGGGCGGCATGCCCGTCGACCCCCAGTGGGCGGCCCTCCACGACATGAACCAGCAGCTCAGGCCGCAAGGGGTTCATGACGGTCACTCATGCCCCGCTGCTCCCGCGGGCCCGTCGCCACGATGCGATCCAGCCGACCGCGATCTCCCGGTCCCGTGTGGTTACGGGTGTGCGGGTGGATCAACCCCGCCCGGGCAGAGTGGTGCCCGATGCGGGTCCAGCTGACTGCGGACGAATCGTGACGGGCGACCGCCGCCTCGACGCGACGACCCTTTAGAGATCCTGTAGCCCTCGGAGCAGCCGCGACAGCAGGGCTGCATCAGGTGGGCCGTCATCTGTTACGGCCCGGTGTACGAACAACTCGCCAGCGTCGGCCAGGTCGTTCACGAGCACCCGCACAACCCCGAGCGGCAACGTCGTTAACGCGGCGACCTCGGCTACCGACTTGGGCTGAGCGCACATCTCGACGATCGCCCGATGCGTGTGGCTAGCCTGCGTTCCTGCCGGGTCGCGGGCTGACACCAGCGTTTCCAAGCCGAGGTGGCTGCCAGGTCGGGTTCGACCACCGGTCAAGACGTACGGGCGGACGGACACTGTCCCCGGCGGCCCGGACGGCTCCGCTTCGGACGGCTCCGGTTCGAACGGCTCCGGCGCGGCCGACGCTGGTTCGGGTAGCGCCAGGGCGCGGTTCGGGTCGGTCGGTGGCTCGGGTGTCGGGTCGGGCCGTTGTTGTTCCTGCTCGGCCTCCCAGCACCGGAGTTGAGCGACCGATGGGAAGCGTGCACCGCGCGGCCGTCGAGCCTCGCCGTGTTCGTCCATGGGGGTCGGGTGCCTCTCGAGTCCGCTGCGAGCCCTTAACGTGCCGGTCCGAGGCGGTGATCTTAGATCCATCGTACAGGGTGTACTAGATCCATGGTGCAGGGTGTATCAGACAGCGGGGAGACCGGCTCTGTTGTAATGCACGGCTTGAGTCGAACCTGTATAGCGGTCTGTGATGGAACCCCCGATCAATGCCCCGATTGAAGCGACGGCGGCGCTGCCCACCGCGGCTTCCTTGCCGATGACCTTACTACTGGCGAGGATACCCTGACACTGGTCTGGGGACCTGGCGCGGATCACCTGCCACCTCGCGAGCTCACCGCAGCCGCCGGGACCGCTGGCGGCCTGGAGCACAGTCACACCGCACTTGCAGCACCGCCGGGCGGGTCAGTGTCGAACACGCGCGCCAGCGCGGCGCCCAGCATCCGGTTCCTCGCATCCGATCCGACGGTGGTGTGGACCGCGGTGGTCGAGGCCCAGGAGTGCCCGACCTGCTGCTGGACGAACAGCTGGTCGACTCCGTCCTCGATCAGGTGCGAGACATCACCTCGACCATGCGGCCATTCACGCGGGCTGGTTCTGGCTTCCGATAGCGTTCGCTTCTCGGAACGGATCGACGGCCTGTTGTCGGTGTCCGCGTCTCGTGCATGTGCAGGCACCAAGGAAGTACCCGCAGGGAGTTGTGGAGCGCGGGGAGCGGCGGCGGATGGCCAATGTTCCCGGGGGCCGCTCCCCGCCGGAGCTGGTGGTAACCCGCGTGATACCACCAGGTTGTACTGGTGCGGCGCGATGTAGGGGAGCGTGCCGGGTCAGCCGAGCATTGCGCGAGCAGCAGGTGGTGGACCTCGCGCTGGTCCTCGCGGTCGGGGTTGGTTCCGGTGCGCAGGATCCGTTCGGCCTTGGCCAGCAGCCCGAAATACCAGCCGGGCTCGGTGAGCTCGGCGTAGGCGAAGTGGCGCCACTTGCCGAGCAGGTCGTGCACCCCGGCCAGGTCCTTGGACTGTTTGGCCGCCTCGAGCACCGACTCCCACTCCCAGTTGAACACCGCCGCCACCGCGGGAGACAGACACGCCCGGATCGCCACCGGATCCGCCGCCGGCGGCACCGGCCCGGAATCAGAGGTGGGCGACGGGAGGGGTTCAGCCATGACGGACACGATAGCGGCGGCGGGGAGCCCCGGCGGCGGTCCGGCCCTCGTAGGAGCCACCTGCGGAGGCCTCGGCGAACCCGTGCTGTTACCCGGGACAAGGGTTGCCGAATCGCGGGTGTTGGAGCGTTTGCGCTGGTGTGCGTCACGAACGCTGAGAGGAGCTTGATGTAGGTAGAGCCTCTTGAGGCGGTGCTGCGTGGAAGATGAAGGTAGGCCCTTCGGAGTCGCTCTGCGGGGAGAGGCTTCAAACCGCCCACTGCTGCGTTAGCTGAAGACTGTCGTGGTGAGCGATGTGGGAAAAGGCGCACTTGATGTGTCAGGTGGGGATCAGGAAGGCGAGCGCAAGCGAATCGCTGACGACGTGTCGAAACAAACAAGGGTGACATCGAAACCGGGATGTGCCAGCTATCTCGGGATGAGCCTGGCGGGTGCCCGTTTATTGGCCAGGTGGTGTCCGGCATGGAAGCCACGCGAGTCTGATCAGGCTGCTTTCACGTGGAACGTGAGAAGGCGTGCCCCGATACCGCTGTCCTATCCAGGGGCGGCGAGAGGGAGTGTTCCGGGCGGCTGAAACCGTGAGGAATTGAGTACCGTTGCGGGGTGCGCTGTCGGACTGACTCATAGTAGTGGTGAAGTCCCTGTAATGGGGGTTGAGCGAAGGAGTCAGGTCATTTGTGGTTTGTTTGCTCGATCAACCGGAACGTTTCCGGGAGGAGTTGCGTGAGTGAGCTGAGATCACCAGGCAAGCCGTATGGTATTTCAAAGCGGGAAGTATGGGAGGCATGGGAGAAGGTTAAGGCGAACAAAGGGGCATCGGGTGTGGACGGCCGCTCGATCGAAGACTTCGAGACGGATCTGAAGAACAATCTGTACAAGATCTGGAATCGGATGTCCTCGGGGAGCTACTTTCCGCCCCCGGTGCGCGCGGTGGAAATACCGAAACCGCACGGCGGAGGAACCAGAACTCTCGGGGTGCCACCGTGTCAGATCGGATCGCCCAGACGGTGGTCGCCCGGAGGCTGGAGGCGAAGGTCGAACCGATCTTCCACCCCGACTCCTACGGCTACCGGCCAGGTAGGTCCGCGCTGCACGCGGTCGAGACATGCCGCAGGCGCTGCTGGAAGACCGACTGGGTCATAGATTTGGACATCCAGAAGTTCTTCGACAGTGTCCGCTGGGATCTCGTCGTCAAAGCGGTCGAGGCCAACACCGATCTCCCATGGGTCGTGCTGTATGTGAAACGGTGGCTTCAAGCGCCGTTGCAGCTGTCCGACGGGACCTTGCAGAAACGAGACCGCGGAACCCCGCAAGGGTCAGCGGTCTCGCCGGTGCTGGCTAATTTGTTCCTGCACTATGCGCTCGACCTGTGGATGACTCGGGAATTCCCGGCGGTCATGTTCGAGCGGTACGTGGATGACGCGGTGGTGCACTGCGAAAGCGAAACACAGGCCCGCGTGGTAGTGGCGGCGATCGCTGAGCGGATGGAACAGGTCGGGCTGCGATTACATCCCGACAAAACAAAGATCGTGTACTGCAAGGACGGAAAGAGGCGTGGCTCGTACGAACACACCTCGTTCACCTTCCTGGGGTTCACGTTTCAGCAGCGCAGGGTGCGGAACAAGGACGGGAAGCAGTTCAGCTCAATGAATCCCGCGATCAGCAAGGAAGCCCTGACGAGGCTCGGTGCGGAGGTGCGGTCCTGGCGACTGCATCTTCGCACCGGCCGTACCTTCGCCGAACTCGCACGCGCGATCGATCCGATCGTGCGAGGCTGGATGCAGTATTACGGGGCGTTCTATCGCTCCGCGCTGTATCCGCTCCTATCGCGC
>JBOHHF010000552.1:0-3718 GCA_050700495.1 Pseudonocardiaceae bacterium
ACAACCCCCTGCTACGCAACCATCACGGACAGTCACGCAGCCAACGAAACCATCACCCCCTCGTCAACCCGCCACGCCGGAACCACACCTACTTGATCACCAAATCCACTTGATACAGCGAGGAGCCCGCCGTCAGCGTCACGCCCATCCGCCGGGCGCGTTCCCGGGCGGCCTGCATCAGGTCGTCGTCGAGGTTGAGAATCGTCTTCACAGCTCAACCATACATGTGGAGCCAGATGAGCCATACCTCACGTTCGCCGACTCGCCCACGACTCGACGCGTATCTGATCGGCACCAGGCACACCGGCCGTTACGGTTGTTGTCAGCGAAACCCATGACCTTGAGGAGGAGGGAAGAATGGGCGATGATGTTGACGTGCGGCTGGAGTTGATACGACGGATCGAACCCCGGCGAGCGAGCATCAATTCTTTCCTGCGACGCGTCCGCCCGCGTAGTATTCGACTGGCCAACATCAGTATAATCAGTAGCGCGGTGGCGGTGCTCTTTACCGCAATATGTCGCCAGAATACCATTTGTAGAGGAGAAGTCGGTAAATTCATAGCTTCGATGAAGTTGACGTTTGCTAGTAGTTAACCTCAGCGGGCTACCCGCAACGCACCGAACAGGGCTTCCGTCTCGTCAGCCGGTCCTGCTGCGAAGTACAGTGTGTCGGCATCGCCGAGGCTCTCACCGTTGCCGAACAGGATGTTCCAGATGCCGTCGACGCCAATCGGGGCTCCCTGGTCATCGCGCATGTAGTCGATGAACTTGCCGGTGTTGTCGTCGAACGCCGCGATCCGACCGGCCCCGCCGAAGTTGCTCACCAGGACCTTGCCGCCCAACGGGCCGAAGCTCGCCGGAGCCACCGCGACTCCCCATGGCGCGTTCAGCCGGCCGTCGTCCTCGAACACCCTGACCAATTCGCCGGTGCTGGCGAATTCGGCCAGCTTACCCTTGTCGGGACGGCCTTCGGCGGCCTTCTCCTGCTCCTTGTTCAGCGAGTCCTCCTCGCCGGCGTCGAACGCCGGGCCGCTCGCCGCCGGCTCATCGGGAGCCTTGGAGATCGCATAAGCCACGAAGGCCCGGTCGCCGACGGTGGTGATGTTGAACGGCACCGGATCACCCGGTTTGGCCAGTTTGCCCTTGGCCGGATCGGCCGGGTCGGCCGGCTCGCCGGTGGCGAACGGATTGGCGAAACCCTGGGTGGGTACGAGCTTCCAGTCCTCGTCGAACTGGCGGATCTGCGGTTGCTCGCCGAAGTCGGCGGTCCACAAGGTGTCGAAGCTGCCCTGCTTGAGCGCCACTCCAAAGAACTGCATGCCTTGCGGTTCCCCGTTGAACACCTCCTGGCTCGGTCCGTCCACGCGCACCACGGTGCCGTCCGGCCCGCGCTCGCCCCACGCGGTGATGCGCCCGGAGTCGGTGACGAAGATGAACCGTGCCGAGCCGCCCAGCGCCACCGTGCGTCCGTCGACCTGCGTGGGCTGAGCGGTCACAACAAACTTGTCCGAGTTGATGTCGGCGCCATTGAAAATCACCCCGGTAGCCTTGCCGACGCTGGTATCGTCAATTTTCGTGTCTGCGCCTGGGATCGTCACCGCCTTGAGGGAATCCTGGAACAACTCGCGCAGCTTGACGTCCCCGGAGACACTGACGTCACCGACGAACTCATAGGACGCCTCGCCGGCGGCGACCCAGAAGTGCCCACCCGCACCCTTCGGACGGATCGCGATGCCCCACGCGTTAACCATCTTCGGCACGGTGAAGCGTGCCTTGTATGTCTCGGCGTTGGCCGCCAGATTGATCTGGTGGTAGCGGTTGTCCGGAGACGCTGGAGCCGGCGGACCAGAAGTTGTGTCGGCGCTGCACGCGGCCGCACCGACGACACCTACGACGGCGAGGCAAGCCACGGTCCGATGAACCAGCCTGGCGGCTCTTCCACGTAGGCGCATAGTTGAGCTCCGCATCAGCTAAAGCAAGGCTAAGAGAAAGTGAGGGTAGGCTTAATAGTTGAGGAGAATCAAGCGGCATCCGGCAGAACTCTCGGCGCTCGATCGTCCGGCTCCCGATCCCTGTCGCTGCGGGCACGACGGGACGGGACACGGCGGGACGAGACGGCCACTGCGCTGCACCGGACGAGTGAGCAGCCTGGTCTTGGTCCTGGAGACCTGTATTATGCAGCGGGTCGGCTACCCCAAAGGAGAACACTAGTGACGCACGATGACCGCGCGCCGTCGTAGGAAGTTGGGCTCCGGGCCCTCCGCCACTGCGTTGATCGCCTGGGTCGGTGGTGCCCAGACCGTGGCCGGCGCTCCCACCCGTGCCGCGGTTTCCGGGGTTCACGCGTGGTCTTCCAGTCGGTCGCTCGGTGGCCGTGCGATCGTTGTCGGCCGAGCCTTCGGTCTCGCCGCGGGCACCGTGCTGGCCTGCGGGTCTGTGCTGGCCAGCGCAGTACAAGTCGATGACGGCCCACTTACCGGCAAGGGGGCGTCCCTACCCAGCTACCCTCCGGTCGCCCCGGACGCTGGATCCGGTGCTCTAGACGGGTACGGAGGGTCAGTGTCCGCCGCGCGAATGTCTGCCGCACCGGTTGCCGTCAGCGCTCAAGCATTCGCTCGAAAGACCCCGGCACAGCCTCTACGGGCAGCGCGGGTGCACCGGAACAACCCCGTGTCGGTGGACGTGCCAGCCGACCACAGCCCACCTCCGCAGGCTGCACAGACTCCCTGGCGTTCATCCGCACCGCCCGCCGATCAAACTCCTACCGGTCCTATCGCGCCGGTGAACCCGGTGCTTGATCCCGCCGCATCGGGGGTTGGTCGAGTCGCTCCAGTGGGTGGGGTGTTGGAGCCGCCGGCTTCGCGCGATAAGCGCACTGTCCCGTCCAGCATCCAGACTGCCGTCCCAACTCAGGCAGTCGTGCCGCTTGTCGAGGAGGCGACCCAACCAGCGATGGCGATGCTGGACGGGTTGCTGCCAAGGCTCTAGCTTCCCCATCTGGCCGTGCGCCTGGTGTGAGTACATGGTGATCGGTTGCAGTCAGTCGTAGCGCTGGGCCAACTGGAGTACCGCCTGGTCGTACATGCCCTGGGCCTCGGCGGGGAGCTCGTTGTGCAGGACCAAGCTTTCCAACACAGCGAACAGATCAGCGATGAGTCCACGCTCGCTGGCGTTCAGCTGATCGGACCGTATCCTCGCCTGCGCCAGTGTGGGCAGCGCGAACTCGGCTGAGGCGGCTGCCTCTGAGTTGACGTTGAGTACGAACCACATCAGCGGCCTCCCGGGCTCTCGTGCTGCAAGCGTCGCGCTGGCAGCACTGGCAGCAGTCGGTCCCGCCCTGTCCCTATAGAATTTATGCCCTCAGCGAGGTGGTCCCAAACCAGTGGGGCCGCTCGATCACAATTGTGGGGGTAATCACAAGGAATGCTCCCCTTTGTCGCTAGCATCGGCAGCCGAACCAGACCGCTGCACCGCCAAGGAGCTCTCGTGGCCGCGCCGGCCTCAGCCATCCAGCCTGCCTCGGAGGCGACGTTGTGACCGCACCGCGGGCCGCCCACGCCGAGGCGGCCGAGTACCAGGCTGCTGAGCACAAGGCTGCTGAGTTCACCGCCCAGGACGGGGTCGGAGCGCCGGACGGGATGCAGCGGCTGTGGACACCGCACCGGATGGCCTACATCAAGGGCGAAGGCAAATCCGGACCTGAGGCCGGCGCGGACCA
>JBOHHF010000553.1:0-55883 GCA_050700495.1 Pseudonocardiaceae bacterium
CCAGCACGGGTAGTAACACCACTCCCAGCACGGGTAGTAACACCACTCCCAGCACGGGTAGTAACACCACTCCCAGCACGGGTAGTAACACCACTCCCAGCACGGGCAGTAACGCCGCACCTGGCGACGGCACTACCCGCAGCGACGGTCGCTCGAGCCGTCCGTCTCTACGCTCTTGAGAGCCACATAAACAGAGAGAAAGACGCCACCGCCTTACGGGTGTCCGTCGTGGACTCGCTGACCTAGCATGATCCCTAGGACGGGACAAGGGAATCGAGTTGACCTACGCGCTGCAGCTCAGCGAGGCGGAGCGAGAACGCTACCGGTTCATGGCAGAGTCCGCCCGCGCCGAGGAGCTGGTCCAGTGGACGGCTGCTGGGATTGTGTCCGGTGCACGGGTGGCAGATGTCGGCTGCGGGCCGGGAGCCATCCTGCGGTTGCTCGCCGAGGAGGTCGGTGAGGGCGGGAGGGCCGACGGTGTCGACCTGGATTCCGGCGCCGTCACCGCCGCCGCCGAGCAGGTCGCCGGTCTGATCCAGGCTTCGGCGCGAGTGGGTGAGGCCACGGCCACCGAGCTCGAGCCCGGCAGCTACGACGTGGTGATGTGCCGCCACGTCTTGGCCCACAACGGCGGCCATGAGGCGGCGATCATCGCCCATCTCGTCGCGCTTGCTCGTCCCGGTGGGGCGATCTACCTCGTCGACATCGACGCCGCCGCAATGCGGCTGCATCCCGACGATCCCGACATCGCCGATCTCCATGCCCGATACGTCGATCTGCACCGCTCCCGCGGCAACAACATCAACATCGGCCCGATGCTCGGAACCCTGCTCGAGACCACCGGGCTGCAGGTCGAGTCTTTCCGCAGCGGGGGACCCGTCTTCCGGATCCCGCCGCAACTGCGTACCCCCGCCTGGGCCGCCCGGGACGCGCTGGTGGCCGCCCGGCTTGCCACCGGGAAGGACCTACGCAGGTGGGCGGCCGCGTTCGAGCGCGTCGACGCGCTCCCGACCCGACCTTGGATGACCGTCGCATCCTTCATGGCCGTGGGCCGCAAACCCGGTAGTTGATCGGCCGTTACTTACGGCGCTTGCACGGCTCTGACCGGCTCGTAGAGGGTGGTGCGCTGGGCCAGCGGCCGACCGAGCGGCTCGACGATCGCCCGGAACCCGCCCTCGTCCAGGCCCTGCCCGTGGCTCGCGCCCGCCGCGCGGCTGATGTTCTCGCCCATCAGTGTGCCGCCGAGGTCGTTCACCCCCGCCTGCAGCAGCTGGCGAGCCCCTGACGTCCCGAGTTTGACCCAGGACGCCTGCACGTGGTCGATCAACCCGTGCAACGCGATCCGAGCCACCGCGTGCACCAGTAACACCTCTCGCCAGGTCGGCCCACGCCGGGCCGCTCGCTTGAGGTACATCGGAGTCGCCATGTGCACGAACGGCAGGCCGACGAACTCGGTGAACCCGCCGGTCTGTTCCTGCAGTTGGCGGGCACGCAACAGGTGCCGGGCCCAGTGCACCGGTTGCTCGATGGCCCCGAACATCATCGTGACGTTGGAGCGTAGCCCCACCGAGTGCGCTACCCGGTGCGCCTCCAGCCACTCCCCAGTGGTGATCTTGTCGGGGCAGAGCACCGCGCGGACCTCGTCGTCGAGGATCTCCGCGGCCGTGCCGGGCAGCGAGCGCAGACCCGCCTCGCGCAGCCGGGTCAGGTAGTCAGCGAGTGGATCACCGAGCCGCCGGGCCCCTTCGGTGACCTCAAGCGCGGTGAAACCGTGGATGTGGATTCCCGGTGCAGCCTCGTGCACGGCCCGGCACACCGTGAGGTAGTAGTCACCGTCGAAGCTGGGATGGATCCCGCCCTGCAGGCACACCTCGGTGGCGCCGCACCGTTGCGCCTCCAACGCCCGTGCCACGATCTCGGACAGCTCGAGCAGGTAAGGCGCGCCACGCAGGTTCAGCGACAGCTTGCCCTTGGAGAACCCGCAGAACTGGCAGCGGAAGGTGCACACGTTGGTGTAGTTGATGTTGCGGTTGACCACGTAGGTGACGGTGTCACCGACAGTTGCCACCCGCAGCTCGTCAGCCAGGCCCGCAACGGCTGCGACCTCGGGGCCACGGGCGCTCAGCAGCGTCACCAGCTCGTCGAGTTCAGGTCGCTGCCCACTGCGAACCCCGTCGAGCACCTCACGCACCGCGCCGGCGGCCCCTACCGGCGCGGGCAGCAACGCGGGGGGTGCCACGTCGGTACCGGAGTACCACGCGGTGGAGCGGCGGCCGACCAGGGTCACCTCAGCGCCGTCGCCGACGTTGACGGCGTCCTGCGCGCGTTCGGGAAACACCGCGCCCGGATCGTCCCTGCCGAGCCCCTCAGCGTCGGACCGGTCCAGCACACCGAAGCGCACCGCCTCGTCCAGCCACCGCTGCGGGTCCAGGGCGTACCGCGGGTACACGGTCAGGCGTGGCGCGAGGGTGTGTTCCGCCCCTTCGGTGGCGGTGCGCAGCTCCTCCCACGCGGGCCAAGGCCGTTCGGGGTTGACGTGATCGGCGGTGATGGGGGAGACCCCACCCCAATCGTCGATGCCGGCAGCGAGCACGCCCGCTGGATCGTCGGTGAGGTTGGGTGGGGCCTGCACATGCACCTCGGGCGGCAGCAGCAGCCGGGCCAGCGCGATGGCCCGCAGGTGATCCTGCGGCGGGCAGGGCGGGGCCTGACGCATCGCAGTGCCCGCCTTGGGCCGGAAGTTCTGCACGATCACTTCCTGCACGTGCCCGTACCGGCGGTGCGCCTGGGCGATCGCCTGGAGCGCGGTAACCCGGTCGGCCTCAGTCTCGCCGATGCCGACCAGGATTCCGGTGGTGAACGGGATCGCCAGCTCACCCGCGGCGTGCAGGGTGGCCAGCCGCCGTTCCGGGTGCTTGTCCGGCGCGCCGCGGTGGGCAGCCAGGTCCGGCCGTAACGACTCGATCATCATCCCTTGGCTGGCCGTCACCTTCCGCAACTCGGCCAGCTCGTCGCGGTACAACGCTCCGGCATTGGCGTGCGGGAGCAACCCGGTGCGCTCCAGTACTTCGCGGCAGGCGGCGACGAGGTAGTCCACCGTGCTGCGGTACCCGTGGTCGGCTAACCAGCTCCGGGCCTGGGGATAGCGATGTTCGGGACGCTCGCCGAGGGTGAACAGCGCTTCGTGGCAGCCGAGCTCCGCACCCCGCTGCGCGATCGCCAGGATCCCGTCAAGTTCCAGGTAGACCGACGGTAGCGCGCGGGGGGCGTGCGCGAACGTGCAGTAGCCGCAGCGATCCCGGCACAACATGGTCAGCGGCAGGAACACCTTGGGGGAATAGGTCACCCGAGTGCCGTACGCGGCGTCACGCACCGCTCGAGCCCGTCCCAGCAACTCCGATGTCCTCAACCGCGCCAACTCCATGCCACCCCGCTCCCGCGTTCTGGATGCAGACTGCGGTCGTCTACCTCCTGATACCAGCAGTCTGCATCCAGAACGCGCAGAGCGCCTCCGGGTCAGTGGGTGGCGAGGCGGACGCGGTCGCGGCCGGCTGCCTTGGCCGCCAGCAGGGCGCCATCAGCTGCCAGCAGTAGGCGGTCGAGCTCATTGCCGTCGTCAGGACACACTGCCGCCCCGATCGACACCGAGATTCCGTCCACCGTGACCGGCCGGTCGTGCGGGCCGTGGACCAGGACACACAACCGGCTGACGCGCAGCCGGATCCGGTCTGCGACGTGTTCAATCTGGCTGGTGCCCACCCCCGGCAGCAGAATCACGAACTCCTCGCCGCCGAACCGTCCGACTAGGTCGTAGGGGCGGGTCTCGGCGCGGAGCTCGTCGGCAACGGCGCGCAGTAGCTGATCGCCGACGAGATGCCCCATCCGGTCGTTGAAAGACTTGAAGTGGTCCAGGTCGAGCATCAGCACTCCGAGCGGTTCGGCGAGCCGGCGGGCCCGTTCGATTTCCCGGCCGGCGACCTCATGCCAGAAGCCTGCGGTGAGCAGGCCGGTCTTGCTGTCGGTGCGGGCGGCCTGCTGGAAGTGCGGCAGCAGCAGCGCACGGTGCAGTGCGATCACGGTGATCATGAGGACGGCGACCAGCCACGGCTCCCAGGCGAGCATGGCGGCGAGCGCGACGCCCAGGCCGAGCGAGGCCGCGACGACGATCTGGTCGCTCGGGTTGCCCACTGCCTGACGAGCCGGCTGCAGCGGGTCGGACATCATCACGGCACCGAGCACCAGCCCGAAATTGACCAGCCAGTACGCCGCAGCGGCGCCGATCAAGGCGACGAGTCCTGGCAGGCCGTGTGGGATGATCGGGTATCCGTTGGGCCCTCCCAGATGCAGGACCGCGACAGCAGCAGCAGGCGCCAACGCCATCGTCGCGCCGGAGAACAGCGTGCGGTACAGGCGGCCAGGGCCGGATCGGCACCAGGCGTGCAGGTAGATCACCACAGTCACGGCGAAGACTAACGGTAACGGGATCGACAACGCTGCTGCGAAGATCCACAACGACCGCAGGTTCGGGAGCAGGCCACTGCCGACCGTCCGCTCCCGCAGTAGCTCGATGTGGCGAACCGCCTCCTGGTGGATCACTGCCCCCGCGACCAGCAAGCTGAACCGGAACAGATCAGCAGTGTGGACCGGAATCGTCGCGATCATCCCTACGATCAGCGCCACCGCCACGATGTCCACAGTGAGGACGTAGGCAAGAACGACTCTCCGCTCGGCCCAAAGCTTCCAACGCCGTGGGTGCAGAGCCGCCAGACCACGCTGCGGTTCGACGCGATCAAGCCCGTGGCTCACGCTCACTAGGTGCCCCCGGTGGTGACGTTGAGCAATCTCCCTCAGCGTAATCGGCGTGCGACTCATTGTCATCCTCCGAGCGGAGTGCCACATCAGGGGGAGCCGCCATCACCTTCAGTGATCTACTGTGTGTTTATGGAGAGCGCAGAGCGATGAACGCCAGCGTGCCCGGCCCGCGCAACGACCGAGTCGGGCACGCGCCCACGGACACGATTCCAACAGCCAGTAGCCGGTGGACGCCGCGCCGCAATCGATGATCAGTGCACCAAGCTCACCTGCTCCGATTCCGGCTGGTATGAAGTGTGTCACTCAGAGTGCACGAGCGCTGGCGAGGGGGTTGGTGGGCATGAGCGAGCGGGGGTACGTAAGGCGCGCGCTGACTATGGTCCTGCTGGTCGCCATGCTTTCCGCCACACTGCTATCCGGTGAAGGTTCGCCGCCGCCTCGGTCCCAAGCGGCCGCCTCGCCCAACTGGGCGGTTCCGCGCAACGAACCGCCCCGTCCGTCCAGTCCGCAGCCCAGCCCGGTAACCGAATCGCCGCCCGAACCGCCGCCGGTGTCGCCGTTCACCGGTCTGGTTACCGACCTCGGCGCGCCGGTGCTCAGCGTCAAGATCGACAACGCTCCGCCGGCCCGCCCGCAGACCGGGCTCGAACTTGCCGACGTGGTCTATGTCGAGCCGGTGGAGGGTGGCACCAGCCGGCTGCTCGCGGTGTATCAGTCCCGCTTCCCGCCGGTAGTGGGGCCGGTGCGCAGCACCCGGCTGACCGACCTGCAACTGCTGGCTAATTTCGGCCGGCCCGCGTTGGCATTCTCGGGGGATGCCGCCGAAGTCGGCGCGTTGTTGGCGCGCGCGCCGGTGCTCGACGTGTCGGAGGAGAAGCAGCAGCGCAGCTACCGCCGGGACCGCAAGCGGCGGATGCCGCACAACCTCTATGGCGACACCAATCTGCTGCGCCGGGGAGGCGCGCCGCCGCGGGATATCGGGTTCCGCTTCGGACCTCCCCCGCCCGGCGGCGTCCCCGTACCGGGCACCAACGTCAGGTACCGGGCTACCGACATCGGGGCGCAATGGGTGCCTGCCGAGGCGAGGTGGGTGATATCCATGGACGGTGCGCCGCTCATCTCAGCCTCTGGACCGCGACCCGGTGCGGCCACGGTGGTGCTGCAGCGAGTGGCAGTGCGCGACACCCCGATCCGGGACGCATCCGGGGCACCTTCGCCGTTCGCGTCGACCGTAGGTCTCGGTAGCGCGGTCGTGCTCCGGGACGGTCTCGCATTCACCGGGAGCTGGTCGCGCCCGGCCCCCGACGCTATCACCACATTCACCCTTCCGGATGGATCACCGCTGACCTTTGCGCTCGGCCCGGTGTGGGTGGTACTCGTCCCGGAATAGTTCCTGGCACTGTGCCGAGATGAGGTTTGGGCCGAGATGAGGTTTGGCCTGGCGTGAGGTGTGGATCGCGGTGAGATTCGGAGCGTTCCTGCTGGCTCCGCAGTATCCCGGCCAAGACTATGGCACGGTGCTGGATGGCACGGTGGCCGCTGCGGTGGCCGCCGACGAGGCCGGGTTCGACGAGGTGTGGGTTGCCGAGCACCACTTCATCTCCTACGGGGTGTGTCCCTCGGCGGTGACGCTGGCCGGCTACTTGCTTGCTGCGACCCGGCGAGTCGCAGTAGGTACTGCGGTGAGTGTGCTGTCCACAGCGCATCCTGTCGCGCTTGCTGAGCAGGTCGCGCTGCTTGATCAGCTCTCTGGTGGTCGGTTCCGGCTGGGCGTCGGCCGCGGCGGACCGTGGGTCGATCTCGACGTGCTCGGTACCGGGCTCGGCCGCTGGGAACATGGCTACCCGGCCGCACTGGACGTCCTACTTGAGACGCTGCGTACCGGCCGCGTGGCAGGCACCTTGCCACTGGTGCCTGCACCCCGAACTCGCCCATACCCGCCGGTGGTCACCGCGGTGACCTCGGAGGCCGGGCTCGAGGTGGCGGCCGCCCGCCACCTTCCGATGCTGCTGGGCATGCACGCCGACGACGAGGAGAAGGCCGGGTTCGCGGCACGCTATTCGGCGCTGACCGGTGGGCTGGACCCCGGCCACTTGGCCGCCGGAGTGGCCCATGTCGCAGACACGCGCACCGAGGCGCTCGCCGAAGTGCGCGCGGCGCTACCTCGCTGGCTGGGTCCCGGACTGGCCGGCTACCGGCGTGCCGACGGCGCGCCGCGCACCCCGCGCGACCCGCACGCGTACACCGAACTTCTGTGCCGGCTGCACCCGGTCGGCAGCCCCGAGGACTGTGTACGGGTGCTGGCCCGCTCCGCGCAGCGCACCGGGGTACGCCACCACCTGCTGCTGGTCGAGACCACCAGTGACGCAGCACGCACCCGGGAGAACATCGCCCGCCTCGGGACCGAGGTACTGCCTAGACTGCGCACTGGGCCGGGAGGTGTTGGCACCGACATACCAGACAGGGGTATATTTGATACCCATTAGAGGTATTTGCAGGCGTCACGAGAGGGCAGCGAATGGCAAGTTACACCAAGGACAGGGACGCCTACCTCAAGCGGCTGCGCCGGATCGAGGGTCAGATCCGTGGTCTGCAACGCATGGTGGAGACCGACCAGTACTGCATCGACGTCCTGACCCAAGTCGCGGCCGCTACGAAGGCACTGCAATCATTTGCGCTGGTCTTACTCGAAGAGCATATGGCCACCTGCGTGGTCGACGCCGCGGCCGATGGGGCCGAGGCCGGCGTCAAGGTCAAGGAAGCGGCCGACGCGATCGCCCGTCTGGTTCGTTCTTGACGCTGCGTTCCTGACACACTGCACAGACAACTCCAACGAGCTCAAGGAGGTCACGACGTGGGGGACACCGCCACGATCAGCGAGTACATCGTCACGGGGATGGTCTGCCAACACTGTGTTTCTGCGGTGACCGAGGAGGTCGGCGCCGTTGAGGGTGTCAGCGGTATTCAGGTCGACTTGGCCACCGGCAGGTTAAGTGTTACCAGTGACGTTGCGTTGGATGACGACGCCGTACACGCTGCGGTCAGTGAAGCCGGCTACGAGATTTCACGCTGACAATCCACCGGGAGGTCTCGGACTGAGCAGATGCGCACCCCGGTGACGCTGCTGGCGATGCTCGTCGGCGTGGTTGCAATCTTCGGCGTCGCGATCAACCTTGGTGAGTCAATCGTCGGTGCCGCCGTACCAGCGCCGCATCGCCAGACTGGACCCCAGACTGGACATAGCAATGGTGACGACAACGATCACGTCCCGGGGCCCGGTGGTCTAGCCGTCTCCGACCAAGGTTACCTGCTACGTCCAAGGACCACGCGTTTCACTGCTGGCGAGACCAGCAGTTTCCATTTCACCGTCTTCACTGCCAACGGCAAGCCGGTTACCGACTTCGCCCGCAACAATGAACAACGGATGAGTCTCATGGTCGTGCGTCGGGACATGAGCGGCTATCAGCACCTGCACCCCATCATGGCTTCCGATGGCACCTGGACTGTGCCGCTGCAGCTCGACAGGCCGGGCAGCTACCGCGCCTTCGCCGAGTTCCTGCCGGAGTCCGCCACAACACCGGTAACCCTCGGCGTGGATCTCGACGTGCCGGGACTGGTCGAGCCCGGACCTATACCGAAGATCTCGTCGATCGCCGAGGTCGACGATTACACCGTGGTCGGGACCGGAGATCTGATCGCCGGCTCAGTGTCGCAGTTGTGGATGCACGTGATCCGCGACGACGTACCGGTCGTAGACCTCGATAGCTACCTCGGGAATGCCGCGCGTCTGGTGATCCTGCGCGAGGGTGACCTGGCCTACTTGCAGGTGCGTCCCATCACAGGTCCCCGCCGGGACACCACGGTCGGCTTCGACGTCGAGGTACCGACTGCCGGGTACTACCGGATGTTCGTGGAATTCCAGCACCATGGTCAGGTACGGACCGCAGAGTTCACTGCGCTGGCGAGGTGACGTGGCGACCGTCCGCGACCCCGGAGTCACCAGTCCCGGCGTAACCGGATCTGATGAACCGGACCGGCAGGTCGAGCTGGTCATCGGCGGCATGACCTGTGCGTCCTGCGCGGCGCGCATCGAGCGCAAACTCAACCGGCTCGATGGGGTGAGCGCAAGCGTCAACTACGCCACCGAGAAGGCTCGGGTCAGCTACGCCAGCGGCGTCACACCCGCAGACCTCGTGGCGACCGTGGTGCACACCGGCTACACCGCCGAGTTGACCCAGCACAGATCGACCCAGCACAGATCGACCCAGAGCAAGCCCACCCGGAACAAATCAACCCATAGCAAGGCGACCCAGCCCGAGGCGGGCCAACCCGAGACTGGTGAGATTCGCGCCCTGCGAGACCGGTTGGTGGGCAGCGCCGTGCTCGCTATCCAGGTGATCGCCATGGCGATGGTGCCTGCGCTGCAGTTTCCCAGATGGCAGTGGTTATCACTGTTCCTGGCCACGCCGGTGGTGGTGTGGGGGGCGTTGCCCTTCCACCGCGCCGCCTGGCGGAATCTCCGGCATGGCGCGGTCACCATGGACACGCTGGTGTCGATGGGCGTGCTGGCGGCGTTCCTGTGGAGCAGCTACGCGATAATCTTCGGCAGCGCCGGCGGGCCGGGCCTTCGACACGAGTTCAGCCTTTCAGTGCATCGGGGTGCGGGTGGGGCCCAGATCTACCTGGAGGTCGCCGTCGGCGTCACGGTGTTCCTGCTGGCCGGTCGCTACCTCGAGGCGAGGGCTAAAAGACGCGCGGGGGCAGCGCTGCATGCGTTGCTCGACATCGGCGCCCGCGACGTCTCGGTGCTGCGAGACGGGCGGGAGGAACGCCTTCCCGTCGAGGCGCTCGATGTGGGCGACGAGTTCGTGGTCCGTCCAGGAGAGAAGATCGCCACCGACGGGGAGGTGGTGGAAGGCTCGTGCGCGGTTGACGAGAGCATGATCACTGGCGAGTCGGTCCCGATCGAAGTCACGGAGGGCTCGGCGGTGACCGGTGGGACGGTGAACGTCTCCGGCCGGTTGCGGGTGCGGGCCACCCGGGTCGGTGCCGATACCCGGCTGGCGCAGATGGCGCGGCTGGTCGAGGACGCGCAGCACGGCAAAGCCCGGCTGCAGCAGCTGGCAGACCGGGTCTCGGCGGTGTTCGTGCCGGTCGTGATCCTGCTCGCCCTGGCCACCCTGGATTTCTGGCTGGTCATCGGCGCTCCGACCACCACCGCGTTCACCGCTGCGGTCGCTGTGCTGATCATCGCCTGCCCGTGCGCACTCGGTCTGGCCACGCCTACTGCCCTGCTGGTCGGCACCGGCCGTGGTGCCCAGCTGGGCATCCTGATCAAGGGACCCGAGGTGCTGGAGTCCACCCGGCGGGTGGACACCGTGCTGCTGGACAAGACCGGCACCATCACCACCGGCACGATGAGCCTGGTCGATGTGCTCTGCGCGGCCGGCGAGAACACCGACGAGGTGCTGCGCCGTGCCGCCGCGGTGGAGGACGCCTCCGAGCACCCGGTCGCCGCCGCGATCGCCACCGGCGGCCGTGAGCGGCTCGGTGGGCTGCCCGTTGTGAGTGGTTTCCGATCGTCGCAGGGGCTGGGCGTACGGGCGGTGGTGGAGGGCGTCGCGGTGCTGGTGGGTCGGCCGGCCTGGTTGGCGCAGCAGTGGTCCCTGCCGTTACCGCACCCGATGGCCACGGCATCGGCGCAGGCCGAGCGAGAAGGCCACACGGTCGTGGCGGTGGCCTGGGGCGGCCAGGTGCGGGGCCTGCTCGCGGTGGCCGACACGGTCAAGCCGGGCAGCGCCGAGGCGGTGCGCCGGTTGCGTGTCCTTGGGTTGACCCCGGTGCTGATCACCGGTGACAACGAGGCCGTCGCGCGCTCAGTAGCCGACGCGGTCGGGATCGGCACCGTGATCGCCGGGGTGTTGCCCGCGGGCAAGGTCGAGGAGGTGCGTCGGCTCCAGCGCGAAGGACGTGTCGTGGCGATGGTCGGCGATGGGATCAACGACGCCGCCGCACTGGCTCAGGCCGATCTGGGGTTGGCCATGGGTACTGGCACCGACGCCGCGATCGAGGCCAGCGACCTCACCCTCGTCCGCGGTGACCTGCGGGTGGTCGCCGACGCGATCCGGCTATCCCGGCGCACGCTGCGCACCATCAAGGGGAACTTATTCTGGGCTTTCGGTTACAACGTCGCCGCACTTCCGCTGGCCGCAGTCGGTCTGCTCAACCCCATGATCGCCGGAGCTGCGATGGCATTTTCCTCGGTGTTCGTGGTGTCCAACAGCCTGCGGCTGCGTCGCTTCCAACCGCTTTAGCTGGTGGGTAACCGATCACCGTGGCCCGCCGCCCGTAGCGCCGCACGCAGGGCCTCTGCGGCGGTGTCGAGTTCGGCCGGGTCGGGATCATGGTTGGTGTTGGCGAAGTCGAAGTCGTCGATGCCCCATGAGGGGAACACGTGCAGGTGCAGGTGGGGCACCTCGAACCCGGCAATCACGAGTCCGGCACACGGCGCGTCGAAGGCGGTTTTCTGCGCTGCACCGATCTGCTTGGCCACCACCATCAGCTGGGCGATCAAGTCGTCGTCCGCGTCGGTCCACTCGCCGACCTCGTCGCGGGGCACGACCAGAGTGTGGCCCGGCCGTAGCGGAGCGATGGTGAGAAAGGCGACGCAGCATTCGTCGCTCCACACGAAGCGACCCGGGATTTCGCCCTGGATGATGCGGCTGAACAGGGTAGGCACGGCGCAAATCTCTCACAGTGCGGTGGACTGTCCCAACCAGGACCGCAGTTGCGCGCCGCCGTCCGCCGCTGGATCGGTCGTGACGATCCGGGGGCCGATGAACGCGCGTGAGCGGCTTGACAATCCGCTGACCAGCAAAACCGGGCCGGGATGGCGTCGCGCTAGCTGCGCGAAGTCTCCGTCTCCGGTGGCCAGCAGCAGCGGTCGGTCATCGGCCCGGTAGGCGCGGGCCAACAGCAGGTCCGCACCCTGCCAACCGGTCGCGGGCAGCACCTGGGCCCCCGACGGCCAGTCGACTGCATCAAGTGCTGCGGGCGCGCCGGCCACCACGATATCGGCGGAGGGCTCGGCGGAGGGCAATGCCGCCGGTGCTGCCAGCAATGCTGCGACGAGCAGCCGCAGCCGGGGTACGTCAAGATTGTCCGCGTCGACCAACACTTGCACAGTTGTGATCATGCACCTGGTGCCGGATCGCCGTCACTACTTGATCAGATATGCAAGGCTTTCGATAAGACACGCCGAACGTGCGATCACAGGGGGCTGCACATGGCAGCAGGACGGCTCACCGGGCTCGATACGGCCTTCCTCTGTCTGGATCGTGAGGTGTCACCGATGCACCTCGGCGGCTTGGCGATCTTCCGACCGGTCCGATCCGGGGATCCCGAGCGAGTTGCCTGCCTGCTGGCCGACCGGGCCCAGCTTCTCCCCCAGCTGCGTCAGCGGGTGCTGCCGGCCCGTTTTCCGCTGACTGCCGCGACCTGGGCCGACGATCCTGAATTCCGCGTCGAGGACCACATTCACCTGCATCACCTCGGCGGTGACGGCAGCCTCGACAAGGCGGCGGCATTGGCCGCCGAACTGCTGGTCCGACCACTGCCGCGAACCCGCCCGCTGTGGGAGTTCCACGTGATATCGGGCGTCGGTGGGGACCGCTTCGCGGTGCTGGTCAAAATGCATCATGCCTTCGGCGACGGACTGAGTGCGCTGGATATTGGGTTCCGGGTGCTGGATGGGATCAGATCGCGAGATGGTGGCGCCACGAATCGCGGTGCCGTCGACGACGGGTCGCCGCTCTCGACGGCAGCGCCCTTGATAGCAGCGCCCTCGATGCAGACGAGGATGCTGTCCCGGCTGTGGCACGTGCCCGGCGATGTGCGCGGCGCCGTCGACGGCGCTGTAGGGCAGCTGACGGAGGCGACCGGTATCGCCGCTTCGATGCTTCGTCGTGTCCGATTGCCGGCACCGAGCTCACCACTGGTGATCTCGTCCTCGGGCCGGCGGGCGCTGGCGACGGCCCGGCTCGATCTTCCGCAGATACGCCGGATCCGGACGCACTACGGCGGCACCGTGAACGACGTCCTGCTGTCGGTGGTGGTCGGCGCGTTGCGGGGGTGGCTCATAGCTCGCGGGGATTCGGTCGAGGGGTTGATCCTGCGGGCGTTCATCCCGGTCAGCCGGCGAGCCAGGCCGCGGGATCGCATCGGGGGAAATCGACTGTCCGGCTACCTCTGCGCGCTGCCGGTCGGCGAGCCCGATCCCGGCAAGCGGCTGCTCAAGATCCGCGAGGCGATGGAGCACAGTAAGTCTGCCGGGACCAGCCGCGGCGCCGGCGCGATACCGCTGCTCGCCGACCGGTTGCCAGCCGCGGTACACCGGGTGGCGGCCCCAGCGGCCGGTCAGGGCGCCTCGCTGCTGTTCGACCTCATGGTGACCAGCATCCCGTTGCCAGGGATCCGGTTCACGCTGGACGGTGCGGAGTTGGAGGAGGTCTTTCCGTTGGCACCGCTGGCGGCCGGCCAGGCGCTCGTTGTCGGGCTGTCCTGGTACCGCGACAGTGCGTATGTCGGCCTGCTCGCCGACCGGGAGGGCCTGCCGGACGTGCAGCGGCTGGCCGAGGCGATCCAGCCCGCGGCGGTTGCTCTCGACCGCCTGAGTGGGTGACTGCATCGCGTCGTGGAGAACTACCGCCAGTGATAGCGCCAGGCTAGGCTTACTCCGTGCCAACTTTCGATGCTGCTGCGGTTGACTGCCGGGTTTCGGTCTTTCGTGAGGGGTTGTTGACCTCCGTCGGCCATGACGTCACCTTTCAGGTGACCACTTTGTCCTTGAAAGTGGGAGACGACGACGCGATCACCGCCGACTTCGACGCCGGCTCACTGAGCGTGATCACCGAAGCGATCTCGGCCGCTGATCGTAAGAAGATCGAGCGCAACGCCGAGGACACGCTCGAAACGCGGAAGTACCCGACGATCGGGTTTCGTTCCACGGCAGTGGTGCGCAACGGCGACCGTGCCCGCATCGAGGGAGACCTGACGCTGCACGGTGTGACGAATCCGGTTTCTGTCGACGCTCGTGACGACGGCAAGCGCTGGAACGCCAAGATCGTCCTGGATCAGCGCAAGTTCGGTATCAAGCCGTTCTCCGCCATGCTCGGCGCGCTCAAGGTCAAGCCCGAGGTCGAGGTGGATATCGCGGTCCCGCATCCCTGACCGCGCTAGCCGACCTTCATCCGGTGTTCACCTCGTCGCCGAGGGCCGAGGGGGTGCGTGGGTCGAGTGCACCGAAGACCAACTGCCTGCGAAGCCACGGCGGGGAGGCGGCGAACAGGGCGCCCATTGCGGCGGCGCTGCCTTTGACGTCCTCGCGACCGGTGAGGTAGGCCCAGCGGTGTCGCTCAGGAAGTGCGAAGAACACGTCGAAGAACTCCGGGACGCGATGGGGGGGAAAGCGCAGGAGCGATTCGAGGCTGCGGCGCCGCAGGGTGTGCACCGACAGCGCGGCCGGGCTCCACACCGTCCGCCACGCCGCGGCGCCTGCCGCCACTGAACCACCGCACTGCAGCGCGTCACGCACCGCCAGGGCCAGCCGGGGGGCCAGTCGCAGAGCCGCGGCCACGCTGTAGCCGGTCGCCGGGTGCACCAGCGGGCTTGCCGCCCCGAACGGCACCACCGGTCGGCGCCAGTCCAGGACCGCGGGTAGCGGGCGGTCCACTGGGATACGCACCCGCTCCTCGCCGTCCTCGGGCACGGCGATGCGATGGTGGGCCAGCCGGGCGTGCAGCCGGCGACGCAGCACCGCCAGCCCGAGCCCCGGGCGGCGGGCCAGCGAGGTCTCCTCGAGGAGTACTCGGTCCGCCGTCACCGGTACCGCATAGAGGAACGTGGGCCATCCCGGCTCACCGTGGTGCGGGCGCCAGTCCATGAACAACGCATTGCCCGGAGTGACCACAGCCGCAGCAGCTTCAGCGTCGACGAGCACCCCTACCGCGGTCTGCTCAGCAGCCGGCCGACGGAGGGTAGCGCCGAGCACCGAGCGTGCCGCACCGGTCGCGTCGAGCAACACGGCCGCCCGCCGGTGGCTGCCGACCAAGTCAATGGTGACCCCGTCCGGGTCCGGGCGGGCATCTCGCACCCGTCCCTTCACTACTGTGACCGGTGCGGCGGCGAATCCGTCTCGTAGCGCGCTGTTGTCCAGCACCACGTACTCCCAGCCCAGCCGATGCCCGGTGGTCCCGATCGCCTCGCCGCGACCGGCGGCCGCCACGGCCTTGTCAGCGTCGTCGGGCAGCTCTCCCCGCCAGGAGCCGTACGTGGCCCGCCACGGCCGGTCCGGCGCAGGGTCTACCAACTCGGTGTCCAGCCCCAGCCGTGCGCAGGCCGCAGCCACCGCCCATCCCGCCGGGCCGCCCCCGGCCACCAGCACGTCGATCACGGGATGCAGCCTACGGCTGCTCGTGAGTGGCAATGCGGGCTGGATGGCACCGAGCGGCAGACTCGCCCAACAAGCCCAACGCGTGCCGTCGTAACCGATAAGCCATGCCTCGTGGATGGCGCAGGTGAAGGGCAGGTGGACCGTCACTCCGCTTGCGCCTCAGCTGCCTCCCGCGGGGATGCACCGTGGGTGATCGTGAGGTGCGGGACCGGGTCAGTGATCAGGCCAGCGTAGGGCGGGGCGTCCGGCCAGCGCTGGAACAGGTCGGTGGTAAGACGGCGTAACGGGTCATCGGGGTCGGGAACAAGGAAGAGGACATGGGGGAACTGGCCGCAGTTGGCGAAGGTCACGGTGAAGCAGGGGTGGTGTGCGACGAGCCGGCGCACGTCGCGCACCACATCCTCGTCGAGGTCCTGCTCCGTCAGAAACGGATAAATGATCGTGACGTGGGCCGGAACGCCTGCAGCCGCGGCGGGGTCGAATCGCGCGCGCCAGCGACCGACGATGGGCTCAGCAGCACCAACGGAAACGATGATCGCGGTCTGTCCTGCGGCGAACACCATTAGGCCTCATGGTGGTAGGCACGGCCAGAGGGAAGCGAGACCAATTACTACATGCTCAAGACGATCTTACCTCGCGACCTACGGTCAGCGATTGTGCGGAGGGCGCTGCGAGCGTCGGAAAGGAATAGCGGTCGACTGGGGTTTGGGTAGTTCGCCGGTGGCACCCGCAGAAGCTGGTCTCAGAGTTCGTGGACGTGCCCGGGCTGCTGCTCGAAGACCTCGTGGGACGCGACGCCCGACCGGCGGTGTTGCCGAGCAGGAGCCGGTTGACCCTGACGGTGGGGATGCTCGCCTGTGGTGAGCCCAGGACGAGGAGCCGGCCTTCGGGTGCCAGTGAGCGCAGGCTGTGCTCGGCGCGCAGCGCGAAGTCCCTCTTGCTGTCGTCGTTCGTGGCCGCGATGGTTTGGAGCCCGAGGGCTCGCCCCAGCTGAACCGCTGCGACCCCCACGTCGCCAGCGCCACCGTGCACCACGACCGTCTCCCCGGCTCGCGCGCGCCCGCGGCGCACCAGCAGGTGAGGTAGTTGAGGGGGCAGCCGCACCGGCCTCGAAACTCATGTCGTCCGGCAGCGGCAGGACCCGCTCTGGCGGCGTAGTGACGATCCCCTACTGGTGCCTATTGCGTCAACCAGCCAGACCTACCACTCGGGGGTAAAGAACCGCTCGGCTACCGCCTGCAGGGGCTACCACCGCGAATGCTTCCCGCTCGTGAACAGTCTGCGACCGGTGTCGGTCAGCGCGATCACCTGCTAGCGCTGTCCCAGCCGCTACTGTGCGTCCAGCCACACGCACCGAGGGGAAGCGGTGAACCACTATGAGCGACGAGCACGCTGGCAAGATCAGCGGTCGAGCAGGCAATACTCCCTCTATCGACCCCGCGCTGTTCCAGAGCAAGGACGTGCGCCGGGTCCTGGCTGCGCTGGACATCAGCGCCCTGTACCGGATCCTGGGGGACGAGGCCGGGATCAACCAGCGGCAGATTGCGGCGTGCACCGGCCAGTCCCAGTCCGAGGTGTCCGACATCGTCGCAGGCCGCCGCCGGGTGGAGAGCAAGCAAGTGCTGGTGCGCATTGCGGACGGTTTCGATATCCCCCGGGAGTTGATGGGGCTGTCCTGGTGGGGTCCCGGTGGCACCTACTGTGGTGAGGTCCCGGTCACTGAACCACCGATGAGGGAGGGTGAGGACGTGCGTCGTCGGGCTCTCCTTGCCACTACCTCGATGGCGGCTTTCGGTCAGGTGGTGCAGGGTTTGGGTGAGCTGGCCGAGCTGGCCCTGCCGACCGGGCAGCCGCTGCCGTTGCGACTGGGCATGGCGCATGCGCAGGCTGTGGAGGCGGTTACCGAGCGG
This sequence comes from Pseudonocardiaceae bacterium, assembly GCA_050700495.1. Taxonomy (GTDB): domain Bacteria; phylum Actinomycetota; class Actinomycetes; order Mycobacteriales; family Pseudonocardiaceae. The sequence goes on from JBOHHF010000553.1 coordinate 17,173, forward strand.
TTGCGCGGGGTGGCGCGCCAGTTCGGTGGGCAGGCCGAGTTGTTCGGTGCCGCCGCGAAGACCTACACGCGGTGGCTGCCGGTAGCTGCCTCTGATGTAGTCAAGGCGCGGCTGGAGTGTGCGCTGGCGGAGTTGTATACCGAGGCGGGCTTCGCCTATTACGACGCCGGGGTGGACGGGATGGGTTGTTTCACCCGTGCGCTGCGGCTGGCCGATGCGGCCGCAGACGCCTTCGGGATCGCCAACGCAGCCTTCCACGCCGGGTTGACGCTGGTGCGCAGCGGGCATCCCAATGATGCGCTCAAGTGCTTCCAGCTCGGGCAGTTCTCGCTTCGTGGGTTTCAGCCTGGCAGGGTGCGGCCGACGATCTGCGCTGACGACCTCCGGGTACCGGTCCTCGCGGGACGGCTGAACCGCAATTCCGCGACCGCGTATGCCTTAATGGATCACCCCGAGCAGGCCAAGCGTTCCCTCGCCGAGGCACAGGACGGCTGGGCGCCCCGGGATGCGTTCGAGCAGGCGGGCGCCGACTTTACGACCGCCAAGATCCAGCTCGACCTGGGCCAACTCGACACCGCAGAGGCGTTCGCCGCGAATGCGGTGCGCACTTACGGTGAGACCCACCACCGGGGCCGGACGAGTGCGGAGCTTGCGCTTGCCGAGGTGTACGTGCGGGCCGGGGAGCCCCGGGGGCTGGTGCTGGCCCGGCAGGCCATCGAGGCGGTGCGCACCTTGCAGTCCGTTGCCGTGCGACGGGAGCGGCTCGTGCCGCTGGCCACCGCCCTGGAGGTCCGGCCCGGCAGCGACGCCAAGGAGGTCGCCCGGATGGCCTACCAGGTCGCCGCGACGCGCGTGTAGCGGGCGTCGGGCCGGAGGTTACGGCCATGTCTCTGAGTTCGTCCCCACCGGCGGCGGCAGCCAGCGGCAGCTCCGAGGCTGGGAGGTCGGGCACGTCCAGGTCCGCTCGGATGAGTAGCGCACGAGCCATGGTGCGGATGGAAATAAGGTCTAGTGCGGCGAGAGCGGTCAGCGTTGCCAAGGCCATGTTGGTCACCGGGAAGGGCTCGGACTCGAGCTCTTCGATGGTGCCAAGAAGGGGAAGCAGAACTGACGGCGGTACGTAGTTTGCAGCGCACTCGAGCGCGTGAGCAACGACCAGGGATGCCTGGTCGCCCGGGTGCAGGACCAGGAGGCCCAGACCGGCGAGCGCTGCTTCTCGGATGTGCACGTGTACGTTCGCGAGCCTGGCCACAAGGCATGCACCCAAGCCTTTGAACACATCGTCGGCGCTCGCGTCATAGGTCACGTCCAGATCGTCTGTGGGTCCAACGGGCGGCAGGCGGCGGGTGATGACCTGACAGCTCTGTTCCCAGCAGGCGAACGCGTCGTCGACGCGGCCACCTGCGGCGAGGAGCTCGAGCAGATGGACTGTGATTCCGTACTCGGCTCCGGCGGTGACACCGTCAGTCACTTCTCGGGTCAGTGTCACCCAGGCAAGCTTCTCGTCAAGGGCGAGCGCGCATGAATAGTTCCTGCGACTTCTCCCCGCGAATCGTCGCCATCCGTCCCTAGTGCGCGTATAGGCCAGCGTGAACGCCACTGCGGCAGGCTGCGAGCTTCCTCGTTCCTCGAGACCCTTGGCCAGTCCGACCAGGAGAGCATCGGCGTCCCACACTGGAGATTCGGAGGCGATCCGGTGCAGCAGCCACCTCACCTCAACGGGGTTCTCGGCTTCGATCTCCACGAGTCGCGCAAGCACAGCCGAGACAACGTGAGTGACGTCCTTCGAGTCCGACTCGTTGCGCCAGCGTCGTACCGCGTGGGCGACTCTGGCTGCTGACGCTCCGGACTCGAACGCGAACGGCGGAGGAGCCGGCGTCGCTGCATACCCTGCAGTGAACTGTTCGTCGGTCGGGCGCACCTTGGGCAACGCTGGGGGCGGCTGACCTATTTTGCGCGCCGAGTCCACCACGAGGTCTACGACCTCCGCAGGCGGCGCGGATGTGTCGCCTAGCAGGCTCGCCGTGACGAGCCGCCACGCATCGAGCGAGTGTGGGGTGGGAACCTCGCAGACCTGCAGAGCCGTCTCGGCCTTCGAGGTGGCTAGCGGCCCGAGAGCGACCCAGAATGCTTGCAGAACCTCGTTGGAGACGACGCCTGCGAGTGCGGCAGCGCCGTGGGCCATCGCGTGGTCGAGATGTCCGAACGTCGGCTGGCTCAGCAGTGCTTCTCTCGCGACGTGGAGCAAACCTCCAGCGGGGTGGAGCGCCGCCGCGTGATCGGCCCACTGGTGGACGGCCCCGCGAGTCCCTCTCCCGTCTGTGTGGGCAAGGACTGCTTCGGCCAGAGGCTGCGTCGGGGCAAGGCAAGTAGCGATGCGCTCAGGATCGGCTCCACCCAGGGCAGGTAGTGGGTCGATGACCTCGAACACGGTGATGTCCTTGCGGTGACCGTACGCGGCCAGATAGGTGCAGCCCTCGTGCCAGGCAGCCTGCGCCAGGTCGTCCTGGCCTGCCTGGGCATGGAGCATCGCGAGGAGGAACTGGTAGAGGCGTGCGTGTCGTAGACCTCGTCAGCCCGCGTCTCGGGCTGCAGGCGGTTGGCGCTGAGCCTGCTCGCAGCCTCGCGCTTGGCTGGCGTGTCCGCCGTGGCCAGCAGTGCTTCGAAAACCTTCTCGAGCGGGAACGGGCCGGAGCGGGAGGGCTCGGGCCAGCCGATCGTGTCGGAGAGCGTGAACAAGACTTCGGCAGCAGCCGGGTACAGTCCGTCATCCATGACAGCGAGCGCGTCACGCAGTGACTGCCCGATCTGATCATGGGCAAAGTACGAAACCACAACCCTCGGGCTACCGCGGAACACGTCGATGTTCGCAGAGAGGTCGCGTAGTGCGTCGAGCACGTCGGGAGCCTGGGGCCGCAGTCGCACATGAACGGCGAAGCGCAGCCAGCGCCGGTACCACTCCTCACCGTGCGCGAGGGTCTCGGCACAACACAGTGCGACGTCGTCGCCCAGCGCCACGGCGATGTCGAGTTCGGCGATCCAGGCGTCCAGAGCCTCGGAACGCTCGCGTGCGTCTGACCCGGCCACCGCCGTGGTGAGTTCATCGATGCTGGCCCGCGCAGGGAGCACCGACGGGTCCCCACCGGCGAGGACGGCCCATTGCATTCCCTGCGGTCCAAGGTTCTCCTCGAGCGCCTCGGTGGCGAGCCGGACTGCGAGTTCGGCGTCGGCGACGACCCGTGAGGCCGCTAGCTGTGCCCAGCCGCGGCCTGGGCCGGGCCGAGCCGATTGATAACGCCTAGGAGCGCCTCTGTGCCGAACATCCGGGCGAAGGCGCGGGAGGCATCGAAGGGATGCACCGTCGCGTCGGCCTCACCGGAGAGCCGTGACCGCACGAGTTCGGCCGCTTGGGCCGCTCCTGCAAGCCTAAACTCGCCGATCAGTCGAGCGTTCTCGATGCGCATTTCACCACCGAAGTAGACAGTGTTATCGGTGGCGCTAAGTCGCTCGAGCGCAGTCAGGTACTCCGACCAAGGTGCGGCCGTGCAGCGCCGCGAACGCCCGGCCGTACACCTGTGCGAGGTCATCATCTTCGAGCCGCCATCGGTATAGGCAGTCAGCCGCCCTGGTCAGCTCGATAATGCGGGCCAAGTCCGGGAGTGCGCCAACCCTGACGGCGGCTTGCGCCGCAGTAGTAAGGTTTGCCATCACCGCATCGCCTGGCTGGTCGTGCGCAGCAGCGTTGGCAACGAAGTCGACATCACACAGCCCAATGATCTCGGCGTCGCTCCCGGCGGTGCCCAGCAATGAGAAGAGCCACCGGAAAGCGCGCTCGTCGCTGAGGAACCCTCGCGCATCGAGCCATTCGCGGGCCGGCTTGAGAATTGCCTCACGGGCAGGCCCTTCGTCAACGCCAGCTTGCACAAAGCGCTGAAAGCTCTCATGGTAGACCCGCACCCCGCCGTGTCCCGAGTCACCGATCAGGACCGGTAACAGCAACGACAGAACCCTCGGAACCAGCCCCTTAAACGGAGGAAGGATCTCGCCAAGTTCCTCGGCGGTGAGTGAGAATCTCACCAGAGCGAGCATGCGAACGACGATCACTGCACCCGTGTCGGCCTCGACAGCGTCGAGCAGCCAACGGTAGTAGGCCGAAAGGTTCACGTCAAATTTGGGAACGCTGAGAAGGTACGGCACAACACCGACGTCAACACCTGTGGGAATGTCGCCGCGAGCCACACCCAGCGCAGTTCGGCACAGGTATGTCGCGTACAGCGGGTTACCCCGAGCCTTTTCGATGATCGCGCCCCGCACCTCAGTGATGTCAGCAACGTCCTCACCAAACTCGCCGTCCTGCCGAATTCCTGCCAGAACGGTCAGAGCGCGAATCTTCCCATCGTCCCAGAGTTTCACCTCATACACGCAGGGCTCCGTCATGTTTGAGAAATGACCGTATAGAGCCGTTCGGGCGATCGAGGAAGTTTGGGTAGACACGCCGTATTGAGGTGCCTTACGGCAGGTCAGGCACGGCCCCTAGAGATGATCAAGGTTCTCACGCGCCGACGTGGCCAGGAAGATCAGGTGCGCGGCAGCGTCAACGAGGTCTCGTGAGGCGTTCGGTGGCCTGCCGAGCCCGAGTCGGGTCCCGAGCAACGAGATCAGGTGTGTTTCGAGTTCACCCGGCTCTCGCAGGTTAAGCGAGGAACGCGGACAGCCTGTCTCGATGACGAACAGGTCGCAGAACTCGACAAACGCGGCTCGGTCAGTCCCACACAGCGGCGTCCAGATCGGCTCGCCGCCCTCGGACCAAATGGAACCGACCGAGAGCCGGAACCGTCGCGTCGGAAGACCCGGTGATGATGCCGGAAGGTCCGTGTCCTCGACGAGACACTCAGCCATCTCCTCGTCCGGGTCGCCGTAGGTGGTCACGAGGCGATACTCCGACGCCTTAGGCTCATCAACGAGAAAGCTGGCGACGACGTCGTCGATGCGAAAATTGATCTTCGTGGTCAGCAGGTCAGCGGCAGTCAGCGGTCTGGGATTATCCTTATGCCACTTGATTTGCTGTCGGCGGCGCTGTGTCCCATCGACAGTGAGGTCATCGAACAGGTCGCCCTGGTGCAGCTTGACATCGTTGCAGACCGAGGTGTCAGAGCAATCAGGGAAGTGCAGGGCAGCAAGGGCGCAGGCCACCAGCACGTCCTGATGCACATACCCAACATGCGCAGCACCGAACTGGCGAGCAGGTCGAGACACCGCACACAGCGTCCCACTCACCCGGCATCCCGGATCGGAGCCAAACGTCGTCGCATGAGCGGGTGTCGTCCTCGGTCGGAGAGCACATCACCCGTCACAGGTTCAAACCGCCACTGGCTGTACTAGTTGAGCCCCTAGCATTGACAAGAACAGCAGCTCAAAGCACTCCCGCGGGGTAGCGCTGGTGCAGGTTTGCCTTCACCTCTGGATACGAACGGGCGCCAGCTCACAGCATGCCTGATCCCGGCTCTCATCCTCTCCAAGTGAGATGTCGTGTACCAGAATAGGTGTCAGCTATGACCCGCCTCGGTCACTTGCGATCTGCGGATCACCGTAGCGTGTCGTCATGAGCCGGACCCGGGAGCTCGCCGCCGGTGGGCGCGCAGTGGAGGTGGAGCCCGAGCGGCTGGCCGGGTTCCTCGACCGGTTCGCCGCTGGGCACGGCGGGGCAGTGGCCACCACGGTCACGCCGCAGCGGGTGGACGTCACGGCCGTTGACGGCTGGACGGCGTCGGTTCCGGTGCCCTTCAGCTCGCTGTCGGCGCAGTCCTGTCAGCGGGACGGCATCGCCGTGGATGACCTGCTGGCGCACCTCATGGTGCCCCGAACCATCGGGCTGCTGCTGGTCCGCCTGGGCGGGTACAGCGTTGGGGTCACCCGCGCTGGAGTCGTACTCACCTCCAGCACCGGCAGCAGACTGGTGCACGGTCGCACCGCGGCTGGCGGACAGTCGCAGCAGCGCTTCGCCCGGCGCCGGGAGGGCCAGGCCCGGGTTGCGCTGCAGGCCGCCGCAAACACCGCGGCGCGGGTGCTGCTACCCCATAGGGCCGAACTGGATGCCGTGGTCCTCGGCGGAGACATTACGGCGCTGCGCACCTTGGCCGCTGACCCGCGGCTGACCGCGCTGCTGGAGCGGGCCGAACCCCGCGTGCTCGACATCCCCGAACCCCGCCGCACGGTGCTCGACGAAGCCGCCCGCCGCGCCCGCTGCGTGGAGGTCCAGTTGCGACCGTAATCGACGCGCGAGTCAAAGTGGTCCCTGCGGTTGCGCCACCGGGTGGAGGCCTCGGCGCAGATCTCTCGGCGCTTGAGGTTTCGGTGGAATTGCTCCAAGACGCATCTCAGCTCCGCGATAACACCCTCTTGTCAGTCTCGCAGCACGTGTGACGCGGCGACGCCCTGCACACAGTGGACTGTCAGAGACCTTCTGGCGTACATTGCCGCCGTCAACAGGAAGTACACGGGGATCGCCCTCGGCGATCCTTGGGAATTAGGGGTCCCCGTTGTTGATCTGAAAAATGACCCGGCACGGGCTTACCACGACACGATCCGCCCGCTGCTGGAGGCGTGGAAACAGCCGGGCGCTCTCCAACGGGAGCTTGAGCTACCGGTAGGCCGCAAATCAGCCGAGCTTGCCTTGTGGGTCCATCTCCGAGAGACCCTCGTGCACGGCTGGGACCTGGCGGCCGCGACGAAACAATGGGCTTCCTTCGATGACGAGGTGGTCGAGGCCAGTTTGGCCCACGCCCAGCAGTTGGATCCAGTGCCAGCCGCGCGGCCGGCCGGTCTCGGCTTCGCCGGCGCCGTGGACGCCCCCGCGAGTGCTGAGCCCATCATCCGACTCGCCGCCTTCTTCGGACGCGACGTGTCCACCTGGAGCTGGACTTAAACCTCACGCAATGGCCGCCATCCGTGCCCGGGCATGCAGGCTGCGGCCGAACAGGAACGACGCCAAGCCCCCTGCATACCCCCGGATCACACCCCTGCCGACTTGGGCTAACAAGCTAAACGTACGTTCCCGGTCCGTTGTTGTCCGGCTGGACCTGGTTCGGATAAACCCGCCCCGGTCGGCTTCATATGTGGTTGGCGTCAGCGCAGGGGCCCGGTGGCGAGCAGGCCGCCATCCACTCGCACCGTCTCGCCGGTGATCCAGGAGGCGGCATCCGAAACGAGGAACGCGACGAGGCTGGCAACGTCGGCGGGGGTGCCCAACCGGCCCATCGGGTAGGCCTTGGCGACCTGCTCCTCGCCGTGGGCGTACAGCGCGGTCGAGAACTTCGTCTTGACCACTGCCGGGGCCACTGCGTTCACCCGGATCGACGGGCCGAGTTCCCAGGCCAGCTCTTCGGTGAGCCGGATCATCGCCGCCTTCGACATCCCGTAGGCCGCGATCGATCCGGTGGAGCGCAACCCACCAACCGAAGCCATGTTGACCACAGCACCGCCGTGCTCGCCCATCCACGCCCGGTGTGCCTGCTGTACGAAACCCAATGCCGCCACGACGTTGACATCGAAGGTCTTGCGTACCGCGCCGAGATCGGCCTGCATCAACGGCCCGTACACTGGGCTGATCCCGGTGTTGTTGACCAGCACGTCCAGCGACCCGAAGCGCTCGACTGTCCGGTCCACCGCCTCGGCCCGGGCTGCCGGATCACCTGCGTTTCCGGGCAGCGCGAGCACCCGGTCGGCGGCGCCCTCGACGGTGCCGGCGAGTTCGTCGGCAGCGGCGCGAAGCTCATCGGGCTTGCGGGCGGTGATCGTCACGGCGGCGCCGCGGGCCAGCAGCACGGTGGCGATGGCGTGTCCGATACCGCGGCTGGCGCCGGATATCAGAGCGGTGCGTCCAGCGAGGTCGAGAGTGGGATCGGTCATCGCGGACAGCGTACGTCGGCGGTCGTCCCTAATGGGGATGCCGTCGGAGGTAGTATGAGTGCGTGGTCGCGACAAGCTGATCTGCTGCCGGCCCTGCCCGCCATGGCGTGTGGGGTACTGACCCCTGCTGGCGACCACCTTTGGAGCTACCTCATCGTGATCACAGCCACTGACCTTGAGCTGCGCGCCGGGTCCCGCATTCTGTTGTCCGGAGCGACCCTGCGGGTGCAGCCCGGTGACCGGATAGGTCTGGTCGGCCGCAACGGCGCGGGCAAGACCAGCACGCTGCGCGTGCTGGCGGGCGAGAGCCAGCCCTATGGGGGCCAGATCCGCCGCGCCGGGGAGCTGGGCTACCTGCCGCAGGATCCCCGCGAGGGTGACTTGTCGGTTCCGGCCAGGGACCGGGTGCTGTCCGCCCGCGGGCTCGACCAGTTGCTGCACGAGATGGAGAAGTCGCAATCGGAGATGGCGGAGCTGGTCGACGGCCACGAGCAAGGCCGAGCAGTGCGCCGCTACAGCCACCTCGAGGACCGGTTCTCCGCGCTGGGTGGCTACGCCGCCGAGAGCGAGGCGGCACGGATCTGCGCCAGCCTTGGATTACCCGACCGGGTGCTGGCCCAGCCGCTGCGCACACTGTCCGGGGGGCAGCGCCGCCGGGTCGAGCTGGCCCGCATCCTGTTCGGCGCCTCGGACGGCTCGGGTGGCCGCTCGAACACCACGCTGCTGCTCGACGAGCCGACCAACCATCTCGACGCGGATTCGGTCACCTGGTTGCGCGACTTCCTCACCGCCCACGATGGCGGTCTCGTCGTGATCAGCCACGATACCGATCTGCTCGCCGCCGTGGTCAACAAGGTCTGGTTCCTCGACGCGATACGTGGTGAGTTCGACATCTACAATCTGGGCTGGCAGCGCTATCTGGACGCGCGAGCCGCCGACGAGAAGCGGCGCCGCCGGGAGCGTGCCAACGCGGAGAAGAAGGCCACTTCCCTGATGGCGCAGGCCGACCGGATGCGGGCCAAGGCCACCAAGGCCGTCGCCGCACAGAACATGCAGAAGCGGGCCGCCAGGCTGCTGGCCGGTGCGGAGACCGAGCAACGCGCCGAGCGGGTGGCCCGGATCCGCTTCCCGCAGCCGGCTCCCTGCGGACGGACCCCGCTGACGGCGAGTGGCTTGAGCAAGTCCTACGGTTCGCTGGAGGTCTTCAGCGGGGTGGACCTCGCAGTCGACCGGGGCAGCCGGGTGGTGATCCTCGGTCTGAACGGCGCCGGGAAGACCACCCTACTGCGGCTGCTCGGCGGAAGGGAGACCCCCGACGCCGGGCAGGTCGAGGCGGGACACGGTCTGCGGGTGGGGTACTTCGCCCAGGAACATGACACACTGGATCTCGACGCCACGGTGTGGTGCAACCTCCGGCACGCCGCGCCGGACGCTCCCGAGCAGCAGCTGCGCACGTTGCTGGGCGCCTTCCTGTTCCGTGGCGAGCAACTGGATCAGCTGGCAGGCACCCTGTCCGGTGGGGAGAAGACCCGGTTGGCGCTGGCGGCGCTGGTGTCTTCGGCGGCCAACGTGTTGCTGCTCGACGAGCCGACCAACAACCTCGACCCGGTGTCCCGGGAACGAGTACTCGACGCGCTGCACCACTTCTCTGGCGCCGTGGTGCTGGTGACGCACGACCCCGGGGCGGTGCAGGCGCTGAAGCCAGAGCGGGTGATCCTGCTACCGGATGGCACTGAAGACCACTGGAGCGCGGACTACCTCGACCTGGTGCAGCTCGCCTGACCGGCTCCGCCTACGCACGGAACGTGTCCAAGCAGCGACCAGGTTGCACCACCGCTGCTCCAGACGGTCCCATTGCAGGTACCGCTCACAGATCCACCTGGAGATCGTCTAGCGGAGATCGCTAAGCTGGTCGATCATTGCCGCAAGGGCCGTGACCGGCTCTTCCAGTGTCGGAAGGAAAGGCATTCGTGGTGGCCGACCTCAAGAAGGGCAGCCGGATCACCGGCATCGCCCGGGACAAGCTCGCATCTGACCTGAAGAAGAAGTACGAGAAGGGCGCCAGCATCCGGGCGCTAGCCGAGTCGACCGGGCGATCGTATGGCTTCGTGCACCGGGTGCTCTCGGAGTCCGGGGTGACGCTGCGTGGCCGCGGCGGGGCCACCCGGACGAAGAAGAAGTAGCCGCACGGCTGGACGCCACCTGCAGGCGCTTGCGGTCGGGGCTGGTTTCGCTGGCCTCGTCCGCCTTCCGAGCGCTGGCGTGAAGGCGCGTCCATCGATGCTGCCGGGCGAGGATGCCCGCTGGTGGGACCCTTGATGCCCGGACCGCGGGGCCTCTCGTCCAGTGACGGTCATCCCGGTCGCCGTACCTCACTGGGCACGTCGGCTCAGTTCAGTCTTCCTCTCCGTTGCGCATTCTCACGCGTGGCCGTGGCGGGGGGCGACGAGCCTGCGCAGCACCGGTGCAACGACCGACGAGGTCAGCTCCGGATTCAGCGCCCTGTGCAGCATCACGCCATCGATGGCCGCGGCCAGCACGGAAGCGGTTTTTTGGGGCGTGCCCGCGCCGTGCTCGCCGAGCCATTGGGCCAGCTTCTGCCGGAACTCCTCAACGAGGGTGATGAGCTCGATACGCAAGGCCTCATCGCGGGTTGCGGCCAGATAGGTCTCGGTGAACAGCACCGACGTCGGGTCGCGCCCGGAGTGGGCGTCGAGCGAACCGAGCATCAGGTCCACGCCGACGTCGAGACTCTGAGCGTCCTCGAAGATGAGCTCGGCGGCGGATAGAAGATCGCTTACCATGCCCAGGGCGGCATCGCGCAGCAAGGCCTGCAGTGACGGAAAATGGTAGTGAACCAGCCCGGGTGTCACGCCAGCGTGCTCGGCCAGGATGCGGGTGCTCACCGCATTCCAGCCCAGCTCCGCAATGAGTTCGGCAGCAGTACTCAGGAGCCGCAGCCGTACTTCCCGTCCGCGATCCGCCGCTGTCCGGACCGGCATGCCGAGTCCCCACTTCCTGGGTGTTTGCCTTGTTCGATTGCCTTGGTCGTACGTCCAATAATAACGGAAGGACGTCGCGCGTCCAGAGTGAGACGACCACAGGACGCTGCAGACCACTGGATTGCGGCGATCTGCCTGGCGGTGGCAGCCGCGCCCGGGAGGGGAACAACCATCTGTTTGCAACGTTGCAGCGTAAGGCCAAAACCGGGTTCGCGTTGCAGCGGAGGACACTCGATGGACAACTCGTGGAGCCTATTGCGCAGCTCGATGCGCCAGGATGAAACCTCCCGCGCGCTGGCGCCGGGCACGCTGCGCCGGATCGTCGAGTTCGCCACACCGCACAGGTCGTCTCTGCTGGTTTTCCTCGCGCTGAGCACGGTTTCCGCAGTCCTCGCCGTCGCCACCCCGCTGCTGGCTGGCCGGGTCGTCGACGCCATCGTCGGCCGCACCGGGGTGGCGATGGTCATCGGGCTGGCGGTGCTCATCGCGGTCCTGGCGGTGATCGACGCCGGTGTCGGACTGGCCTCGCGCTGGCAGTCTTCCCGGATCGGCGAAGGGTTGATCCTTGACCTGCGCCGCGCGGTGTTCGAGCACGTGCAGCGGATGCCGGTGGCGTTTTTTACCCGTACCCGCACCGGTGCGCTGGTCAGCCGGCTCAACAACGACGTGATCGGTGCACAGACCGCACTGACCTCCACGCTGTCCGGAGTGGTCACCAATGCGATCCAGCTCGTGCTCACACTGATCGTGATGCTTACGCTGTCCTGGCAGGTCACGCTGCTGGCCCTGGTGTTGCTACCGATCTTCGTACTGCCGGCGCGCCGGATGGCTCTGCGGCTGGCCGATCTGCGACGTGAGGCGTCGACGCACAACGCGGCGATGACCACTCAGATGACCGAGCGCTTCTCCGCGCCGGGCGCCACGCTGGTGAAACTGTTCGGACGGCCCGAGGCGGAGGCCGCCGAGTTCGGCTACCGGGCCACCCGGGTCCGCGATATCGGGGTGCGCAGCGCGATGGCGACGCGGGTGTTTCTCACCGCACTGACCCTGGTCTCCGCGCTGGCCCAGGCGCTGGTGTACGGGCTGGGCGGATGGCTCGCGATTCGCGGCGACCTTGCGCCAGGCACCGTGGTGAGCCTCGCGTTGCTGCTCACCCGGCTGTACTCGCCGCTGACCGCGCTGGCCAACGCCCGGGTCGACATCATGACCGCGCTGGTGGCCTTCGAGCGGGTCTTCGAGGTGCTCGACGTCCGCCCGATGATCACCGAGCGACCGGACGCCCGGACAGTGCCCGCTGGCGAGGTGTCGGTGGAGTTCGATGACGTGCGCTTCTCCTATCCATCAGCCGAGCAGGTATCGCTGGCGTCGCTGGAGGAGGTTGCCACGTTGGACACCCGCGCTGGTACCGAGGTGCTGCACGGGGTGGACTTCCGCGCCGCACCGGGACAGCTGGTCGCGCTGGTCGGCTCCTCAGGTGCAGGCAAGTCCACGATCGCGTCGTTGGTGCCGCGACTCTACGACGTCGACGCAGGGACGGTGCGGCTGAACGGGGTAGATGTCCGCGACTTGTCCTTCGTAGCGCTGCGGGACACCGTGGGCGTGGTGACCCAGGATGGGCATCTGTTTCACGACACCATCGCGGGCAACCTCCGCTTCGCGGCGCCGGACGCGCCGGACGAACAGTTGTGGGACGCGATACGGCGTGCCCGGCTGGAGCAGCTGGTGCGGTCCCTGCCGGACGGGTTGGACACCGTGGTGGGGGATCGCGGATACCGGCTGTCCGGTGGAGAGCGGCAGCGGCTGACCATCGCCAGGCTGCTGCTGGCCCAGCCCCGAGTGGTGATCCTTGACGAGGCGACCGCCCATCTGGACTCCGAGTCCGAGGCAGCGGTGCAGGCCGCGCTGGCCGAGGCGCTACACGGTCGCACCGCATTGGTCATCGCGCACCGGCTGTCCACCATTCGCGCCGCAGACCAGATCTTCGTGATCGAGGACGGCCGGGTGGCCGAGCGCGGCACGCACGAGGAGCTGCTCGCAGCCCATGGGCGTTACGCGCAGCTGTATCGCACTCAGTTCGCTGAGCCGCCGCCTGAACTCCGGGAGGTGAGGGGCGGGCGGATCGGCGTAAGTAACGCTGCGGGCGTCGGAGCAACTGGGTAGCGTGACGGGTCGACTCGTCGATTGAGTCCATCGAAAGGAGGTGGAGTCGTGACGTCAGCGGCACCGCTGCCCTGGGCGTCGACGCCGGCGGCACCGCCAACGGTGCTGCGCGGTCGTACCGAGGCCGAGGTCTACGTCGCATCCGTCTGCTTCAAGCATGGGCCACCCAAGCTGCTCGGAGCCGAGCTCGAGTGGGTGGTGCAGCACTCCGGGAACCCGCACCGCCCGTTGCAGGCCCGCCACCTCGCCGACGCGCTCGGCCCGCACGTCCCGGATTCTCTCGTCGCCGACAGTCCCCAAAAACCTCTTCCATACGGCTCCACCGTCACGGTCGAACCCGGTGGCCAGCTCGAGATCTCCAGCCCGCCCTGCGCCTCGCTGACCGAGCTCATCGCCACCGTGGAGGGCGATACCGCCGCACTGACCGATCTCCTCGATCCCGCCGGGCTGGTCCTCACCGGTTCGGGTTCCGATCCACATCGCCCGTCTCGCCGGCTGATCGACATTCCCCGCTATGCCGCGATGGAGACCGCATTCGACCGGATCGGTCCAATGGGCCGGGCCATGATGTGTTCCACCGCCGCGGTCCAAGTGTGCCTGGACGCCGGTACCCCGGCAGATATCCCGTCGCGCTGGGCGGCTCTGCACGATCTGGGACCCGTGTTGCTTGCCGCATTCGCAAATTCCCCTTGGCTGGGTGGCCTACGCACGGGCTGGGCATCCTCCCGGATGCAGGCCTGGTTTGCGTTGGACCCGGTACGCACCAGGCCTAGCCCGGTGCGTTGGGACCCGGCGGCGGACTGGGCCCGCCGGGCTCTGGACACCCCGGTGCTGTGTCAGCGCCGTCCCTGGGGTAGTTGGGACGTGCCGCGCGGGGTCACCTTTGCCGACTGGCTGTCCGGGGCGCTGCCCGGTCGCCCCAGCACCGCCGATCTCGACTATCACCTGACCACGCTGTTCCCGCCGGTCCGGCCGCATGGCTATCTCGAGGTCCGTTACCTGGACACCCAGCCGGCGGGGCAGTGGCTGGCACCGGTTGCGGTGGTGGCCGCGCTGTTGGCCGACCCCGACATCACCGCCGCCGCCCGGGATGCCTGCGCTCCCGCCGTCGGGCGGTGGTGGGAAGCGGCCGAACGTGGCCTGCGCGACGACGCGCTCGCCACGGCGGCGATCGCGGTGTTCGAGCTGGCCTGCCGTGCCCTGCCGGCGCTCGACGCACCCCCTGGAGTGCAGCGGCTCGTGGAGGAGATCACCGAACACCGGGTCCGCCGCAGTCGCTGCCCAGCAGACGACGTGGTCGAGCAGTACGCCGACCATCGAAACGGGACTCGATCCCCGGGACTCAATGGAGGACAACGGCTGTGAGCACGCCGATCACCGAGCTGGGCACCGCCGCCCTGCGCGACCACCTCGCCGCCGAGCTCACCCGCACCCGCGCCCGTAGCGCGGCGCTGACCGATGCGGTGGACGACGGCGAGCTGATCTGTCAGCACTCCCGGATCATGTCACCGCTGGTGTGGGACCTGGCCCACATCGGCAACCAGGAGGAGCTCTGGTTGGTTCGGGATGTGGCCGGGCGGGACCCCGTCCGCGCCGACATCGACGATCTCTATGACGCGTTCAAGCATCCCAGGTCCGACCGGCCCGCTCTGCCACTGCTCGACCCGGCCGAGGCCAGGGTTTACCTCGGTGAGGTCCGCGCCAAGGTGCTCGACGTGCTGGACTGCATCCCCCTGGAAGGTCGTCGATTGGTGACGCACGGGTTCGCCTTCGGGATGATCGTGCAGCACGAGCAGCAGCACGACGAGATCATGCTGGCCACCCATCAGCTTCGAACCGGCCCGGCCGCGCTGCACGCACCCGCACCCACACCACAGCGGGCCACCGGCCTGCCGGCCGAGGTGCTGGTCCCCGCTGGCGAGTTCACCATGGGAACCTCCACCGAGCCGTGGGCGCTGGACAACGAGCGCCCAGCGCATCGAGCCTGTACCGACGCGTACTGGCTGGACACCACCCCGGTGACCAATGGTGACTACCAGCGGTTTCTCGCCGACGGCGGCTACGACCACCCGCAGTGGTGGAGCGAACGGGGCTGGGCGCATCGCTGCGAAGCGGAGCTGGTGGCCCCGCAGTTCTGGTACCTCGACAGCGGGTCGTGGTGGCGCACCCGGTTCGGCGGCACCGAGCCGGTCCCGCCCGACGAGCCGGTCATGCACGTCAGCTTCTTCGAGGCGCAGGCCTACGCGGCGTGGGCCGGTAAGCGCCTGCCGACCGAGGCGGAATGGGAGAAGGCCGCCCGGTTTGACCCCGCCAGCGGATGCTCCCGCCGTTTCCCCTGGGGCGATGAGGGCCCGACCCCGGTGCATGCCAACCTGGGGCAGCGGCACCTGCAACCTGCTCCCGCGGGTAGCTATCCGGCCGGCGCGTCCCCGCTGGGCGTGCACCAGCTGATCGGTGACGTGTGGGAGTGGACGTCCTCGGGTTTCTCGGGCTACCCAGGCTTCGCACCGTTCCCGTACCGGGAGTACTCCGAGGTGTTCCTGGGCGGGGATTACCGGATGCTGCGCGGCGGCTCGTTCGGCACCGACGCGGCGGCCTGCCGGGGAACCTTCCGCAACTGGGATCACCCGGTGCGCAGGCAGATCTTCACCGGTTTCCGGTGCGCCCGAGATGCTGACGCGGGGGACCTGGCCTGACCGTGTGCCGACACCTGGCCTACCTCGGGCCACCGCGTGACCTCGCGACGCTGCTGCTGGACCCGCCGCACTCACTGCTGCGGCAGAGCTTCGCGCCGGTAGACATGCGGGGCGGCGGGATAATCAACGTCGACGGGTTCGGCGCAGGCTGGTACCCCGACGGCGCAACCGCGCCGATCCGGTACCGGCGAGCAGTCCCGATGTGGACCGACCCGTCGTTCGCCGCGCTGGCTCGCGAAGTGCGCAGCAGCGCAGTGGTCGCCGCCGTGCGCTCGGCCACCGCCGGGATGCCGGTGATCGACACCGCCTGTGCCCCGTTCGGCTCCGGCCGCTGGCTGTTCAGCCACAACGGGAGGGTCACCGGCTGGCCGCACAGCGTGGCACCGCTGGCCGCGCGGCTGCCGGTGACCGACCTGCTCACCCTCGAAGCACCGACCGACTCCGCGCTGCTGTGGGCGCTGGTCCGGCACCGGCTGGCGGCCGGTGATCCTCCCGGCCGCGCGCTGGGCGCGGTAGCCGCCGAGGTGCTCGCCGCGGCCCCGGGCTCACGGCTGAATCTGCTGATCACTGACGGCACCATGATCGCCGCGACCACAGTGCACCACGCGCTGGCGGTATGCGCACGCGACGGGGCGGTGCTGGTCTGCTCCGAGCCCACCGACCAGTCCGCCGGCTGGCAACCGGTTCCCGACGGCCATTTGCTCACCGCGACAGCGTCCACCGTGGACATCGCGCCGATCCCCGCGACCACTACCGAGGAGCCATGACCGCACCCGTGATCGAGATCCACCTGTCCGACTCCGATGCCGCCGATGCGCTGCATCATGACGTGCGGCTCGGGCTGTCTGCCGATCCCAAGTGGCTGCCGCCCAAGTGGTTCTACGATGCCCGTGGCAGCGAACTGTTCGAGCAGATCACCACGTTGCCCGAGTACTACCCGACCCGCACCGAGCGCGAGCTGCTGCGGCGCAGCGCCGACGAGATCGCCGGCTGGGCGCCTACCGACACCCTCGTGGAGCTCGGTTCGGGTTCCTCGGAAAAAACCCGGTTGCTACTCGACGCGTTCACCGCCAGCGGATCGCTGCAGCGCTTCGTGCCGTTGGACGTGTCGGAGTCCGCGTTGCGTGGCGCGATGGCGGCGGTGGCGCAGGAGTACCCGGGGCTCGCAGTGCACGGCGTGGTTGGCGACTTCACCCAGCATCTGGAGCTGCTGCCGGCCGCTGAGGGCGGCCGCAGGCTGGTGGCCTTCCTGGGCGGCACGATCGGCAACCTGCTGCCCGGCGAGCGGGCCAGGTTCCTCAGCGCGCTGCATGCCGCGCTGGATCCCGGCGAGCTGCTGCTGCTCGGTGCCGGGCTGGTCACCGACCCAGCGATCATGGTGCCCGCGTACGATGACGACGCCGGAGTGACTGCCGAATTCAATCGCAACGTGTTGCACGTACTCAACCGCGAACTCGGAGCCGACTTCGACGTCGCGGCCTTCGACCACGTCGCAGTATGGGACGCCGCCCACGAGTGGATCGAGATGCGGCTGCGGGCTCGCCGCCCGATGACGGTGCGATTACCCGTCGTGGGCATGACCACGCACTTTGTCAAAGACGAGGAGATGTGCACCGAGGTATCGGGCAAATTCCGACGGGACGTACTCGACGCCGATTTGAGCGGCTCTGGATTCGCCGTCCGCGCGTGGTGGACCGATCCCGACGACCGGTTCGCCCTGATACTCGCCGCCGCCACCTGACCTGTCAGTCGTCGATGGTCAGGCCGAAGAAGCCGGAGCCGACAATCACGAGGTCATATTCTGCGAAGCTCACGGCGATCGAGGGTAGCGGTAGCGGTGTGGTCACCGTCGTCTGGTTGGGCGTCACCGGTAGCCCAACGCCACTCACGACAGCACTGCGCGGCCGATGAGCAGCACGGCACTCGCAGTGGCCACTGCGAGCACGGCCCGCCGCGTCCAGCCGTTGTCCAGCACTCGGCGAGCCGGTCCGGACAGCGCGAAACCGGCCAGCAGGAAGGGGGTGAGTAGGGCGGCGCTCGCCAACGATTCGCTCGGGACCTGGCCCGCGGCGGCCAGCGCCACCACCAGGCCCGCTGCAAGGATCACGCTCGTGAGTGGCATTGAGTGCTATAACACTGTTTCCCACTCACGAGGCGCGCGCTGGACTCGCAACCACCGCCGGACGGTAACCGGGTCGCGATCATCACCAACTCCGGCGGTACCGGGGTGGAACTCGCCGACCTGCTCGCCGACGAAGGCCTCACCGTTCCTGAGCTTTCCCCAGCGTTGCAGGAGGAGCTGCGACCACTGCTGCCGCGGCATGCCAGCGCGGCCAACCCGATCGACATCACCCCGGTGTGGCCGCGCTTCGCCGAGCTGTACCCGTACCTGGTGGACCGGCTGGCCCGCTCGGGTGAGTGGACGTGGTCGTCCCCGTCCTGCTGCAGCGAGCCGCCACCGACGAGGCCGTCGCGGTAGGCGTGCGCGACGCGGTGGCCCGGCTCCGCTCGACGGGAGTGGCCGTGCCGATCTACGTGTGCTGGGTGGCGCCACGCAGTGCCCGAGCCAATGCCGAGCTGCTACAAGAATCCGGGGTGCCCTGTTTCGAGTGGCCCGAGCGCACCGCCCGCGCCCTATCCCACGCAGTCCAGGCTCGCGGCCGCCGCAGCCGCCATTCGGAACCCTTTAGCGGTCGTCGGGATGCCCGCAGCCGCCATTCGGAACCTTTTGGCGGTCGCCCCCAGCACCTCGACCCCGATCTGGGGGCTCGGATGTTGCGGGGGGCTGGCGTTGGGGTGGTTGAGTCGGTCAGCTGTAGCGATGTGTGGGAAGCGGTCGACGCGGCGGAGCGCCTCGGCTATCCGGTGGTGTGCAAAGTGGTGCACCCAGACCTGGTGCACCGCAGTGACGTCGGCGGAGTCCGGCTGAACCTCACCGGCCCCGCCGCCGCCCGGACAGCGGCGCGCGCACTGTTCGGGCTCGCCGACGGAGCCCGGGTGCAGGTCCAACCCCAGCTCAGCGGGATCGAGGTCGCCGTCGGCGGCCTCCGTGACCCCCAGTTCGGGCCGGTCGTCATGATCGGCCTGGGCGGGATCTTGGTCGAAGTGATGGGTGATGTGGCGTTCGGTCTCGCCCCACTACAGACCGGCGACGCGCACCGGTTGATCGCGAGCCTGCGAGGCTACCCCGTCCTCACCGGAGCCCGCGGCCGCGAGCCGGTCGACCTGGACGCGCTCGCCGGCACGGTGTCCGCCGTCGGCGACCTGCTGGTTACCCAGCCTGAGATCGTTGAGCTTGACCTGAACCCGCTGCTGGCCACCGCGAGCGGCGCCGTGGCGGTGGACTGGCGCATCACAGTCGATGAGTTAGACCGCTGAATCGGTCCTGTCAGGACCAGTCCACGTCCCGAGGTTTGGCCCGGGATCACGACGTATTGCCCATCGGCTATCCCTACTGTGGTCGCCGTCACATTGTGGGATGGGCGGTTCGCGCCCGCGGTGCCGCCCCTCAAGGAGGAGGAGAGCAGGCGTGCGCATCGGATCTCAGGACGTGCTCCTGCCCACCACCATGGTGGGCAACTACCCCAACCCGCGCTGGTACGACGGCCACGCCTATGCCGTCTACCCCAAGGGTGAATTCATCTACGACGCGATCAGCCGGGAGGCGCACGAGGACGCCATCGGGGCGATCGTCCGCGACCAGGAAGCGGCGGGCCTGGACATCATCTGCGACGGCCGGGTCAACGGGGGCGACTCGCCATACGGTCAATCCTTTACCACTACGTCGAGCGGATGACCGGCTACAAGCTGTCCGGCCCGCCGATCGGGCTGCCGATCTACTCCACGCTGTTCGCGCCCACCTGCGTGGGCGAGGTGACCCGTGAGCACCCGTTCCACCTGGCCACGCTGCGCGCGACCCGCAAGGCCACCAAGAAGCCGATCAAGATCTCGTACACCGGTATCCAGGTGATCGCGGCGGCAACGAACAACCAGTACTACTCGGAGACCAAGGAACTGGCGATGGCGATCGCCAAGGCATTCAACGAGGATTTCAAGGAGCTCGCCGACAACGGTTGCGACATCATCCAGCTCGACGAGTTCGTCTGGCCCTACGGTATGGGCGACTGGGAGATCGAGGTACTCAACGCCGCGGTCGAGGGCGCGGGCTGCCAGTTCTGGGTGCACACCTGCTGGGGCAACTACTCAGGGACGCCCGGCTACTTCCCGGACGAGGAGGAGCGCGAGTTCGGTGCCTGGGTCCTGGACCGCCGGCCGGCAACGGCACCCGCACCCGCCCGCGCGCAGGGGATCTTCCCGCAGGTGCTCGATGCCAACATCGACGTGCTGAACTACGAGGTCGGGCGGACCGGCGCGGACGACCTCAAACCGCTGCGTGACCACAACTGGTCCAAGGACTTCACGGCCGGGGTCATCGACGTCAAGTCCACCGTCACCGAGACGGCCGAAGAGGTTGCGGATCGGATCCGGCAGGTGCTGGAGTACGTGCCGGCCGAGCGGCTGGGCCTGTCCACCGACTGCGGCCTGATCAACCTCCCGCGCATGCTGGCAGCGAGCAAGCTCCGTGCCCTCGCCGATGGCGCCGCTCTGATCCGCGAGGAACTGGCCGGCAAACAATAACCTCAGGATTGAGTTCAAGGCCTGTCCCGCAGATCTTGACCTGTGGGCTAGCCCTCCGGTTCCCGAACTCGACAGGAGAGTTGTCCACGGTCGACCGAATAGCTCTGGCGTCGAGTTCGGGAGGCTGAGCGCACTCAAGATCCGGGTGCGCTCAAAATCCGACTAGCACGCCCCTCCAACGATCTGGCTTAGTCGTCGATGGAGCCGTCGAGCGCACAGCCCTTGGTGAAGTAGGGGGCGATCTTGTTGTCGAACGTGGACAGCGCCGACCCGATGGCCATGTGCATGTCGAGATACTTGTAGGTGCCCAGCCGTCCGCCGAACAGCACGTTGCGCTCCCGCGCCTCGGCCTTGGCCAGCTCGCGATAGCTCTCCAGCATGGCCCTGTCCTCTGGAGTGTTGATCGGATAGTATGGCTCGTCATTTTTGTCCGCTGAGCGCGAGAACTCCCGGACGATGACAGTTTTGTCAGTCGGGTAGGTGTCCCGCTCGGGATGGAAGTGCCGGAATTCGTGGATGCGAGTGTAGGGCACACTAGCGTCGGCGTAGTTCATGACTGGGGTGCCCTGGAAATCACCGCAGCCGTGCAGCACTTCCTGCTCGAAGTCCAGCGTTCGCCAGCCGAGCCAGCCCTCCGAGTAGTCGAAGTAGCGGTCCAGCGGGCCGGTGTAGACGGTCGGTGTGCCGGCGGGGATCTCGTCCCGGACGTCGAAGTAGTCGGTGTTGAGCCGGACCTCGATGTTCGGATGGTCGGCCATCTTCTCCAGCCACGCAGTGTAGCCGTCGACCGGCAGGCCCTCGTAGATGTCGTTGAAGTACCGGTTGTTGAACGTGTAGCGGACCGGTAGCCGGCTGATGGTCGCTGCCGGCAGTTCGGTCGGATCGGTTTGCCACTGCTTGGCGGTGTAGTCGCGGACGAACGCCTCGTACAGTGGGCGGCCGATCAGGGAGATGGCCTTCTCTTCGAGATTGGTCGCGTCTTTGCCGTTGATCTCGGCTGCCTGCTCGGCGATCAGCGCCTTGGCCTGCTCGGGGGTGAAGTAGCGACCGAAGAATTGCGAGATCAGCCCGATGCCCATCGGAAAAGGGTAGACTTGATCATCGTGGATGGTGAAAACACGGTGCTGGTAGCCAGTGAAGCCGGTGAATTTATTGACGTAGTCCCAAACGCGCTTGTTCGAGGTGTGAAAAAGGTGCGCGCCATAGCGGTGCACCTCGATCCCGGTGTCCGGTTCCACTTCTGAATAGGCGTTACCGCCCAGGTGGTGACGGCATTCCACGATGAGCACGCGCTTGTCCAACTGGGTCGCGGCGCGCTCGGCGACCGTCAGACCGAAGAATCCGGAGCCGACAATTACGAGGTCATATTTGGCGAAGCTCACGGCGATCGAGGGTAGCGGTAGCGGTGTGGCCACCATCGTCCGGCTAGGCGTCACTGGCGGCCCAGGATGGGCGTGCGGTGGTGGGGCCGCTGTCATGGTTACCGCACCAGCACGAGGTGCTGCCTGACCAGCTCACGCAGCAGTGCCGCGAGTTGCGCGTCGCCCAGGCCGCTGTGGCGGCCGAGGTCCGCCACGGTCAGCTCGCGGTCGCGGATCAGCACGTCCAGCGCTGGCCGGGCTGCGGCTTTGAACGTGTAGCGCTTGCCGCCTGTGGTCAGCGCCACTGCGTCCCTGGTCATGGTCACCGCCGGGGCGATCACGGTGGCCAGTTCCACGGTGAGTGGGCCGGCAGGCAGGGCCGAGTTCATCGGCCACGGCAGGCTGAATCGCTGGCGTCGGCCAAAGTACTGGTCCTGCTCGGCGAGCAGGTCCGCTGGTCCGTGCGCAGCTGCCGTGTCAGCGAGCCAGTGCAATAGTTGTCGATAGTGGTCGGCGCTGTGCTCGCGGTCGGTGAAACGGGGAAGGTCCCGGCGGAACAGATCGAGGGCGCGTAGGTGCTCGATCAGCCGGGCTGCCCAGTCGATGCCCGTGGTGCGGGTGAAGCCGAACGTCAAGTGCAGGCTCACGTCTCCGGTGCCGCACACGGTATGCCACCAGCCTCTCGGCACATGCAGAGCGTGACCGGCTTCGAGAACTCCCTCCCACACAATGGCATCGGGACAGGTGTGGTCGGCATCGGCGTCGTTACGCATCGGGTGTGTTCGGCCCGGTCCGTGGACGTTCCAGGCCTTCGTGCCCATGACTTGCACGATCACCGTGTCGTGGTCGTCCCAGTGCGCATCGAAACCGTGCGTCTCGCCCCACAGCAGGTACAGATTGGCTTGGACAGGCTCGCGGACCAAACGAATCAGATCATCTGCTGCGGCGCGAATCGGCGGATGCAACCTGTCGATGGCTTCGATGATCAGACTCGCTCCATCCCGCAGTTGTGCGTACAGCTCCACTGGTCGGACGACCGCGCGTCGTTCGCCGCCGACAGTGGCGGTCTGGGTGTAGCGCTCGACCGGCACGGGGGAACCTTGGCGGTGCAGGCGCAGGCGTGGTGGTTGCAGGGTGCCGGTCGACAGAATGGCGTTCAGGTCGTCCCAGGACAGCAGCGGTACGACCGCTTCTGCGCCGAGGTCGGCGTGCACGACGCTCTCGCCAAGACCGTGGGCGAGGAAGTCATCGCCTGCCTGCAGGAGGAAACCGCCGCTGAAAAGAGCGTCAGTCATCGCCTGTCCTCAAAGTTGATGATGGCTGTCGGGGGCGAGCGTGTGCCCCCGACAGCCTGGGGAATCATCGGGACATCACGTGGTCGCGGATCACACGAAATCGGAGCTTCCGTCCGCGCCGTCGTTTCCGTCCTTGCTGGCCGTCGCGTTTCCGCTGACGGGTGCGGCGAGGTCTTCGACCTCATCCAGCAGGTTTTCGGTGGGTTCGGGCATGGTGCGTCCTCTTTTCATCGTCTCGGTTGATCCCCAGCCCGGTCCAGAAGGCGGCGAACGCGTGGGCGTCGGCCGCGAGTCCCACGGCCTGCGACAGTGGTTTCGGTCCGTGCCCGGACTGATAGCTGTAGCGGAGCAGCACAGGTCGATCGCCGGTCGTGGCCCCTTGCAACGCCGCGCACATCTTCCTGGGGTGCTGCGCACCGGTGCGGGTGTCCTCGTGGAAGCCGATCAGCAACGTGGCCGGGTAATCCGTGCCCGGTCGCACATTGTGGTACGGCGAATAGGCCAGCAGCGCGGCGAAGTCGTCAGGATCGGTGACCGATCCGAATTCTTCGGTCCAGTGCGCGCCGATCCCGAAGCGCTCGAATCGGATCATGTCTGCCAGCGGAGCCAGCGCGATGACCGCGTTCCACAGTTCCGGGCGGCGCACGGCCGCCGCCAGAACGAGCAGCCCGCCGGCGGAGCCACCGGACAGGCACACGTGGTCGGGTGTGGTGTACCTGTTGTGGTGAAGCCATTCGGCAACAGTGATCAGGTCGTCGACTGCGACGGCCTTGTGGGCGCGGCGGGCTTGCATGTGCCAGTCTCGGCCGGCGTCAGCGCCACCTCGTACGTGGGCAACGATGTACTGGCCGCCGGCTTCGACCCAGGCGGCCAGGCTCGCCGAGAAGCCGAACTGCGGCGCACGGCCGTAGGAGCCGTAGGCGTGCAGAATCGTCGGCCGTGGCGCACCGGGCGACCGTGCGGATAGTACCGTGACCGGAATCGCGGTGCCACCCGCCGTGATCGCTTCACAGCGATCGCGCCAGATCGTAGTCCGCGGCGCGGGTACCGCAGCGCGCCACGACCGTACCGTCACGTCGCCGCGCCGGTAGGAGATCACTGACGGCGGCCGGCTCACATCCGCATACGACAGATACGTCGCATTGCCATACAACTGCGCGGTCGAGGTGTTGACCATGCCCTCACCGGGAAGCGCGACTCGCCGTAGCAGCGCACCGCTAGCGGGATCGTGCGCGGACAACTCCGCGATCCCCTGCCGACCGCGGACTGCGAGTATTTCGGCAACCCCGCTGGCCGACTCGATGAGCCCGAACGCGTCCAGCGTGGTCGCCTCATCCTCGGCGATGAGTTCGTGCCATTGCCTCGGCACTGCCGGATCTGCCCAGCACAGCCGGCCACGAGGAGCACCGAGCGTGGTCCGGAGGTAAAGGCGGCCGTCCCGGCCCATCCGGGTTTCCGTGTCCGCCTCGATGTCTCGCTGGACCTCACGGAGTACCGGAGAGTCCCAGGTGAACAGGTCCAGTTCGGCCAGCCACACATCGGTGCGATATCCCGTGCCGTGGCTCTCCCACACCAGCAGCCACCGGCCGTGATCGACACGGACGTGCGGTGCGGTGACGTGCCGACCGGTCGGGATATGAATCAGTACGTCACGCGTCGGTGGCGACCCGACCTGATGGAGCCAGACACCGCGCTTGACCGCCACGCCGGTAGCGTCGCGGACGGCGCGGACGTAATAGAACGTGTGATCGTCCAGCCACGCCACCGGCGAGTACCGAACGCCACGGATCGGGCCGTCGACCATCTCGCCGGTCGCTACGTCGTACACCGCCAATTCGCCGCGTTCCCGGCCGTGTCGAGACAGTTGCACCGCGATCCGGCTGCCGTCCGGACTGGGTTCCCACCGGTCGAGCACAGTGTTGCCGGTGGGATCGAGCACCATCGGATCGAGCAGCACACGGTGCGTACCATCCTGGATTACGACGAGTTGCGGATGGTCGGCGCTGGGCGCTCGTCGTGTGGCGAACAAACGTCCCGATCGCTCACAGGGTGGAGACCACGTGTCGGTTTCCAGCAGTACTGCGATCCGATCGTGCAAGGACGAGCGAAGGTTCCACCGTCGCCGGTGCGTGGCGAAGAGATCCTGCTGCCGCGCCAGCCATTGTCGCGTGCTCGCCGACTCCGGACTTTCCAGCCACCGGTACGGATCGTGGATCTTCCGACCGTGCAGCATGTCCGAACCGTCGCGGGCGCTGGTCACTGGCAGCACCGTGTCAGCATTGATCTGGTCTGTCATGTCGTCCGTCCAGTGGGGACCAGCAGCCGGCCCGGGTGGTGAACCGGTTGTTTGGACCACGGCGGTAGCGGGGCAGGCGATGCCAAACCTTGTTCGTATACCACGTGCTGAACTGCGTTAATACCGCTCGAACCGGCAAGACAGGGAAATGCGGGTACCCTCGTATCGCACCACCGGTAATGGGCCGGTCGCGGTGCTGCAGCAGGCATGGCGTACCGCCGATCTCACGGGTTTTAGTTGGTGGCCGGCTGACTGCCGGGAGCCCAGCGTCGCAGGCCGCTCGCTCAACCGACAGTCAGCCGGCAATCTCGGGCAGGGCGGGCGTCCGGCTGGCCGCTATGAGCACCCGCGGGGAGGCTTGCAGTTATGATCCCGTCTCCCAGGTCAACACCGCGTTGAGCACGCTCAGCACAGAGCCATCGGCGCGATGCTCCATCAGTCCGTCGCCGGGAACGATCAGCGGCGATGCTCGTTTTCGCCAGGCGAAACAATCTCGACTGAATCCCTCGATATGGATCGCGTCCACCCAGCCACCGCTCACCCAGTTTCCCACCAGCGGTCCGTCCACCCCTGTGGCGACCCGCCGGAATTGAAAACCTCGCAGCTTGAGCTGGTCGAGCAGTCGCTTTGCGATCACCAAGTCCGGGCTGTCAGTCTGCATCGTCTACCTCGTTCCCGGCAACAACTGGAGCGGTCCCCGAAGGGGGGCGGAAAGCTGGCGCCTACGCCGTTGCTGGTAACAGTCTGTTCCGCGCACGTCTCCAACACGATGGCCCGAGGACGCACTCACTGTGCCCCCGGGATGCACCTTGGCCGGTAGGGTTAAGGCGAACCGCACCCTTGGGAGACGCTGTGACCACGACTGTGCGCCTGTGGACGGGCCTCGAAGCCAAAGCTCTGCGTGCAGCGCTACGCATGACGATGCACGAGTTCGCCGACTATCTTGGTGTCGGTGCTCGCACGATCGCGAAGTGGGAGGCGCGCGGTAGTGACATCCAGCCACAGCCTCAGACTCAAGCCATCCTCGACACCGCGCTAGCGAAGGCTTCCGGTGACGTCCAGGCTCGATTCACTGCCGCAGTCAATGACTCGCTCACTAGCAGGGCAACTACTATTGACCCTTCCTCCGACCCGTTCAAGAATAGCGGCCACGTACACAACGCAGTGGGCTTGTCAGCACCAGTTGTGCAGGGTGGCGTACTATTGCCTGTTGTGATTGACGGTCGCCAAGTGCTGCTGCCCTTGGACACCGCCGCTGTCGCCGGTCGCGGCCTGGCATTGGCTATGAATTTGACTCCGTCACTTGGCCAACCGTCCCAACTCGAAGCCAAGCCGGCCAACATGGAACGCGCCTATGAGCTGTACCTGCGGGGCCAAGGACTGTTAGCCACCAACGAGAAACAGCGGATCGAAGCTGCTAAGACCTTGCTGGGCGGCGCCCTTGACATCGATTCGTGCTTTGCCCGAGCCTACGCCGCTCGCGGCTATGCCAATTGGCGGCAGTACTTCTCCGGGTGGGGGTCGGATCAATCGACATTGGAGCAAGCGCTCGGCGACGTCGATGCAGCGCTGCGGCTCGACCCTGACTCCATCGATGCCCGCACAACGCTCATTCGCATCTGCTGGGACATGGGCTGGCACGAAAGGGCTCTGGAGATCGGTCGAGCGATTTACGAGAAGAACCCCGACAGTCTGGACGCCACGCTCGCGTTCGCTCGCGCACTCAACAACAGCGGAGTGGCCGAGGTGGCCCTGCCGCTGACCCAAAGTGTTCTCCAGGTAGACCCGACCAATCCCACCGCGTTAAAGTTGCTCATCTGGAACCATCTGATGATCGGTGACTGCCAGTCGGCCCTGGAAGCGGCTCACCGTTATCTACCCGCATATCCTCATGATTCCAACACGCGCTGGGCCGTCGCATTGGCTCACCTCGGTCGCGGAGATATTCACGCAGCCATCCATACCGCCCGCGATGCTGTCGATGTCAACCCTGAAGACATCGCGGTCTGGAACCTGCTCGGCTACCTGCATCGTCTTAGTAATGACGATTACGCCGCTCACAAAGCATGGTCTACCGGAATAGAGCACGCTGTTGCATGCGCGGGCAAAGGAACGCGCCTCAACCTCCGCATACAGTCATGGCTGGCGAACGTCGAGGCATGTGTGGGTCACATCGAGCGAGCTCGCACTACGGTCGCAAGGCTCACTGAGGCTGAGCCTCATAACGGGTACCTCAAGTACCGGCTCACCCACGTCCTGACGGAGCTAGGAGATACCGAGGCCGCTATCAAAATGCTGCGCGAGGCGGTACAGGACGGTTTTCTGTCGGTTCAGTTGTTGCAGCACGACGAGCAACTGGGTATGTCCAGACTTGCTGGTCAAGCCGAGTACCGCCGGATCAGAGAAACCCTTCAACAAAACGTTGTTCGGGTCAAGAGCAAGTATGCCCCCGAAGCGTGATCCGGACGGCGCACACCGAATCGCCTGCTGCCCCAGTTGACCACGACGAAGGAGGCCAGCAGATGGACCTTGCCAAGAGCGATCGGGGCTGGATGTCGGGTATAGCCGGCGAAGATGTCGTCACTATCGGCGATCCCCGACTCAAGGCTGAGACCGAAGTAATCAGCAATGTCGATGACGTTGCGGAACTTCTTGGGCGGATGGTGAGTCGGTTGCGCCAGTTGAATGGTGCCGGCCTCGCCGCTCCTCAGATCGGCGCACCAGTAAAGGTGATCGTCATCGAGGTCAGGAAGACCGATGTGTTCCCTGACCGTCCGACGTCCCCATTACTGCAGATGATCAATCCGGTGATTGTGGAAAATTCCGGGATAAGCGAGACCGGCTGGGAGGGCTGCTTCAGCGTACCCGGACTAATGGGCCGCGTCCCACGAACCGAAACCATCACCGTCGAATACACCTCGCCGGAGGGCACCGATGTCAAGCAGAGCTACTCCGGTTATGTAGCTAGGGTGATCCAACATGAGATCGACCACCTCAACGGCATCGAGTTCGTTGATCGGATGACGTCGCTTGAAAGCCTGACAACGGTCACAAACTACCTAGAGTTTCACAGGTGAACACTGCACCTTGTAACCTTCCCAACCGCTGCGCCCATGCACCGACTCGTCGGTTTTCTGATCTTGGCCTTTGCGGGGCCGCGCTGTCGCAACGCCCCTCACGACAGCACCACGCGGCCGATCAGCAGGGCGGCGCTCGCGGCAGCCACTGCGAGCACCGCCCGCCGCGTCCAGCCGTTGTCGAGCACCCGCCGGGCCGGCCCGGACAGCGCGAAACCGGCCAGCAGGAAGGGGGTGAGGAGGGCGGCGCTGGCCAACGATTCGCTGGTGACCTGGCCCGCGGCGGCCAGCGCGGCGATCGAGGTCACCGACCCCAGGACGAAGTAGCCGGCGATCGTGCCGCGGACCCGTGGACCCGCCTCGTCCTGGTAGAGCAACGCGATGGGCGGCCCGCCGATCCCCGCAGCGGTGCCACCCGCCCCGCTGACGACCCCCGCGAGCAGCAGAGCGCGCGGTCGCGGGCGTGGCCGCCAGGCGAGGAGGGACAGTACCACGCAGGCGAGTACGCAGAGGCCGACGACCAGGCTGAACACCCGCTGCGACAACATCACCACGGCGAGTACTCCGAGCCCGGTGCCGGGCAACCGGCCCAGCATCGCCCATCCGATCCCGGGCCAGTCGGCGTGCCGCCCGTCCCGGGCCACCGCGAGGACCGAATGCATGGTCCCCAGCAAGATCAACGGAACCGGGACGAGCACGGGGTCGACCAGCGCCAGCAATGGTGCCGCCACCAACGCCATCCCGTAGCCCACCGCGCCCTGCACCAGCGCGCCCAGCGCGACCACCAACCCGGCCGCGAGGATCATCGCTGGCCCGCCGTCATCGCGCGCCCCGGTAGGAGATCCGCGCCGGTGCGGGGTGAGTCGCGAGGTATTCCTCGAAGGTGATGCGTCCGTCGGCGTGATTCGGCGTAAGGTGCCCGCCGCGACGGTAGCCAACGAATGCCTTGCCGGGCAGGCGGATGGGCAACAGTTGACGGCGCCGCGCGGTCGCCCTCAGATAGGCCTTGGCCAGGTCCCGGACCGTCCGAACCTCAGGTCCGCCGAGGTCGCGGGCGTAGCCGCGCGGCGCGCGGGTGGCCAGCTCGACAAGACGGTTCGCGACGTCCCGGACGGCGATCGGCTGGCCGCTGAGATCGGGTACCGGCATCAGCGGCAACCGCGCGGCTGCGGCGAGCCCGCACCGGATCAGGTCGTGGAACTGAGTGGTGCGCAGGATCGTGTACGGCAGCCCTGAGTTCTCGATTGCCCGTTCCGCGGCGAGCTTGAGCCGGTAGTAGGCGAGCGGGACGCGATCGACCCCGATGATGGAGATGTACAACAGATGCGGCCCGCCCCCGGTCCGGACGGCCGTGAGCAGTGCCCTGTCCACCTTGCCGCGAAGATCACCCGCACAGTGGATGACCGCGTCTGCCGCACGCAGCGCTGTGTCAAGGCCCTCACCGTTGCGGTAGTCGACGGTCACCCACGCGTAGCGCCGCGGACCGGCCGGCGGCGGCCGCCGGCTCGCGAGCCGAACCTGATGCCCAGAATCGAGCAGGCGTTGCACCACGGCGCGACCGAGGACTCCGGTGCCGCCGGTAACCAGGACCGAGCTCATCGCGCCATTCTGCCCACGATCTCGACCGCCGAAGGCCGCACCGACGCTGGCGACACTCAGGGTGGCGCTGCGCCCGTGGCGGTGCGCCGTGCCATGCCGCGCAGCACGTACTGCAGGATCCCGCCGTTGCGGTAGTACTCGGCTTCGCCAGGGGTGTCGATTCGCAGCACGGCGTCGAACTCCACCGGATCCGTCCCCGGACGGGTCGCAGCAACGTGGACTGTGCCCGGGATGGAGCCGTCGTTGAGCACGGTGATGCCGGAGATGTCGAAAATCTCGGTGCCGTCCAGACCCAGCGACGAGGACGATTCGCCTGCCGGGAATTGCAACGGAAGCACGCCCATTCCGATCAAGTTGGAGCGGTGAATACGTTCGAATGACTCGACGAGCACCGCGCGCACCCCGAGAAGTCGGGTGCCCTTGGCCGCCCAGTCCCGTGACGAGCCCGAGCCGTACTCCTTGCCACCCAGGACCAGCAAGGGGATGCCGGCCTCGCCGTAACGCTGCGCCGCGTCGTAGATAGGTACCGGCTGGACACCGCCGGAGTCCCCGGTGAAGTCGCGGGTATAACCCCCGCTGACCGGATTTTCCGAGATCGCGTCCAGGAGCAGGTTGCGCAACCGGATGTTCGCGAACGTGCCCCGGATCATCACCTCGTGGTTGCCCCGGCGGGATCCATAGGAGTTGAAGTCCTTGCGCACCACACCGTGCTCGGACAGGTACCGGCCGGCCGGAGAGTCTTCCTTGATCGTCCCTGCGGGAGATAGGTGGTCGGTGGTTACCGAGTCACCAAGCATCGCCAGCACCCGGGCACCGGAGATGTCGGCCACCGGCGGCGGTTGCGCCGTCATGCCCTCGAAATACGGAGGTTTGCGGACATAGGTGGACTCCGGGTCCCAGCTGAAGGTCTCACCTTCCGGGGTAGGAAGGGACTGCCAGCGAGCATCGCCGGCGAAGACGTCGTCATAGTCCTTGGCGAACATCTCCTGGCTGATCGCGGACTCGATCACCTTCTGGATCTCCTCCGGCCAGGGCCAGATATCAGCTAGGTGGACCGGATTGCCGTCGCTGTCGACGCCCAGCGGCTCGCTGTCGAAGTCGACGTCCATCGTTCCCGCCAGCGCATAGGCGATCACCAACGGGGGTGAGGCGAGGTAGTTCATCATGACGTCGGGATTGATCCGGCCCTCGAAGTTGCGATTTCCGGACAGCACGCTGACCACGGCGAGGTCGGCGTCACGGACAGCTTGCGAGACCTCCTCGGGCAGCGGCCCGGAGTTGCCGATGCAGGTGGTGCAGCCATAGCCGACCAGGTGATAGCCCAACTTCTCCAGGTACGGCCACAGGCCGGCCTTCTCGTAGTAGTCGGTGACTACTTGGGAGCCGGGAGCCATCGACGTCTTCACCCAGGGCTTGACGGTCAGGCCGCGATCGACGGCGTTGCGAGCCAGCAGCGCGGCGCCGATCATCACCGATGGGTTGGAGGTGTTGGTGCAGGAGGTGATCGAGGCGATCACCACCGCGCCGTGGTCGATCTCGTACTCGGTGCCCTCGGCAGTGCGCACCGTAGTGCGGCAGCTAGGGCGCTCCTGCGCGCCGACTCCGACCGAGATACGGGGCATCCCGTCACCGTTGCCGTTGCTCACCGCGGGTGCATCGCTGGCCGGGAAGGATTGCTCGCCCGCCTGGTCCACCTGGGACTTTCCTGCTTTCGCTGGCTGCTCGACCGAAGCGTAATCAACCAGCGCACGGCGGAACGCGGTCTTGGCCTCGGAGAGCGCGATACGGTCCTGCGGGCGCTTGGGTCCGGCGATACAGGGCACCACGGTGGATAGATCCAGCTCGAGGTACTCGGAGTAAGTGGCCTCTTGATGCGGGTCGTGCCAGAGGCCCTGCTCCTTGGCGTAGGCCTCGACCAGCGCGAGCTGCTCGGTGGGGCGGCCGGTGAACTTCAGATAGCGGATGGTCTCCTCGTCGATCGGGAAGATCGCGCAAGTGGAGCCGAACTCGGGACTCATATTGCCGATGGTGGCGCGGTTGGCCAGCGGCACCGCCGCCACGCCTTGGCCGTAGAACTCCACGAACTTCCCGACCACCCCGTGCCGGCGCAGCATCTCAGTCAGGGTAAGGACGACGTCGGTGGCCGTCGCCCCGGGTGGGATAGAGCCGGTCAGCTTGCAGCCGACCACCTGCGGGATGAGCATGGACACCGGCTGGCCGAGCATCGCAGCCTCAGCCTCGATGCCGCCCACGCCCCACCCGAGCACACCCAGCCCGTTGACCATCGTGGTGTGGCTGTCGGTGCCCACCACGGTGTCTGGGTAGGCCTGGCCGTTGCGGGTTATCACGACGCGGGCCAGGTGCTCGATGTTGACCTGGTGCACGATCCCGGTTCCTGGCGGGACCACCTTGAACTCGTCGAAGGCCCCCTGACCCCAGCGCAGGAATTGGTAGCGCTCCCGGTTTCGCTGATACTCCAGGTCGACATTGCGTTCGAAGGCGTCCGGACGGCCGAACACATCGGCGATCACCGAGTGGTCGATGACCAGCTCGGCCGGTGTCAGCGGATTCACCGTCTGCGGATCGCCGCCCAGCGCCGCGACCGCCTCGCGCATAGTGGCCAGATCGACCACGCAGGGCACCCCGGTGAAGTCCTGCATGATCACCCGCGCAGGAGTGAACTGGATCTCTGTCGACGATGTAGCCTGAGCGTCCCAGCGGACGAGGGCTTCGACGTGCTCGGCCGTGACATGCGCGCCCGCTACGTCCGATTCGAAGCGCAGCAGGTTCTCCAGCAGCACCTTCAGACTGTAGGGCAGGGCATGCCATTGCGCGCCGAGCCGCTGGTCCAGCTTCATCAGCCGGAAGACTTCGTAGCGGGAATCCCCGACAGACAGTGTGCCGCGGGTGCCGAAGGTGTCGGCGTTGGCTGCCGCGTGGGTCACGGGCTACTCCTCTCGGAGGGTCAAGCTGGTGCCTTCGAATCGTGACTCTATGTCTGGCCACCCACGGATGGGATCAGCGGGCGAAGCCGTAACAGCACGGTAAAGCACCCGTGCGGTCGTGTTCACTTCAGCGGGCACAGCCGACTACGAGCTGGATCGGCGCTTTCCAGGTCGCCTCCGTATCAGGTTATCCCGGTGCGCGACGGCGCCCAGTCTGCGTGGGATCGACCGTTCGCGGCCCTGAATAGCGCAGCGAGGCATCGTGCTGAGCGGTGAGGTTGGGGCTTCCCCCCACGAGACGGTGTACCTGCGGGGGTGCCAGCAGAGCCGTGAGATTGCGCGAGTCGCACCGATGAGTTGGCGGCCCGACGTCGAGCAGCGTCATCCCGCCCGCGGCCGCATCGGCGACGACGTCCGCGGGTCGGGATGAGTGAGGTCGCCATCGGAAGCCGAACCCCATCTCCTTGATAGTGCAGGATGCAATAATGTAAGGTGCACTATTAAGGAGATGGGGTTGTGGATCTGCGGCGCGTCGACCGTGATCTGCCCGCGCTGACGGTGCTGGCCTTGCTGCTCACGGGGCCTCGGCACACCTACGAGATGCACCGGATGATGATCGAGACCCACAAGGACTTCGTGACCGGTCTGCCGCGGAGCATGTACCACGCCGTCGACAGGCTGCTGCGCGACGAGCTCATCCGCGTGCAGGAGACCGGCCGTGACGGCGCCCGCCCGGAGCGCACCATCTACGCGCTCACCGAAGCGGGCCGCGTCGAGCTCCGCGAACGGGTCACACGGCTGCTGAAGCACCCCGACCCCGACACCACGGTGTTCGTCGCGGCCCTCTCGTTCGCCGCCTGCCTGCCGGCCGGCAGGGCCGCCGAGGCGCTGCGAGCTCGCAGGAACACCCTCGCACTGCGGATCACCGGACTCGACGATGCGCTCGCCTCGATCCCGGAAACCCTGCCACGGCTGCTGCTGATCGAGACTGAGTACGAGCGGAACCGGCTCGACGCCGAGCGCAGCTGGGTGGACGCACTGGTCGTCGACCTCGAGAGCGGCCGCCTTGGCTGGTCCGACGACATCGGCGCGCTCGTCGACCTGGTGTCCACCGACGACGGGGAGGCCCGGATGGGCTGAGCCCCGCATCGATCAGCATCCCCGAGCAGATCAGCTCCCTGATGTATGTCGACCGGTTCTTGCGGGGGCGGCGTCCGTCGTGCTGGGATTGGGCCAGCGTCGCATGTCGGTGGCGGGCAGCGTCAGGCATGGAGGCGCCGGTTTCGAAAGGTCTTCGATGACCACCCTGTTCAATCACACGATCGTCGCCGCGCGCAACAAGCAGCAGGCAGCCATCACCCAGCCATACGGCTCCGACACAGCCGCCTGACGACCGCGACCTACGAATCCGGAGGTGGGAGCCGTGCGGGTGCCCTTGACCGTCGCTGACTTCCTCGCCCGCGGCGAGACCGCGTTCGCGGACTCCGTCGCGGTTGTGGACGAATCCGCCCAGCCGGCCCCACCGGTGCCGGCGTCGACCTACCGAGAGCTGGGTAGGCGGGTTCAGGCTTGGCAGGCGGGCCTGGACGCGCTCGGGGTGGGTGAAGGGGAGCGGGTGGCCGTGGTCAGCCACAACTGCGCCCGGCTGCTCGAGCTACTGCATGCGGTCCCGGCCAGCGGCCGCATCTGCGTGCCGGTGAACTTTCGGCTCCACGTCGACGAGGTGAACTACATCATCGGGCACAGCGGCTCGTCGGTGCTGCTGGTCGACCCGGAGCTCGACGACGAGCTCAAGGGGGTGGCGGCGACACGCCGTTTCGTGCTCGGCGGCGAGACTGAGGAGCAGGTGATGCGCTTCGACACCGAGCCGCGCCCGTGGGCCGAGCCGGACGAGGACGCCACCGCGACGATCAACTACACCTCGGGCACCACCGCACGGCCCAAGGGGGTGCAGCTGACGCACCGTAACATCTGGATCAACGCAGTCACCTTCGCACTGCATACCCGGGCCTGGGAGCGCGACGTCTACCTGCACACCCTGCCGATGTTTCATTGCAACGGCTGGGGCATGCCGTTCGGTCTCGCCGGGCTCGGGGCCGAGCAGGTGGTGTTGCGCAAGGTGGAGGGTGCGGAGATCCTGCGGCGGGTCGACTCGCACGGCGTGACGCTGATGTGTGGTGCCCCCGCGGTGTGGAACGCGGTACTCGACGCCGCCACGAGCTGGGACGGCGAGATCCCTGGGCGGAACAGGGTGCGGCTGGTCTGCGCGGGGGCGCCACCCCCCACCAAGACCATCCAGCGGATCAGCGAGGAACTCGGCTGGGAATTTCTGCAGATCTACGGGCTCACCGAAACCGCACCGCTGCTCACCTTCAACCGCAGCGTGCGGGCTGATGACAACCTGCTCGCCGCGGACCGGGCCCGAAGGCTGTCCCGGGCCGGCGTCCCCGCCCTGGGCGTGCAGCTGCGCACCTCCGAGTCCGGGGAGGTGCTGGCTCGCTCCAACGTCGTGATGGCCGGCTACTGGGACGATCCGCACGCCAGCAGCGACGTGCTGGTGGATGGCTGGTTCCACACTGGTGACGGCGGCGCGGTGGATGACGAGGGCTGCTTGTCGATCACTGACCGGAAGAAGGATGTGATCATCACCGGCGGCGAGAACGTCTCCTCGATCGAGGTGGAGGACTGCGTGTTCAGCCACCCGGCGGTGGCCGAGGTCGCGGTGATCGGGGTTCCCTCCGAGCGGTGGGGCGAGACGATCAAGGCACTGGTCGTGGTGGCCGACGGGCAGCAGGTCACCTCCGACGAGATCATCAGATACTGCAAGGAGCGGCTGGCCGGCTACAAGGCGCCGACGTCGGTGGAGTTTCGCGAGGCGATTCCGCGCACGGCCACCGGGAAGATCCAGAAGTTCAAGTTGCGCCAGGAGTACTGGCAGGGGCGTGAGCTCGGGTGAACTGACTCCTGCGCTCGACCCGGTGCAGGCAGCGAGCACACTGGTTGACGTGAGCCGGTCGTCCCCGCCGCACCTCCCGAGCGCAGCACGCCCCCGGCGCCGGCTGTCGTCCCAGGCCAGGCGGGGCGAGCTGCTCGACGCGGCGCTGCGGGAGTTCAGCCGCCGGGGTTACTACCTCACTCAGATGGAACACGTCGCCGCCACCGCCGGGGTGAGCAAGGCGCTGGTGTACCAGCACTTCGCGAGCAAGGAGGAGCTCTTCGCGGCGGTCACCGAGCAGGTCGTTCAGGGCTTCATGAGACGGCTGCCCGACGTGCTGGACAAAGCCGGCGACGCGCTCGGTGCTTGGCGCGGCGTGGTCCGACTACTCTGCGACGTGGTGGTGGAGCGTCCGGAGTCGTGGGCACTGGTCGCGCGGCACCTGGACAATCCCGAGCTCGGCGCGCCGCTACGCACGCTGCGGGAGCAGATCAACGAGGTGTTCGCGGCGGTCCTCGCCGGCTACTACGCCCCCGTGCCGGGGGTTGCGGTGCCCTCCGATGAGGAGGTGCTGAAACAAGCACGGCTGACCGTCCCGCTGCTCGTCGGCGCGCTGCAGGGGCTGATGTCCTGGTGGCTGGACCATCCGGAGGTACCACGAGCGAAGGTGGAGGCGCGGGCGGTCGATTTCGGGTGGCTGGGACTGGATCGGATCCGCCGGGGCGAGTGGCTCCCTCTTGTTGGTGACTGACGAGTCAGTTATATTGGGGTATGCCTGCTCGTCAAGGAGGACGCAGATGTCCGTGACCAGCGCCGTTGAAGCGACGACCAACCACGTTCCCGATCGCGAGGACACCGCTCAGCGGCTCCTGCGGACCTCGGCCAAGCACTCCTTCGACCCGGCCATCGAAATCGATTGGGACGCCCCGCTTGCGCCGGACCGCTACTTCATCGACCCGCACCGCAGCTCCCTATACGGCACGGCGTTGTGGGATCGGATGAGCGAGGAGCAGCGGATCGAGCTGACCAAGCACGAGGTGGCAAGTTTGTACAGCATCGGCATCTGGTTCGAGACGATCCTGATGCAGATGCTCGTCCGGCACGTCTACGACCGTCCCAAGGGCAGCGCACACGCCCGGTACGCGTGGACCGAGATTGCCGACGAGTGCCGGCACTCGGTGATGTTCTCCCGCGCGGCAGAGAAGTTCGGCGGCCCGGAGTACGGTCCCGGCTGGGTCGTGCACCATCTCGGACGGTTGCTCAAGACGGTGTCCAACGGCACCCTCACCTTCGGCGCGGCGATCTATGTCGAGGAGATTCTCGACGTGTTACAGCGCGAGCAGATGGTGGATGAGTCGCTGCAACCGATGGTCCAAAAGGTGTCGCGGATCCACGTCATCGAGGAGGCCCGCCACATTCGTTACGCCCGCGAGGAGACGCTTCGGCAGTGGCCTCGGCTGGGCCCACTGGGCCGGGCGTACAGCCGCTTCATCCTCGCCGTGTCGGTCTACTGCGCCACTACCAGGCTGATCGACCCGAAGGTGTACGCAGCGGCTGGGCTGGATGTCGACGAGGCGGTCGCAGCGGCTGCCGCGAATCCGCACTGGCGGCGGACCAAGCAGTTCGCCGCCCGCAAGGTCATCAAGTTCTTCAATGAGGTCGGGCTGATCGCCGGGCCGGGAAAGCTGTTCTGGCGCCGGGCCGGCGTGCTGTAGAGGGCTGATCACCTGCTCATGCGGCCTTCCAGTGTCCCGGACGACGTGGTGGCCGGACGAGAACCCGACTCTGTCGCGGGCCGCCTGCAACACGCGTGGCGGTGAGGTCGGCCCGGGCCCACATCCAAACCGAGGCCGCGCCGATGAACGCCTAACCAGCAATGGTACGGCCGCTGGACGCGACCGCCGCCGACTGCCGGTGCGCCTCGGCCACTAACTCGAAAGACCGCGCATCGGACACCCATATGGTGCCCGCACTCGACTCCCGCCCGGCGCAACCGGTCGCTGGGCTCTCCTCAATGACTGACAGTGACATCTTCCCGCGCGCTGTAACACATGTGGTGGATGTTGCGATAGTTACGTATGGGCTCTCTGGTGTTCATGAGGCGCAGGTGGCAAAGTGCAGCCGCGTGTCTGCTTGACAAGATCAGGCAGACGTCAGGGAGGACCGGCGCCTGCAGAGGGGAGCTGGGGGAGGAGTGGGTGTGAGCGTCCGGACTCGGCGTCACTCCGCCGTCCACGCCCTGGTCGCGACCTCGCTCACAGTACTGGCGCTGGTGGGACAACCTGCCATCGGGCAAGCCGTGCCCCCGCCCCCGCCCAATCCCAGTGACGACGATCTCAGGTCGAGCCAGGCTCGCGCCGACGCCACCGCCGGCCGCGTCGGGCAGCTGGCCAACCAGGTCGCCCAGGCCGACGCCGCGCTGCTCGCTCTCCAGGCCGAGGTCGCGCTCAAGCGCGAGCAGACCAATAAGGCACTGGTCGACCAGCAAGCCGCGGACGCCGCAGCCGCAGCCGCGAAGTCCGAAGCCGACAACACCCGGACGGAGGCCGACGCGGCCACTGCGCAGATCACCAAGGCACATCGAGATCTCGACGAGTTCGCGGCCGCGAGCTTCCGGCAGGGCAGCACGATCGGATCGATCTCGGCCTTTCTCGGCTCGAGCAGTCCGAAAGATCTGCTGGCCAGGGCCGAACTGCTGGACGCGGTGGGAGGCGCCCAGCTGAACGCGGTGGAGAATATGCAGCGGGCCCGCATCGATGTGGCCAACAAAGATTCCCAGGCCCGGGCTGCGCTGGCGGC